>NZ_VCMY01000012.1:0-117224 GCF_005924235.1 Mycobacterium sp. DBP42
AGTTACGGCGGTCCATAGCGGCAGGGAAACGCCCGGTCCCATCCCGAACCCGGAAGCTAAGCCTGCCAGCGCCGATGATACTACCCACACGGGTGGAAAAGTAGGACACCGCCGAACACAAATTAAGTCCCGGGCCCTCCAACTTCGATTGGAGGGCCCGGGCAATTTTGTATGTATGTACGTTCCCAATTTTATTGGCGAATCGCGAAACGCCCGTCGTTCAATTGAAAAGGGCCGGGGTGGTTCGGCTTTTCTCCAATTCCAACAACGCTCGCTTGCGGTCCAGGCCGCCGCCGTACCCGGTGAGGCTGCCATTCGCGCCGATCACCCGATGGCACGGGACGATGATGCCGATCGGGTTGTGCCCGTTGGCCAGACCGACTGCTCGGAATGCGCTCGGCGAACCGATCTGCCGGGCAATCTCGCCGTATGAGCAGGTTTGTCCGTAAGGAATGGCCTGCAGCGCTTGCCACACCCGGCGCTGAAATTGCGTGCCCATCATGTCGAGCTCGAGGTCGAACTCGGTGCGGTCGCCGGCAAAATACTCCGACAGCTGCTCGACGGCTTCGGGGAACGCGTTGTCGTCGACTTCCCACCCCTGGCGGCTCGGCTCATAGGTCTGATCGACCATCCGTAGATGCATGAGCTTTCCGTCCCGGCCGGCCAGGGTGAGGAGGCCGACGGGGCTGTCCATGGTGCGGTACTGCAGTGTCGTCATGACGTCTCCTGTCGATCGTGCGGGGGCCACTGGTTCACCGCGTGGTCCAGTGTGGTCCACAGGTGTTGTGTCGCATATGCGCGCCACGGACGCCAACGGGTGCTGTGTTCGACCAACACGTCAGGGGCGAGGCCGAGGTGCTCGGCGGCCGCGCGGACTCCGAGATCGGTGGCGGGGAAGGCATCTGGATCCCCGAGCGCCCTCATGGCGATCAACTCGGTCGTCCATGGACCCACCCCGGGTAGGGCGAGCAACTGTTCGCGAGCCCGATCCCAGTCGCATCCGGGGTCGAGGGTCAGATCGCCGGTTGCAATCGCGGACACCAACGCGGCGACGGTGCGTTTCCTGGATGCCGGCATCGCCAGACCATCGGGATCGAGACCGGCGAGCTCGGTTGCGCTCGGAAATACCTGGGTCAGACCTCCGGCCTCGTCGGAGATCGCGGTTCCGTAGCGGGCGACGAGTCGACCGACGTGCGTGCCGGCCGCCTTGATCGACACCTGTTGTCCGATCACCACCCTGAGTGCGAGCTCGGATTCGTCGACGGTCCGGGGGATGCGTTGCCCGGGCGCCTTGGCCACCACAGCCGCCAGTCGGGAGTCGTCTTGGAGTGCTTCCACCACAGCTTCGGGATCGGCGTCGAGGTCCAACAGGCGCCGGCACCGGGCGATCGCGGCCGCGAGATCGCGGAAGTCGTCGAGCACCAACTGGCAGCGGACATGATCGGGCTGTGGCGTCAGGCCCACCACGCCGTACCCATGTGGCAGCCGCAAGGTGCGCCGGTACTGACCGTCGCGAACCTCCTCAAGTCCTGGCACCGCGCTGGCCGCCAGATGCCCGAACATCCCTTCGTACGCGAATGGGGTGCGCACCGGCAGCCGTAGGGACAGGACGCCGGGAGTGGAAGCATCTGAGGAAAACCGGGTGCGCGCCCGCTGCCGCAGCTGAGTCGGGGTCAGATCGCACACTGCACGGACGGTGTCGTTGAATTGCCTGATGCTGGCGAAGCCCGCGGCGAATGCGACATCGGCGAACGGCAATTCGGTGGTCTCGATCAAGACCCGGGCGGTCTGGGCGCGTTGCGCCCGCGCCAGCGCCAGGGGATTGGCACCGAGCTCGGCCTGCAGGATGCGCTGCAACTGCCGGCTGGTGTAACCCACCCGGGCGGCCAGGCCGGTCACGCCTTCGCGGTCCACGGTGCCATCGGCGATCAGCCGCATGCACCGAGCCACGATGTCGCCGCGCACGTTCCATTCCGGGGAGCCCGGTGACGCGTCCGGACGGCACCGCTTGCAGGCCCGGAAGCCGGCTGCCTGCGCGGCAGCAGCGGTCGGATAGAACCGCATGTTGCGGGCGAACGGAGGGCGCACCGGGCAGCTGGGGCGGCAGTAGATGCCCGTGGTGAGTACGGCGGTGACGAACCAGCCGTCGAACCGGGCGTCCTTGGACTGGACTGCCCGGTAGCAGCGGTCGAAATCCTCGTGCATGCGCTCCACGATGGCACGGGTCCCGGCGCCGCACTAGCGGAAAAACGACATGGTCGTGGGATGGTGCCCGCGGTTAGACTCCGACTCGTGGCCGAGCTGGTGCAGCACTACCTGGACCGGATCCGTGCCGAGCAGATCGAGCGCCGCGACGGCGCTCTGGCGAGCTACATCCCTGAACTGGCCTACGTCGATCCCGAGTGTTTCGGGCTGAGCCTGTCCTCCTCGGATGGTTATGTCTACGAATCCGGTGATACCGCAGTGGAATTCACCATTCAGTCGATCTCCAAACCGTTCACCTATGCGCTGGCAATGAGCCGGATCGGTCAGGACGCCGTCGACGCCAGGATAGGTGTCGAACCATCCGGTGAGGCGTTCAACGAGATCAGCGTCGACGATGTCACCAAGACACCGAAGAACCCCATGATCAATGCCGGTGCCATCGCGGCGGTTTCGCTGATTCCCGGCGCGAACGCAGACGAACGGTTCGACCGCATCCTCGAGTTCCACTCGGCGTGTGCGGGCCGCAGGTTGGATATCGACATGCAGGTGTACGCCTCGGAAAAGGCGACCGGCAACCGCAATCGCGCGATCGCGTACATGCTGACCAGTTTCGGCGTGCTGGACGGTGACCCGGACGAGGTCCTCGACGTGTACTTCCGGCAGTGTTCGGTCAAGGTGACCAGCACCGACCTCGCACGGATGGCCGCGACCCTGGCCCGGGGCGGGCTCAACCCGCTGACGGGTCGGCGCGCCATCGATGCGGACGTGGTTCGGCGGACGTTGAGCGTGATGGTGACTTGCGGCATGTACGACGCGACAGGCGATTGGGTCAGCGCCGTCGGCATGCCCGCCAAGAGCGGCGTCGGCGGCGGCATCGTGGCGGTGCTGCCCGGTCAACTCGGGATAGGGGTGTACTCACCACGCCTCGATTCCCGCGGCAACAGTGTGCGCGGCGTGCAGGTGTGCCGCAATCTGTCCTCGCAGCTGGGGCTTCACTTCCTCACCGTCGGTCGTGAGTCGTCGTCGACGCTGCGGGCGGTGTTCGATGTCCATCCGGGTGTCCGCGTCTACGAGGTTCAGGGTGACCTGCTGTTCGCCGGGGCTGAGCAGGTGCTGCGGAGTGCCGAGCATGCGCGTGGCGAGTATGACGTCGCCGTGCTCGACGTCACTCGTGTGGATGACATCAACGATGCCGCGCGGGGCATGCTGACCGGAATGCGGGCAGGCCTGGCCGCCGCGGGCAAAGAGGCCTATCTCGTCGACCCGGATGGCCGCGTGGTGCCGCCCGACCGGCGAGGCGACTACGACGCCATCGTGTTCCGCACCGTCGACGAGGCAGTCGAGGCGGCACGGCAATGGGCCGCCGGCTAGGCCGGAACCGCTACCCGGGTCTGCTCGCCGAGACCGCGCAGGGTTACCGATTCGCCCAGTGTCCAACGGGCTCTCTCGGTTTCGGACGCGTTGGCGATCGTGTCCGATGAGGCCACCAGGTGCCCGGGGACCTGCTTGGAGAAATCGCACAGCCGCGCGGCCTCGTTGACCGGTTCCCCGATCACGGTGTATTCGAAGCGCTGTTTGGCGCCGACGTTGCCGGCCACCACCTGGCCGGCCGCCACCCCGATGCCCGCCTCGAGCTCGGGCACCTCGGTACGCAACCGACTCGCGATCGCCCTCGCGGCCCCCAGAGCTTCGTCCTCGGGATTCGGAAGTGACGCCGGTGCACCGAACACCGCGAGTATCGCGTCGCCCTCGAATTTGTTGACCAGGCCACGGTGGTTGTCGACCTCATCGACGATCACGGCGAAGAACCGGTTGAGCAGATCGACCACCTCCACCGCGGGCCGCGTGGTGACCAACTGCGTCGAGCCGATCACGTCGACGAAAATCACTGCGGCGTGGCGCTCCTCGCCGCCGAGGACAGGCTTCTCCTGTTCGGCCAGTGCCGCGACCTCGCGGCCGACGTGACGGCCGAACAGGTCGCGGACCCGCTCGCGCTCGCGCAGGCCGTGCACCATCGAGTTGAATCCCCGTTGCAGCTGGCCCAGTTCGGTGCCGTCGAACACCACCAGGTTGGTGTCCAGATCGCCTTGCTCGACACGGTTGAGCGCCGCACGCACCACCCGGATCGGGGTTGCGGTCAGATAGGACAGGATCCACATCAGCAGGAAGCCGAATATCAGCGCGAACGAGCCGAGACCTATGACGGCGTAAGCGAATTGAATCGGGGTCAGATTGTTCAGCGTCACGGCGAACATCGCGGCCAGCATGATGCCCACGATCGGGACCCCCGAGCTCAGTGCCCACACCACCATGGTGCGGCCCATGATGCCCGGAGCCAGCCGGACCGGCGGTGGGCCGGCCTCCAATGCCTGAGCGGCCACCGGCCGCAGTGCGAATTCGGTGAAGAGATGACAGCTGACCGACACCACGATGCCGGGAAAACTGACGCCCAGCAGGAACTTCGGAATGTAGTTGGTGTCGACGAGACCGTAGAGCGTCGTCAACAGCGCGGTGCCCACGCCCCAGAGGACCAACAGCACGCGGGTGAGCCGAAACGGGGCCAGGAACGTGTTCCGCTGGTCGGTGGCGGTGGGCGGACGTTCCTCGATCGCCCAGCGCACGTTGTCGATCACCCGGGTGGTCGCCCAGAACACGCCCACGATCAATGCCGTGGCGATGTAGATGGGAGCCACGATGAACGTGATCCAGCGGACCTGCGGATCGAACACCCCGGGAGAGGGGAACAACAGCGTGACGATGATCATCGAGATGCCGATGCCGAGCAGGTTCCCCAGGACCACGAACGCCGTGAGGATGGCCTGGATGCGCACCCTGCGGCGGCGCTGGCTCTCCGATACCCGCCCCAGGACCCACGATCCGTATTCCGGGGTCGCCGGGATCCGGCTGCTCTGGCGAGTGACACCCTCAAGGACGCGGCCCAGCCGTCGTGCCAGCGATTTGTCGGAGTTCATTGTGGCGTCAGCCTAGTTCGTCCGGGGATGCCCCTAAGGTGGTTCGAGTGCGCCTTGTGATTGCCCAGTGCACCGTCGACTATGTGGGGCGGCTGACCGCCCACCTCCCATCAGCCCGCAGGCTGTTGTTGTTCAAGTCCGACGGTTCGGTCAGCGTCCATGCCGACGATCGCGCCTACAAGCCGCTGAACTGGATGAGTCCGCCGTGCTGGCTCACCGAGGATGACGGCGATGGCGTGCCCGTCTGGGTGGTCGAGAACAAGGCCGGCGAGCAGCTGCGCATCACCGTCGAGGACGTCGAGCACGACTCCAGCCATGAACTCGGTGTCGATCCGGGTCTGGTGAAGGACGGCGTGGAGGCGCACCTGCAGGTCCTGCTGGCCGAGCACGTCGAGCTCCTGGGCGCCGGCTACACCTTGGTGCGCCGGGAGTACCCGACCGCGATCGGTCCGGTGGATCTGATGTGCCGCGACGAGCTCGGTCGGTCGGTGGCTGTCGAGATCAAACGGCGCGGGGAGATCGACGGCGTCGAACAGCTGACGCGCTATCTCGAACTGCTCAACCGCGACACCGTGCTCGCTCCGGTGACGGGTGTGTTTGCCGCCCAACAGATCAAGCCGCAGGCTCGAACCCTCGCTACTGACCGTGGAATCCGCTGCGTGACATTGGATTACGACCAGATGCGGGGTATGGACAGCGACGAGTACCGGCTGTTCTGATGAGTCGTCGGCCCCGTGAACACCGCCGGTTGGCGTCGTTGCCGCCGACGCGCCGAATCGAGACGGGCCCGGACGGATACGACTACGAAGTGCGAACAGTCGCCGCATCGCGTGCGGTGAAGGTCTATCGCTGCCCCGGCTGTGACCACGAGATCCGTGTGGCCACCGCGCACGTGGTGGTACTTCCGATCGACGTCGGCGACATCGAAGACCGCAGACACTGGCACACCGCCTGCTGGGCGAACCGGGCCAACCGTCGCCCGACGAGAAAGTGGTCCTGAGCGGTCAGTGCTCGTCTGCGGACGGTTCCACCAGCTCGATCAGCACGCCGCCGGCGTCCTTGGGGTGGATGAAGTTGATGCGTGAGTTCGCGGTGCCCTTGCGGGGAGCCTCGTAGAGCAGCCGAACGCCTTGGCTGCGCAGACGCTCACTCAGCGCGTCGATGTCGCTGGTCCGGTAAGCCAGCTGCTGCAGGCCGGGGCCGCTGCGATCGATGAACTTGGCAATCGTCGACTTCTCGTCCAACGGGGCCAGAAGTTGGATCTGGGCGCTGCCCTTGGCGGCGCCGCGCACCGAGAGCATCGCCTCGCGGACACCCTGTTCCTCGTTGATCTCCTCGTGGAGGACGATCATGCCGAGGTTGTCGTGGTACCACTTTGCGGCGGCATCGAGATCGGGGACGGCGATACCGACGTGATCGATTGCCGTCACCAGTGCGGAAGCGAGCGCGGGACGGGCATCAACCTGATCGGCGGTCATAACGCAACGGTAACCTTTCCTTGAACGTTCGCGTATGTGTGATGGGCCACACACACTTATCGAGTACCCACTGGAGGTAGGAATGACAACGTCGGTAATCGTTGCTGGAGCGCGTACTCCGGTGGGCAGGCTGATGGGTTCGCTCAAGGACTTCTCGGGCAGTGACCTGGG
Source organism: Mycobacterium sp. DBP42 (assembly GCF_005924235.1). Taxonomy (NCBI): domain Bacteria; kingdom Bacillati; phylum Actinomycetota; class Actinomycetes; order Mycobacteriales; family Mycobacteriaceae; genus Mycobacterium; species Mycobacterium sp. DBP42. Next base: position 6,827 of record NZ_VCMY01000012.1, read on the forward strand.
CGCAATCGCGATCCGCGGGGCGCTGGAGAAGGCGAAGGTCGACGCTTCGCTGGTGGATTACGTGATCATGGGCCAGGTGCTGACCGCAGGCGCCGGTCAGATGCCCGCTCGTCAGTCCGCGGTAGCCGCAGGCATCCCCTGGGATGTCCCCGCGCTGAGCATCAACAAGATGTGCCTGTCGGGCATCGATGCGATCGCCCTGGCCGACCAGCTCATCCGGGCCGGCGAGTTCGAGGTCGTGGTGGCCGGTGGTCAGGAGTCGATGAGCCAGGCGCCGCACCTGCTGCCCAAGAGCCGCGAGGGCTACAAGTACGGCGATGCCACGCTGGTCGATCACCTGGCCTACGACGGTCTGCACGACGTGTTCACCGACCAGCCGATGGGTGCGCTCACCGAGCAGCGCAACGACACCGACAAGTTCACCCGCGCCGAGCAGGACGAGTTCGCTGCCCAGTCGCATCAGAAGGCCGCCGCGGCATGGAAGGACGGGGTGTACGCCGACGAGGTGGTGCCGGTGTCGATCCCGCAGCGCAAGGGCGACCCGATCGAGTTCACCGAGGACGAGGGCATCCGCGCCAACACCACGGCCGAGTCGCTGGGTGGTCTGCGCCCGGCCTTCCGCAAGGACGGCTCCATCACCGCAGGTTCGTCGTCGCAGATCTCCGACGGGGCGGCCGCGGTCGTGGTGATGAGCAAGGCCAAGGCGCAGGAGCTGGGCCTGGACTGGTTGTGTGAGATCGGCGCGCACGGTGTGGTCGCCGGTCCGGACTCCACGCTGCAGAGCCAGCCGGCCAACGCGATCAAGAAGGCGGTCGAGCGCGAGGGCATCAGCGTCGATCAGCTGGACGTCCTCGAGATCAACGAGGCGTTCGCTGCGGTGTCGCTGGCCTCGACGAAGGAGCTGGGTGTCGACCCGGCGAAGGTGAACGTGAACGGCGGCGCCATCGCCATCGGCCACCCCATCGGCATGTCGGGCGCCCGCATCACGCTGCACGCGGCACTGGAGCTGGCCCGCAAGGGCTCCGGCTACGCGGTGGCCGCGCTCTGTGGCGCCGGTGGCCAGGGTGATGCGCTGATCCTGCGTCGCTGACAGCTAATCGGAGGGCGGTCAAAACGACGCTGTGTAGTAGCTGACGGTCCGCTGCGGCACAATGGCGGTCATGACACGCTCCTTCGACCCGCGCACGGTTGCCGGCTGGTTCCGGCTCATCGCTCTTGCCGAGGCGGTGAGCTGGGCCGGCCTGCTGGTCGGCATGTACTTCAAGTACCTGGGCAGTCCGCGTACCGAGATCGGGGTCAAGGTGTTCGGGCCGATCCACGGCGGCATCTTCATCGCCTTCGTGGGGGCTGCCCTGCTGGTCGGAATCGCCCGCAAGTGGGGCCTCGGCACCTGGATCCTGGCTTTGCTGGCCAGCATCGTGCCATTGGGCAGTGTGATCTTCGTCATGTGGGCTGATCGGACGGCCCGATTGGGTTCGGGCCCGGAGGCGGCCGGTGCTCCGGTGCTGGTGACGCAACCGGGCGGCGCGGTGCCCGAAACGACGTGACAGACTTGGTGACGTGACTCGTCCACGACCTTCTGTCGGGCCGGCGCTGGCCGGCGCGGTTGACCTCTCGGCACTCAAACAACGGCCCGCGGCGGGCGGCGACAGCCCCAGCCCGGCCGGCGGCCCGAACGCCACCGAGGTCAACGAAGCGAACTTCGAAGCCGAAGTACTGGTCCGTTCGGGCCAGGTACCGGTGGTGGTGCTGCTGTGGTCGCCGCGCAGCGATTCCAGTGCCGCGCTGGGGGACACCTTGGCGGGCCTGGCAGCGGCCGACAACGGCAAGTGGTCGTTGGCCCTGGTCAATGTCGACACCACCCCGCGGGTGGCGCAGATGTTCGGCATCCAGGGCGTGCCGACCGTCGTGGCGCTCGCCGGAGGGCAGCCGATCGCCAGCTTCCAGGGCTCGCAACCAGCCGACGAACTTCGGCGCTGGGTCGATTCGCTGCTGCAGGCCACCGCAGGCAAGCTGACCGGATCCGGTGCCGGTGACGATGAGCCGGAGCAGGTCGATCCCGAGCTGGCAGCGGCCAGGGCGCACTTGGACAACGGCGACTTCGCCGAGGCAGCGGCCGCCTATCAGACGATTCTCGATGCCCAGCCCAACCACGCAGAGGCCAAGGGCGCAGTGCGACAGATCGCCTTCCTGCAGCGGGCGAGCGCGCAGCGTCCCGACGCGGTGGCCGCGGCCGACGCCGCCCCCGACGACATCGAGGCGGCATTCGCCGCCGCCGACGCCGAGATCCTGGCCCAGAACGTGGCTGCGGCGTTCGATCGGCTGATCGCATTGATCAAGCGCACCGCAGGCGACGACCGGACCAAGGTGCGGACCCGGCTCGTCGAGCTGTTCGAGCTGTTCGACCCGGCCGATCCCGAGGTGATCGCGGGCCGGCGCAACCTGGCCAACGCGCTGTACTGATTTCCGGCCGTTTTCCCGCCCAGCGGAAAAAACTCAGACGGGCTCGAACCACAGCATCGCCAGCGGCGGCAGCACCATCACCGCCGAGGCCGGGCGGCCGTGCCATGGCTCCTCGGTGGCTTGGACCGCGCCCATGTTCCCGATGCCCGCACCGTTGTAGATCGTGGCGTCGGTGTTGAGCACCTCGCGCCACTCGCCGGCGTGCGGTAGGCCGAGCCGGTACTCGCTGTGCTCGCTGCCGGCGAAATTGACCACGCAGGCCAGCACGGATCCGTCCGCGCCGAACCGCAGGAAGCTCAGCACGTTGTTGGCCGAATCGTTCGCGTCGATCCAGGAGTAGCCCTCCGGGCTGGTGTCGCGGCTCCACAGCGCCGGGTGGCGGCGGTAGATCCCGTTGAGATCGCGCACCAGCCGCTGCACGCCCCCGGAGAAACCCTGCTCGCCGAGTTGGAACCAATCGAGCCCGCGTTCCTCTGACCATTCGGCCCGCTGGCCGAATTCCTGGCCCATGAACAACAACTGCTTGCCCGGGTGCGCCCACTGGTATGCGAGCAGGCTGCGCAATCCGGAGGCCTTGGCATGATCGTCACCGGGCATCCTGGTCCACAACGTGCCCTTGCCGTGCACCACCTCGTCGTGACTGATCGGCAGGACGTAGTTCTCGCTGAACGCGTACAGCATCGAGAACGTCATCTCGTGGTGGTGATAACTGCGGTGTACCGGATCATGGCTGACGTAGTCGAGCGTGTCGTTCATCCAGCCCATGTTCCATTTCATCGAGAAGCCAAGGCCGCCAAGGTTGGTCGGGCGGGTGACACCGGGCCAGGAGGTCGACTCCTCGGCGATGGTGACGATGCCCGGGGTCACCTTGTGGACGGTGGCATTCATCTCCTGAAGGAACTGCACCGCCTCCAGATTCTCCCGGCCACCATGGATGTTGGGCGTCCAGCCGCCCTCGGGGCGGGAGTAGTCCAGATAGAGCATCGAGGCGACGGCATCAACCCGCAGGCCGTCGACGTGATACTCCTTGAGCCAGTACAGCGCGTTGGCAACCAGGAAGTTGCGCACTTCGGGCCGGCCGAAGTCGAAAACGTAAGTGCCCCAGTCGAGCTGTTCGCCGCGGCGGGGATCGGAATGCTCGTAGAGCGCAGTGCCGTCGAACCGCCCCAGTGCCCAGGCGTCTTTGGGGAAGTGGGCCGGCACCCAGTCGACGATCACCCCGATGCCGGCCCGGTGCAGCGAATCCACCAGAAACCGGAAGTCGTCAGGGTCGCCCAATCGCGACGTCGGGGCGTAGTACGAGGTGACCTGATAGCCCCACGAACCGCCGAACGGGTGCTCGGCGACCGGCAGCAGTTCGACATGGGTGAAGCCTTGTTCCACAACGTATTCGGTCAGCTCCGTCGCCAGCTGCCGGTAGCTGAGCCCCGGGCGCCAGGACATCAGGTGCACCTCGTAGGTGCTCATCGGTTCGAATACCGGGTTATGCGTGGCCCGCCGGGTCATCCACTCACCATCGTTCCAGGCGTAGGAGCTGGTGGTGACCCGGGAGGCGGTCTGCGGTGGTACCTCGGTGGCGAAGGCCATCGGATCGGCACGGTCGGCGGTCACGCCGCCGGCGCCATGTACGCGGAACTTGTACAGGCCGCCGACCGGGAACCCGGGCCAGAACAGCTCCCATACCCCAGAGGACCCCATCACGCGCATCTGCGCCTCGTTGCCGTCCCAGTGGTTGAAGTCGCCGATCACACTGACACCCTTGGCGTTCGGCGCCCACACGGCGAACGAGACACCTTCGACGATCCCGTCAGGGGTGGTGAAGCTGCGCGGGTGTGCGCCCAGGATCTCCCAGAGGCGTTCGTGGCGGCCCTCGGCGAACAGGTGCAGATCCAGTTCGCCGAGCGTGGGCAGGAACCGGTAGGCGTCGGCGGTGGTATGGGTGAAGAGGGCGTCGTCCGCGCCGGGATAACTGATCTCCAAGCGGTAGTCCGCCAGGTTGGTGAACGGAACGGCCACCGCGAAGAGCCCGGAATCGATGTGCTGCAAGGGGTATCTATCTCCGCCGATCACCGCCACGACTTTGGCGGCATGTGGGCGGAAGGCGCGGATCACGGTTTTGCCGCCGTACTCGTGGGCGCCGAGCACCGAATGCGGGTCATGGTGCTGACCGACCAGCAATCGCTGGATGTCGGTGGGGTCGGGCCGCAGATGTAGGTCGGTGATGTGGTTGCTTCTTGTCATCTCGTTCTCATTCCCTGCGTAGCAAGCCCAGTCGTTGCTCATAGGGTACGAGCGGCATGTTCAACACGTGCGCCACCGCCTTGGCGGGATCGATGCGGACGTAATTCGTCTGCCCCCATTGGTATTCCTCGCCGGTGATCTCGTCACGTACCCAGAACCGGTCATGTGATTCCATACCCAGAGCCTCCATGTTCAACCACAGGGTGGCTTCCTCCGGGCCGAACGGGTTGAGAGTGACCACGACCAGTACGGCGTCGCCGGTGATCGGGTCGAACTTGCTGTAGGCGAGCAGCGCGTCGTTGTCCACGTGGTGGAAGGTGAGCGTACGCAGCTGGCGCAAGGCCGGGTGCAGGCGTCGGATCTCGTTGAGCCGGGTCACGAATGGCTCAAGGGAACGGCCCTCGGCCAGTGCGCCGGCGAAGTCTCGCGGCCGCAGCTCGTACTTCTCGGAGTCCAGGTATTCCTCGCTGCCCTCGCGGACGGCCCGGTGCTCGAACAGTTCGAAGCCGGAGTACATGCCCCACGATGGGCTCATGGTGGCGGCCAGTACCGCACGGATCGCGAACATGCCGGGGCCCCCGTGCTGCAGCGACTCGTGCAGGATGTCGGGCGTGTTCACCCACAGGCTGGGCCGTGCACTGTCGGCGTTCGCGGTGATCTCGTTGCCGAATTCGGTGAGCTCCCACTTGTTGGTGCGCCAGGTGAAGTACGTGTAGGACTGGGTGAAACCACGTTTGGCCAGGCCGTAAAGCCGCGCCGGCCGGGTGAACGCCTCGGACAGGAACAGTACATCCGGATCCTCGTTCTTGATCTCGGCGATCAGCCAGACCCAGAAGTTGGGTGGTTTGGTGTGCGGATTGTCGACACGGAAGACCTTGACGCCGTGTGAGATCCAGTACCGAACCACACGTAGCACCTCGTGATAGAGCCCGGAGGGGTCGTTGTCGAAGTTGAGCGGGTAGATGTCCTGGTATTTCTTCGGCGGGTTCTCCGCATAGGCGATGGTGCCGTCGGGTAGCACGGTGAACCACTCCGGATGCGCTGCGGCCCAAGGATGGTCGGGTGCGCACTGCAGCGCCAGATCCAGCGCCACCTCGACGCCCTGCTGGCGGGCGGCGGCCACGAACGCATCGAAGTCATCGATCGTTCCCAGTGCGGGGTGTACATCGTCGTGGCCACCCTCGTCGCTCCCGATCGCCCACGGCGACCCCACGTCGTCCGGTGCGGCGGTCACGGCGTTGTTGCGGCCTTTGCGGTGCACCTTGCCGATGGGGTGGATGGGCGGCAGGTAGACGATGTTGAAACCCATGCGGGCGATCCGGGGAAGTTGCTCGGCGGCGGTGGCGAACGTGCCGTGCACCGGATGACCGGCCTTGTCCCGGCCGCCGGTGGACCGCGGAAACATTTCGTACCACGAGGAGAACCGGGCCAGTGGCCGGTCCACCCAGACGCCGTATTGCTCACCGCGGGTGACCAACTCGCGCAACGGGTACTGGTCGAGGAGTTCGGTGACCTCCTCGGACAGCGCCGCCCCGGCACGCAGGAACGGGTCACCGGGGATGCGTAGCGTCGCAGCGGCCTCGATCAGGGGGTCGCGCAGTTTGCGGGGCACGCCGGCGGCGGCACGCTCGATGAGGCGCGCGCCGACCAGCAGGTCGTTGGACAGCTCGGCCTCGCTCTGGCCGGCGCCCAGCTTGGCCTCGACCGCGTGGCGCCAGGTGGCCAGCGGATCGCCCCAGCCGTCGACCCGGTAGGTCCAGAGTCCCACGCTGTCGGGTGTGAACTGGCCATGGAAGACGTCTGGAGTGTGCCCGGTGGACATGGGCAGGGCCTGCGGCTTGATGCGCTGTGAAGGACGCACCGCAGCATTGGCCGGCAACACGGTGTCGATCGGTACGGGAGCCGTTGCGGTGCCGGGACCGGTGGCCAGCCGCGGGTAGTCCACACCGAGGTAGCGCACCACCAAGGTGGCCGCAACCGCGTCATGTCCCTCGCGCCAAACCGTGGCCCGGACCGGCACGACCTCGCCGACGACGGCTTTTGCCGGGAACTGTCCACCGAACACCACAGGCGCGACGTCGTCGATTCCGATCCGACCGGCCACCCATCCACTCCTCACGTCGCCTCGATCAAGCGGCTGTCTCTCGTTCACTTGCCTTGTCGCGTCTGATACCCACCGTAATGGGCTGCCCAATCTCGCGGGTGTTAAGCGCGACCTCAACGCCGTCTGAACGGATACCGCTCACCGGTGCATGAACCGGAATTGTCAGTAAGGTTGGTTCGCGTGAAAGCCCTCAGAAGGTTCACCGTCCGCGCGCACCTTCCCGAGCGGTTGGCGGCGCTGGAACGGCTGTCGATCAACCTGCGCTGGTCGTGGCACAAACCGACCCAGGATTTGTTTGCTGTCGTCGATGCCGAGCTGTGGGAGCAGACCAACGGGGACCCGGTGGCCCTGCTGGGGGCGGTCAGCCCGCAACGGCTCGACGAACTCGCCGGTGATCGATCGTTCCTGGCGCGACTCGATGAGCTGACTGCGGACCTGGACACCTATCTGAGTCGTCCGTTGTGGTACCAGCAGCAGATCAGCGACGGAGTCGAGATGCCCAAAGGCATCGCGTATTTCTCGATGGAGTTCGGCGTCGCGGAGGTGCTGCCGAACTATTCGGGCGGTCTGGGCATCCTGGCCGGTGACCACCTGAAGTCCGCTTCGGATCTGGGCCTGCCGTTGATCGCCGTGGGCCTGTACTACCGCTCGGGTTACTTCCGGCAGTCGCTGACCGCTGACGGTTGGCAGCATGAGACCTATCCGGCGCTGGACCCGCAGGGGTTGCCGTTGCGGCTGCTCACCGATTCCTCGGGGGCACCGGTGCTGGTGGCGCTGGCGTTGCCCGATGCCCGCGAGCTGCGGGCCCGGGTGTGGGTGGCGCAGGTGGGCAGGGTCCCGCTGTTGCTCCTCGACTCCGATGTCCCGGAGAACGAGCACGAGCTGCGCGGTGTCACCGATCGGCTCTACGGCGGCGATCAGGAGCACCGCATCAAGCAGGAGATCCTGGCCGGTATCGGCGGCGTGCGTGCGATCCGGGCCTTTACCGAGATCGAGAACCTGCACGCCCCTGAGGTATTCCACATGAACGAGGGTCACGCCGGTTTCCTGGGCGTGGAACGCATCCGCGAATTGGTCGCTGCCGGGCTGGACTTCGACACCGCGCTGACCGTGGTGCGGTCGTCGACGGTGTTCACCACCCACACCCCGGTGCCGGCCGGCATCGACCGGTTCCCGGTCGAGATGATCAGGCGCTACTTCGGCAGCCCGCCCGATGAGCGCTCGCGCGAAGAGCATCGATGGAGCGGGCCGCCCGACTCCCGCCTGCTGCCGGGTGTGCCGCTGGAACGGGTGGTCGCGTTCGGTGCCGAAGATGACCCGTCGAAGTTCAACATGGCGCACATGGGTCTGCGGCTGGCACAGCGGGCCAATGGGGTTTCCTTGTTGCACGGTCGCGTCAGCCGGGCGATGTTCAACGATCTGTGGCCGGGATTCGACCAGGCCGAGGTGCCGATCGGTTCGATCACCAATGGCGTGCACGCGCCGACCTGGGCGGCCCCGCAGTGGCTGGCCCTGGGCCGTGAGCTGATCGGTTCGGAGGCAGCGGAACCGGCGGTGTGGCAGCGGCTGCAGGAGGTCGAACCTGCGCACATGTGGTGGATCCGCTCCCAGCTGCGGGAGACGTTGATCGCCGATGTGCGTGACCGGTTGCGTTGCTCCTGGCTGGAACGCGGTGCGTCCGAGGCCGAGCTGGGCTGGATCGCAACGGCTTTCGATCCGTCGGTGCTGACTGTCGGGTTTGCGCGACGGGTGCCGACGTACAAGCGGCTGACGCTGATGCTGCGTGACCCGGAACGGCTGGAGAAGCTGTTGCTCGACGAGAAGCGGCCGGTGCAGTTGATCGTGGCGGGCAAGTCGCACCCGGCTGACGACGGCGGCAAGGCGCTCATCCAGCAGATCGTGCGATTCGCCGACCGGCCGGAGGTGCGGCACCGGATCGCGTTCCTGCCGGACTACGACATGTCGATGGCCCGGTTGCTGTACTGGGGTTGCGACGTCTGGCTCAACAATCCGCTGAGGCCGTTGGAGGCCTGCGGCACGTCGGGAATGAAGAGTGCGCTCAACGGCGGGCTGAACCTCTCGATCCGGGACGGCTGGTGGGACGAGTGGTATGACGGCGAGAACGGATGGGAGATCCCGACCGCCGACGGCGTCGACGACGAGGCACGTCGCGACGACCTGGAGGCCGCCGCGCTCTATGACCTCCTCGAGAACGCCGTCACCCCGAAGTTCTACGAGCGCGACGAGCACGGGGTGCCCACCCGGTGGGTCGAGATGGTGCGTCACACGTTGCAAGTGCTCGGGCCGAAGGTACTGGCCTCGCGCATGGTGCGGGACTACACCGAGAAGTACTACCTGCCGGCCGCACAGTCGTTGCGCGAGACCGTCGAGGCCACCTCGGGCGAACCGTTCGGCGCGGCCCAGGAATTGGCCGATTACCGCAGGCGGGTAGAGGAGATGTGGCCGAAGATCCAGATCACCGATGTGGACAGCTACGGGCTGCCCGACACGCCTCTGCTGGGGTCACAGCTGACGCTGACCGCCACGGTGCAATTGGGCGGACTGCGGCCCGATGAGGTCACGGTGCAGGCCGTGCTGGGCCGGGTGGACGCCAGGGACGTGATCCTCGATCCGGTGACGGTGCCGATGGCGCACACCGGTTCGGCGGACGGCGGGACCGAGGTGTTCTCCACCGCCACACCGCTTCCGGCGGCCGGGCCGGTGGGCTACACCGTCCGGGTGCTGCCGCACCACCGGTTGCTGACCGCCGACAACGAGCTCGGCCTGGTGGCACTGGCTTGAGTAAGGCGCTCAAAGTACGGCTCGACGGCGGACCGTACGCGCTGGCCGCCGGAAGTGACGGCGCGATGTGGGTGACCCTGGTGCACGGTGGCGGCGTCGCGCGGGTTTCGGCCACCGGGGAGGTCTGCACCTACTCGGTCGGGGAAGGTTCGCGCCCGTCGATCATCGCGGCAGGACCGGACGGGGCACTGTGGTTCACCCGGTCCGGCGACGATCGGATCGGCCGGATCACCACGGCGGGGGAGCTGAGTTCTTACGAGTTGCCCAGTGGTAGTGCGCCTTTCGGTATCACCCCCGGTCCCGACGGTGCGTTGTGGTTCACCACGATGTCGTCCGGTGAGGTGGGCAGGATCGATACCGACGGTGAGATCACCACAGCGGCCACCGTCGGCGGAATGCCGTCGATGATCACCCGGGGGCCTGACGACGCGTTGTGGTTCACACTCAACGAGTCCGGCGCGGTGGGCCGGCTGACCGTTGACGGAATCCTCAAGACGCGCGAATTACCCACTGCCGCAGCTGGTCCCGTCGGCATCACGGCCACCCATGACGATGCCGTGTGGTTCACCGAGATCCGCGCCGACAAGATCGGCCGGATCCCGGTCGACGACGCCATCCAGGAGCTGGACCTACCGGGTAAACCACATGCGGTGGTCGCCGATCCCACCGACGGGGTGTGGGTCAGCCTGTGGGGTGCCGATCAGGTCGCCCGGATCAGCGGCGACGGGGACGTGGTGACCATCGACTTGCCCGCCGGCAGCGAACCGCACGGTCTGGCCATCGGTCCCGACGGCGCTTGCTGGGTGGCCCTGGAGTGTGGATTCGTCCTGAAAATGCCCACCTGAGTGCCGGGCGGCTCTGAGGGTCGGGTAAGTAGATAGGCGATACGTTCCCGCGGGGAACCGTAACGGGAGGCCGCCTGTGTTGATTCGCTCCTTGGGATTGCTCGCCGCCGTGTCGGTAGCCGGCGCGGCCTCGGTGACACCGGCCTGGGCCGACCCCATCGTCGCGCCGGAGGTCGAGGTCGTCGCCGATATGGCGCCCGCCCCGGGGGAGCCGGCCGCCGACCTCGTCGAGTCGACCCCACCCGCCCATCTGACGACCCCGGATGGCTGGCACCTGACCGTGTCGGCCAGTGACGAGACACAGGCCGCGGTACCACCGTTGACCACCGCCATCTCGTCCCGCGAGTACGTGGTCGGCGGCACCTACCGCGGTTCGATGACCGGGCCGGACAGTGGTGAGGATCTGCGCGGCACGCTGGAGGCCGGCTACCAGATCGGTTGCGGTATCGACATGAGCACGTCCAACGGCGTGGCGCTGACCGGCACCGCAGGGCTCAACAGTTCGATCGGCATCCTCGGTACCGATGCGATCTCACCCTGGCCGGAGGGCATCCTGCCGGGCGTCGGCGCCAACATCGGCGGCGGCATCACGATAGGTCTCAAACCGGGCATCATCAATCTCATCCGGGTCACCGAGAAGGAATTCAAGGGCACCGAGCCGTGGGTGATGATCAGCAACTTCCGGGTGAAGATCGACGGCTGCGTCGGGCAGTCGTTCATTCGGTCATACGCCGTGCTGACCCGGTCGACCGATGAGTCCGAGGCGGTGCTGGCCTGGTACGGCACCACGAAGGTGGTCTGAGCCGGCGGTTCTCAGGCGAATCGCTTGAGGCAGCGCTGCTCGTCACCCAGAATGCCGACGCGGAAGGCGTCGATGCGGGCGAAACCGGAGGGCACCGACTCGCCGTTGACGTCACTGGCTGCCAAACCGTTGGTGAGGATGCCCGAGACCGCCTCGTCGATGTCGCCTGCGGTGAGCAGGATGGTGTCTCCGTTGGGCAGGTTCACGGGCTTGATCATCTTGGCGGTGGCCACCCCGGTCAGGCAGGCGGTGCGCAACGCCGCCTCGGCATTGTCGAGCACCAGGCCGCGGGCGTGCTGCAGGGCCAGCACGTAGCGCGAGATCAGCACCGAGAAGGCGGTGTTGTCGCCGCCGGCCAGGTCGCCGACATCGACCTCGTCGGACGGCGCTGCAAGAGCTTGTAGTTCAGCCAGGTCGATCACGATGGTGTTGGTGTCCGGGCAGTAGGACGCCGGCGGGCTCGGCCGTGCGCTCGGACATTCCACCGCGACGTCGGGCCGGAAGTTGAGCCGCGGGGGATCGGCGGGCTTGAAGACGGTGTTGAGCGCATCCACCATCGAGCGCACCCAGCGCTCGGTGATGTCCAGGTCGCCGCTCTGGTCCTCGGGCAGCAAGACCGGTAGTTCGCCGCGCCGCTGGCCGATCTCTTTGACGTCGATAGCGGCACAGGCCGCCGGACCGTCGGTGAAGCCGAACTGGAACGCCGAGATCCGTTCGAACGCCGATCCGTGCTCATCGATACCGACCTGGGCCTCGGCCTCGGTCAGCAGCGGATCCCGGAACGAGATCACCGCGGCCAGCAGATTGTTGAGCCCGTCGGCGGTACTGAGCGTGAACCGCGCGGAATCGCCCTGGGCCACCCACCGCATGTAGCTGCCTGCCAGGCAGTCGGCCTGCTGCTCGGCGACCAGTGTCGGCGTCTTGCGGTCGATCAGTCCCGCCTGTTGCTGGATCGCATGCCCGTACTCGTGCGCGAGCACCATGACGGCGCCCATCTCGCCATTCTGCTGACGCAGACCAGGTATCAGCACGCCCCGGTCCCAGCCGATGGTCCGATCCGGTTTGCAGAACGCGGCGTTGACCAGACCGTAGGTCTGCATCCCGCAGAACCGTCCATCGAAACTGTCGGCGTCCCAGGAGATCAGCGCGCGCACCGGTTGAAACTGGCCATCGAACGCCTCGGGATAGGCGTCCGACCAGAACTCCTCGAGATCGCTGACGGCGCTGGCCGCGAGATGGTCGTCCTTACCGCCGTCGGTGTCGTCGACCCGGCGCGACGGCGGCTGGGCGTCGGGACGCAGCCCGCTGGAACCGTCGGTCGCAGGCATGCCGGCGACCGAGAACGGATCGGCGAACACCGACACCGCCGCACCGTCGACCAGCGACGAGCATGACGCCATCGGCAACACCGCGCACACCGCCAACGCTATGCCGATCATGGTGCGTCGGCTCATCCTCGCTGCCTTCCGGTGCACTCTGGCGGCCAACTGTCCGCGCGGCTATGCCGCACACACTAGTTAACTCTGCGGGCGCCGGGTGCGATTTGTCAGCTCGCGCCCCGAAGCCGCTTCAATGACTGACGCACCCGGTCAGGGTCGGTGGTGGACCAGAACGGCGGCAGTGACGAACGCAGGTATCCGCCGTAGCGGGCCGTGGCCAGCCGGGAGTCGAGCACCGCGATCACCCCGCGATCGTCGGTGTGGCGCAGCAGCCGCCCGGTGCCCTGGGCCAGCAGCAGCGCGGCGTGGTTGGCCGCGATCGCCATGAAGCCGTTGCCGCCGTGCGCACTGATCGCGCGTTGCCGCGCGGTCAGTAGCGGATCGTCCGGTCGCGGGAACGGAATCCGGTCGATCAGCACCAACGACAGCGACGGTCCGGGGACATCGACGCCCTGCCACAGCGACAGAGTGCCGAACAGCGAGGTCTCGGGATCGTCGGAAAACTGTTGCACCAAAGCCGAAGTCGTGTCTTCGCCTTGGCAGAGCACCGGCGTGGACAGCCGATCGCGCATGACCTCGGCGGCGGCCTTGGCCGCCCGCATCGACGAGAACAGGCCCAGGGTGCGACCGCCTGCCGCGGTGATCAGGCCTTCGATCTCGTCCAGCGTGCGGGTATCGGTGCCGTCCCGACCGGGTGGCGGCAGATGCTTTGCCACGTAAAGGATTGCGGATTTGGCGTGGTCGAATGGTGAGCCCACGTCGAGACCGCGCCAGCCCGGTCTGGCAGGCGCGCCGGCCCCAGCTGGTTTGGCCGGCTCGCCGGCGTCGGCGAAACCGCCCAGACCCCAGTTGCGCGCCATGGCGTCGAAGTTGCCGCCCAGGGTCAGCGTCGCCGAGGTCAACACCGCGGTGGTGTTGGCGAACAGCCTGGTGCGCAACAAGCCCGATACCGACATCGGGGCAACCCGCAGGATCACCCGGGTGGCGTTCGCGCTTTCTTCCCGCGCCACCCAGACCACGTCGACGCGGTCGGGGATGGGTGGGACGAACGATGTGAGGATTCGGGTGGCGGTGTCGCTGACATCGCTGAGCGCGGTGACGGCCTCGGTGCGGGCCGAGGCCGCCTGTGGGTCGCTGGGGGTGGTGTCGATCGCTGTGCGCGCCGCATTGGCTGCGTCGCGCAAGGCGGTCAGGTAGGTACCCAGCTCTTCGCCCAGCACGTCGATGCGACCGGCGTCGAGTTCGTGCAGCAGCGAGGACAGTGTTGCGATGGCGGCCTCGAAGCGTTGCGCCAGTTCGTCATCCACCAATCGGGCCATCCGGCGGTGCGCCACCGCCATGGACGTCGCCGACAGTTCGGCGGTGGCCACCCCGGTCACCCGGTCGGCCAGTTCGTGGGCCTCGTCGACCACCAGCAGCTCGTACTCGGGCAACACCGAGAAATCGGAGAGCGCGTCGATGGCCAGCAGTGCGTGATTGGTGACGACGACGTCGGCGGCACCGGCCTTCTCCCGGGCGCGCTCGGCGAAGCAGTCCGTCCCGAACTGGCACCGGGACACCCCGATGCACTCGCGGGCCGACACACTCACCTGCGACCAGGACCGGTCAGGCACCCCGGGAGTCAGCTCGTCGCGGTCGCCGGTCTCGGTGTCCGAGGACCATTCGGTCAGCCGCTTCACATCGCGGCCCATGGCACTGAGTGCCATCGGTGAGAACAGCTCGTCTTGTGGACGATCGGCTGGTTCCTCGGCGGCGCCGTTGTGAATCTTGTTGAGGCACAGATAGTTTCCGCGACCCTTCAGCAACGCGAACGTGGGCTTGCGGGGCAGCGCGTCGGCCAGTGAGTTCACCAGCCGGGGCAGATCGCGGTCCACGAGCTGACGCTGCAGCGCGATGGTGGCGGTCGAGACGACAACCGGTTGCTCGGTCTGCAAGGCGCGCGCGATCGAGGGCACCAGGTAAGCCAGCGACTTGCCGGTGCCGGTGCCGGCCTGCACGGCCAGATGCTCACCGGATTCGAAGGCATGGGCGACCGCCTCGGCCATTTCGACCTGGCCCGGCCGACCGGCTCCGCCGAGCCCCTTCACTGCGATCTTGAGCAGATTGGTCACCACGTTGGCCACCTCGCGGGATGGCTTCGACTTGGTCGTCATGACTGGGGCGGCAGGACCCGGGTGGGGATGGCCGGCTCACCGCGAGACAGCTTGAGGCCGTCCCACGGCAGGCTGTGCAGCCCAGCGGTGACCCGCTCGCGGGCGGTGGACAGGTCGGCGGCGGGGTGGTGCCCTTCGGCCGGGACACCGCCCGTCACCAGTGGCACGGTGAGCCGCCGGGCGGTGAGCCCCGAATCCGGCGGGGGCTCCTGGCCGTATGGATGGACGACTTCTTCGACGATCGTGCCCGAGGCCTTGGTGAGCCGCACGGCCTGCTTGCGGCCCCCGTGGGACTCCTTGTGGCTGCTGCGCTTGGCCACCGGCATGCCGTCGACCTCGACGAGCTTGTAGACCATGCCTGCGGTCGGTGCGCCCGAACCCGTGACCACGGAGGTGCCGACCCCGTAGCTGTCGACGGGCTCGGCGCGCAGGGCGGCGATCGCGAACTCGTCGAGATCGCCGGACACCACGATCTGAGTGTTCGTGGCACCGAGGTCGTCGAGCTGCTGGCGCACCTGACGGGCCAGCACACCGAGATCTCCGGAGTCGATGCGTACCGCGCCCAGGTCCGGCCCGGCCGCCGCGATCGCGTTGGCCACGCCCGCGGTGATGTCGTAGGTGTCCACCAAGAGGGTGGTCTCGACCCCGAGGGCTGCCACCTGGCCGCGGAACGCAGCCTGCTCGTCCGGTCCGGACTCGGTGGTGTGCAGCAGTGTGTAGGCGTGTGCCGCCGTGCCCAGGGCGGGCACGCCGTAACGCTGCTGGGCGGCCAGGTTCGACGATCCGGCGAAGCCGGCAAGGTAGGCGGCGCGGGCCGCTGCCACGGCGGCCAACTCATGAGTCCGCCGTGAGCCCATCTCGATCATCGGCCGGCCGTGGGCCGCACTGGCCATCCGGGCTGCCGCCGAGGCGATCGCCGTGTCGTGGTTGAGGATTGACAGCACGAGAGTCTCCAGCACGACGCACTCGGCGAAGGTGCCGTGCACCGACAACACCGGTGAACCGGGGAAGTAGAGCTCGCCTTCGGCGTAGCCGTCGACGTCACCGCCGAACCGGTAGTCCGACAGGAAGTCCAGTGTCTCCGAATCCAGGAACTCCGAGAGCGCGGCGAGTTCGTGGGCGGCGAACGTGAACTCTGCCAACGCTTCCACGAACCGCCCGGTGCCCGCGACCACCCCGTAACGGCGGCCTTCGGGCAGCCGACGGGCAAAGACTTCGAACGTGGTGCGGCGGTGCGCCGTGCCGTCGCGCAATGCGGCGGCAAGCATCGTCAGCTCGTACTTGTCGGTGAGCAACGCGACGGTCACATCAGCAACCGTAGCTGTTCGCGGCTGCTTCAAGAGGCCGGCACCCCGGCCGGTATTGTGGGCCCATGGTTACACCGGCGAAGGCCCGACCGGGGACCCGCGAAGAGCGGAGTGCGGGTGGGTCGCCCCGGGAAGATTCAGCGCCCGAAAGCCCGTGGGTGACCATCGTCTGGGACGATCCGGTCAACCTGATGACCTACGTCACCTACGTGTTGCAGAAACTTTTCGGATACAGCGAGCCGCACGCCACCAAACTCATGCTGCAGGTGCACAACGAAGGCAAGGCCGTGGTGTCGGCAGGCAGCCGTGAGTCGATGGAGACCGACGTCTCCAAACTGCATGCCGCGGGCCTGTGGGCGACCATGCAACAGGACCGCTGATCGACAGTGCGCAAATGGAAACGGGTCGAGACCGCCGACGGTCTGCGGTTGCGTTCGGCGTTGGAAGCCCACGAGGCCGCATTGCTGTCGAGCCTGGGCGCTTCGATGCTCGGCATGCTCGAAGATCGTGGATCATCCGGACCCACAGACGAACTCGAGATGATCACCGGCATGAAGACCGGCAACCCGCAGCCGCCCGAGGACGCCACCATGAAGCGTCTGCTGCCGGATTTCTTCCGTCCGCAGACCGAGCATCCGGCCGGTTCGGGCACCGCCGAGAGCCTCAACAGTGCGCTGCGCGGGCTGCACGAACCCGCCATCATCGAAGCCAAACGTGAAGCGGCCCAACGTTTGTTGGACACCATTCCGAATGGCGGCGGCAAGTTCGAGCTGACCGAGGACGACGCCGAGGCGTGGGCGGCTGCCGTCAACGACATCCGGCTGGCGTTGGGCACGATGCTCGACATCGGGCCACAGGGGCCCGAGGAGTTGTCCCCCGAACATCCGATGGCCGGGCATCTCGACGTCTACCAGTGGCTGACCGTGCTGCAGGAGTACCTCGTCCTCGGTCTGATGGGGAGATAGGTCTGATGGGTTCGATCACCGACGTCGGCGGCATCCTCGTCGGGCACCACCACCGCATCGACCCGGACGCGACGCTGGGATCGGGGTGGGCGTCGGGATCGACTGTGGTGCTGACGCCGCCGGGCACCGTCGGCGCTGTCGATGGCCGCGGCGGAGCCCCGGGCACCCGTGAGACGGACCTGCTGGACCCGATCAACACCGTGCGCCACGTCGACGCCGTCGTGCTGACCGGCGGCAGTGCCTACGGGCTGGCCGCTGCCGACGGGGTGATGACCTGGCTGGAGGAGCAGGGCCGCGGGGTGGCGATGGACGGTGGCGTGGTGCCGATCGTGCCTGCCGCGGTGATCTTCGACCTGCCCGTTGGCGGATGGGCCAACCGGCCGACCGCGGAGTTCGGCTACGCGGCCGCCGCGGCTGCCTCCACCGATTTTGCCCTGGGCACCGTCGGCGGCGGGGTGGGCGCGCGTGCCGGAGTGCTCAAGGGTGGCGTCGGCACCGCCTCGGTGACCTTGGACTGCGGGGTGACGGTGGGCGCCCTGGTCGTGCTCAATGCCGCCGGCGACGTGGCAGACCCGGCCACCGGCCTGCCCTGGATGGCGGCGTTGATCGAGGAGTTCGGGCTCACCGCGCCACCGGCCGACCAGCTCGCCGCCTACGCCGAGCGCCACCGGGAGCTGGGCCCGCTGAACACCACCATCGCGGTGGTCGCCACCGACGCCGCGCTCAGCCCGGCCGGATGCCGCCGCGTGGCCGTCGCCGCGCACGACGGACTGGCCCGGACCATCTCCCCGTGTCACACCCCGCTGGATGGCGATACGGTGTTTGCGCTGGCGACCGGCGCGGTGACCGTCGAGCCGGACGAGAAGACACCGGTGGCGATGTCGCCGGAGACGGCGTTGGTCACCCGGGTAGGTGCCGCCGCGGCGGACGTCCTGGCCCGTGCCGTCCTGGTCGGGTTGCTGGCCGCCGAGCCGGTGGCCGGAATACCGACCTACCGTGACATGTTGCCGGGAGCGTTCGCCGTGAAGGAAAGCTGATGGGAGTGATCAAGTGCTGGTGATCCGCCGGGACCTCGTCGAGGCCATGGTGGCGCATGCCCGCGCCGACCACCCCGACGAGGCGTGTGGGGTGATCGCCGGGCCTGAGGGCTCTGACCGGCCCGAGCGCTTCATTCAGATGGTCAACGCCGAGCGTTCCCCGACGTTCTACCGCTTCGACTCCATGGAGCACTTTCGGGTGTGGAAGGAGATGGACGAGGCCGACGAGGTGCCCGTCGTCATCTACCACTCGCACACCGGCACCGAGGCCTATCCGAGCCGGACCGACGTCTCGATCGCCGCCGAACCCGATGCGCACTACGTGCTGATTTCCACGCGTGACCCCCACGAGCACGAGCTGCGCAGCTACCGCATCCTCGACGGCGTCGTCACCGAAGAACCCGTCACTATCGTTGAGCAGTACATCTAAGGAGTTTCCATGGCAGTCACCGTTTCGATCCCGACCATCCTGCGTCCGCACACCGATGGGCAGAAGCGCGTCAGCGCTTCGGGCGACACCCTGCAGGCGGTGATCGCCGACCTCGAGGCCAACTACTCCGGCATCTCGGACCGGCTGGTGGATAACGGCAAGCTGCACCGCTTCGTCAACATCTACGTCAACGACGAGGACGTGCGCTTCTCGGGTGGGCTGGAGACCGTGATCGCCGACGGCGACTCGGTGACGATCCTGCCTGCCGTCGCGGGTGGAGCCTGACCCTCTATGACCAGATACGACTCGCTGTTGCAGGCCCTGGGCAACACTCCGTTGGTCGGGCTGCAGCACCTGTCGCCTCGGTGGGACGAGGGCGCGGACGGGCCGCATGTGCGGTTGTGGGCCAAGCTCGAGGACCGCAACCCGACCGGCTCGATCAAGGACCGGCCCGCATTGCGCATGATCGAGCAGGCCGAGCGCGACGGCCTGTTGAGCCCGGGCGCCACGATCCTGGAGCCCACCAGCGGCAACACCGGCATCTCGCTGGCCATGGCGGCGATGCTCAAGGGCTACAACATGATCTGCGTGATGCCCGAGAACACCTCCATCGAGCGGCGTCAGATTCTCGAGCTCTACGGTGCGAAGATCATCTTCAGCCCGGCTGAGGGCGGTTCCAATACGGCCGTGGCGACTGCGAAAGAGATTGCGGCCCAGAACCCTTCGTGGGTGATGCTCTACCAGTACGGCAACCAGGCCAACTCTGACGCGCACTACTACGGCACCGGCCCGGAGCTGCTGGCCGACCTTCCCGAGATCACCCACTTCGTCGCCGGGCTCGGCACCACCGGCACCCTGATGGGCACCGGCCGCTTCCTGCGTGAGCAGGTGCCCGGTGTGCAGATCGTGGCCGCCGAACCGCGCTACGGCGAAGGCGTGTACGCGCTGCGCAACATCGACGAGGGGTTCATCCCCGAGCTGTATGACCCCGACGTGCTCACCACCCGGTTCTCGGTGGGTTCGTATGACGCGGTCAAACGCACCCGTGACCTGGTGACCCGCGAGGGGATCTTCGCCGGTATCTCCACCGGCGCCGTGCTGCACGCCGCGCTGGGCATGGGGGCCAAGGCGATCAAGGCGGGTGAGCGCGCCGACATCGCGTTCGTGGTCGCCGACGCCGGTTGGAAGTATCTGTCCACCGGTGCCTACGCCGGTAGCCTTGATGACGCAGAGGACGCGTTGGAAGGGCAGCTATGGGCGTGAGCGGGCAGGAATGACGAACCTCCCTTCGACCGCACCGAAGAAACGCCCGGCCTGGATTGTCGGCGGCGTCACCATCATCTGCTTCGTCGCGCTGCTCTACGTGATCGAGTTCGTCGACACCGCCATGGGCCACCGGCTCGACCAGGACGGCATCCGCCCCCTGCAAACCGACGGACTGTGGGGGATCCTGTGGGCGCCCCTGCTGCACGGCGGCTGGCCGCACCTGATCGCCAACACCGTGCCGGCGCTGGTGCTCGGCTTTCTCATGACGCTGGCCGGGATGGGGCGGTTCATCGCCGCGACGGCCATCATCTGGATCCTCGGCGGCTTCGGCACCTGGCTGATCGGCAACATCGGCCTGCGCTGCCCCTACGTGACCGTGCAGTGCACCAGCACCCACATCGGCGCATCGGGCCTGATCTTCGGTTGGCTGGCATTTCTGATCGTATTCGGATTCTTCACCCGCAAGGTGTGGGAGATCGTCGTCGGCATCGTCGTGCTCTTCGTGTACGGCGGTGTCCTGTTCGGTGTGCTACCCGGTAACGCGGGCGTCTCGTGGCAGGGCCATCTCAGTGGTGCCATCGCGGGCATCGTCGCGGCGTATGTGCTGTCCGGGCCGGAACGCAAGGCGCGCGAACTCAAGAACCGGCCCGGCCAGCCGCGACTGAACGCATGACCATATGAACGACCGTCTCGCACCCGTCGGCATCTTCGACTCCGGCGTCGGCGGACTGACCGTGGCCCGCGCCATCATCGACCAGCTGCCCGACGAGGACATCATCTATGTCGGCGACACCGGCAACGGACCGTACGGGCCGTTGACCATCCCCGAGATCCGGGCGCACTCGTTGTCCATCGGCGACGATCTGGTGGCCCGTGGCGTCAAGGCTCTGGTGATCGCGTGCAACACGGCTTCGTCGGCCAGCCTGCGTGACGCGCGCGAGCGCTACTCGCCGGTGCCGGTGGTCGAGGTGATCCTGCCCGCGGTGCGACGCGCGGTGGCAGCGACGCGCAACGGCCGCATCGGGGTCATCGGCACCGCGGCGACCATCGCCTCGGGCGCCTATCAGGACGCGTTTGCCGCCGCGCGTGACACCGAGGTGTTCGGGGTGGCGTGTCCGCGGTTCGTCGATTTCGTCGAGCGCGGGGTCACCAGCGGCCGTCAGGTGCTCGGTCTGGCCGAGGGATATCTGGAGCCGCTGCAGCGGGCCGAGGTGGACACCGTGGTGTTGGGCTGCACGCATTATCCGATGTTGTCCGGGCTGATCCAGTTGGCGATGGGAGACAACGTCACCCTGGTGTCCTCGGCGGAGGAGACGGCCAAGGACCTGCTCAGGGTGCTCACCGAGCTCGATTTGCTCAAGCCGCACGAATCCGGCCCGGCCCAACGGGTGTTCGAGGCGACCGGAGATCCCGAGGCGTTCACCACCCTCGCCACGCGGTTTTTGGGGCCGGGGCTGGACGGGGCACGGCAGGTCCGGCGTCACGCGGGGGCCGGAAAATGATCTCTGTCGGCCAAAGCGGCGATGTCTTGGCAACGCGCACATCGGGCATGGCAAGCTAGACACTGTGCGATTGACCATCCTGGGATGTTCCGGCAGCGTTGTCGGCCCGGATTCGGCAGCCTCCGGCTATCTCGTCACCGCACCAGACACGATTCCGATGGTGGTCGACTTCGGCGGTGGCGTCCTGGGTGCGTTGCAGCGCTACGCCGATCCGAATTCGGTCAACGTGTTGCTGTCGCATCTACATGCCGATCACTGCCTGGATCTGCCGGGTTTGTTCGTCTGGCGGCGGTACCACCCGATCCCGGCCACCGAGCGCGGGCTGATGTACGGGCCGGCCAACACGTGGGCCCGGCTGGGTGCGGCGTCGTCGCCTGAGGGCGGCGAGATCGACGATTTCACCGACATCTTCGAGGTGCGGCATTGGGAGGACGGCTCCCCGGTGCAGTTGGGCACGCTCAACATCACGCCGCGGCTGGTGTGCCACCCCACCGAGTCCTACGGCATGCGCTTCACCGATCCGTCCGGTGCGACACTGGTCTACAGCGGGGACACCGGATACTGCGACGCTCTGGTCGACCTGGCTCGCGGGGCCGACGTCTTCCTGTGCGAGGCGTCGTGGACGCACGATCCGTCGCGCCCGCCCAAGTTGCACCTGTCCGGCACGGAAGCGGGACGAGCCGCGGCTGAAGCCGGCGTCGGTGAGCTGCTGCTGACCCACATTCCGCCGTGGACTTCACGCGAGGACGTGATCAGCGAAGCCAAGGCCGAGTTCGACGGCCCGGTGCACGCCGTGGTGTGCGGCGAGACCTTCGACGTCACCCGGGGCTGACCCGCTAGGGTTGGCGGGTGTCCAAGCGAGAAGACGGTCGTCTTGACGACGAGCTGCGTCCGGTAACCATCACCCGCGGTTTCACATCGCATCCCGCCGGCTCGGTACTGGTGGAGTTCGGCCAGACCCGCGTGATGTGCACCGCCTCGGTCACCGAGGGTGTGCCGCGGTGGCGCAAAGGTTCCGGGCAGGGCTGGCTGACCGCCGAATACGCCATGCTGCCGGCCGCCACTCACGATCGCTCGGATCGAGAATCGGTCAAGGGCCGCGTGGGCGGGCGCACCCAGGAGATCAGCCGCCTGGTCGGACGCTCGCTGCGCGCCTGCATCGACCTCGGCGCGCTGGGGGAGAACACGATCGCCATCGACTGCGACGTGCTGCAGGCCGACGGAGGTACCCGCACCGCGGCCATCACCGGCGCCTACGTGGCACTGTCCGATGCGGTCATGTATTTGGCTGCGGCCGGGCGGCTTTCCGACCCGCGCCCGCTGTCCTGCGCGATCGCGGCGGTGTCGGTGGGAGTGGTCGACGGGCGCGTCCGCGTCGACCTGCCCTACGTCGAAGATTCCCGCGCCGAGGTGGACATGAACGTCGTCGCCACCGACACCGGCACCCTGGTCGAAATCCAGGGCACCGGCGAGGGCGCGACCTTCCCGCGGTCCACGCTGGACAAGATGCTCGACGCCGCGCTCGGCGCGTGCGAGCAACTGTTCGTGATCCAGCGCGAGGCACTCGAACTGCCGTATCCGGGCGTGCTGCCCGAGGGCCCCGCGCCCAAGAAGGCGTTTGGCAGCTGAGTGCCCGCCCTTCTGGTAGCCAGCCGAAACGCCAAGAAGCTGGCCGAGCTGCGCCGGGTGTTGGATGCCGCCGGGGTGGTCGGTCTGGAGTTGTTGTCGCTGGCCGATGTTGCGGCGTATGACGAGGCGCCCGAGACCGGTGCGACGTTCGAGGACAACGCGCTGGCCAAGGCTGCGGACGGTTTCCGTGCCACCGGATTGGCTTGCGTGGCAGATGATTCCGGGATCTCCGTGGACGCCCTGAACGGCATGCCGGGGGTGTTGTCCGCGCGATGGTCCGGTTCTCACGGCAACGACGCGGCCAACACTGCGTTGCTGCTGGGGCAGCTGGCCGACGTGCCCGACGAACGGCGCGGGGCGGCGTTCGTGTCCGCCTGTGCTTTGGTGTCTGCGTCGGGTTCGACGGTGGTGCGCGGCCAGTGGCCGGGCGCGGTGACCCGCGAGCCCCGCGGTGACGGCGGGTTCGGCTACGACCCGGTGTTCCTGCCTGAGGGGTCCGACCGGACCGCAGCCGAGCTGACTCCGGCAGAGAAAGACGCGGCATCGCACCGCGGCCGGGCGTTGGCGCTGTTGGTGCCCGCGCTGCGGGAGCTGGCCAGGGCGTAGTCAGCCCCGTTTGTCACGCCCGAGTGGCTCCGGCCACCGAGCGTCACGCTGGCGTGACGCTGGGGAGCCGGCCGCGTGGAATGGATTCCGGGTTGTCACGCCAGCGGGGCGGTCGACTGCCCGAGCCACTCCAGAGTGACGGTGGGAACGAACCGTCAGAGCTCGAAGCGCTTCTTGAGGTCGAGCGTGTTGAAGTGTTCGACGATGATGCCGAGTAGCGGGATCGTGCCCGCGAGCAGCACACCGATGGTCTTGCCGATGGGCCAGCGGACCTTGACCGCGAGGTTGGCCGTGAACATCAGGTAGATGAAATACACCCAGCCGTGCACGATGCCGATCCAGCTCGGCGGATTGTCCACCTGCACGATGTACTTGAGCACCATTTCGTAGCACAGCGCGATGAGCCAGATACCGGTCGTCCACGCCAGCACGCGGTAGCCCAGCAGGGCTTTGCGGATGGTCTCCTTGGGCGTGCTGACCTCGGCCTGGGGTTCGGTCATCTGTCGGTCCTGTCTTTCGTCTCGGACTGGTCGGACTTGGCCAGCTCGGCGAGGTAGGCGTTGTACTCGGAGAGTTCTCGGTCGCCGGCGTCCGTCGCCGCGGCCTTGGGACGTTCTGGCAGCAGGCCCGCGGGGATCTCGGTGACGTCGTCATGAGGCCGGGGCGACGGTGGTGTTTCTTCGTAGCGGACGAACTTGTAGTAGGCGTAGAAACAGAACCCGGCGAACATCGGCCATTGCAGCGCGTAGCCCAGATTCTGGAAGGTGCCCGAGGCCGATTCGTAGCGGGTCCACTGCCACCAGGCCAATGCCAGGCAGCCGGCGGCGCCAAGACAGACCAGCGCGATGAGCGCCGGTCTCCTACGCCGTGTAGTGGACATTCGTCCATGGTACGGCGCGGGTCTCGGGCGTCGAAAATACGTGCCAGGATGGGCAGTGGATGCCGCTTAGGCTTTTCGCGTGCTGCTATACGACCTGCTCCTCGACGCCGCGATCGTCCAAGCCGAGACGCAAGCCCACCTCTCCGACCTCATCGGCGAAAATTCACCGTACGACGGAGACTGGAGCCTCGATCTCGGCGCCGGCATGTTCTCGAAGGCCTCGACGAGCGGTGCCGACCCGTTTGTTGCGCGGGCTGAATTGCTCGGTTCCGCCGCGCCGGGGCCTGGCACCTGGCTATGGGCATGGGCGAACTCCGCCTACCCGCCCTCGATCACCGAGAGCAGCGCACTGATCCGGAACTTCGGAGAGCAGTACGACGTCGCCGAGTTGCGTGACGCAGAAGTGTCACTCGGAGAGGCCGAGCCGCGTGAGTTCGCGTGGTGGATGGGCGGGGTCGCGGCGCTCCTTCTCGGACAACTGCCCACCTACACCTTTGAGGCCGACGCCTCGACGATCGGCGCAATAGTGCTGGCGGACGACCGGCTGCGGTTGCCCGAGCCGACCGTGCCCAGACTCATGCGCAGCGTGGGCGAGGCGTTGCATGCGATACCGGTCGCGCCCCGCAGCGTGTGGGCGTGGGGTGATGTGCGCGGGGTCCAGGTGGACGAGATGCCGGAGGGTCTGCGGATCGCGCTGCCCGACGGACATGCCGAGTTCCGTTTCGACGAACAGGACCGGCTGATCGACATGTCGGGTCAGGCGCTTCCGTCCGACTAAACCTTGGGGCCGATGAATTCGTCGAGGCGAGCCGTGGCGGCATTGCGATAGATCGACACGATGTACTGGGTGGAACGTGTCCACGGGATGCCGAGGTGGTCCAGTGCGGCGGTGAGAAGGCCGAGGATGTCCTCCGAGGTACAGGCCGAGCAGGTACGCATATTCACGCGGAGGCAGCACCGAAAACTCGTGATCAATGCCGCATGGCGAGGATGCGCCGGGTAGCCGGAGCCGATTGGGTGACCGGGTTCGCCAATCACGCACTGTCGGACGTGGAACGGCGGTTTCCCGTGCAATTGCGCAGTCGTTCGTCCCCGACGCAATCAAGGCTTGGACCCTGTTGAACTCATCCGCCGACCGCACATCGCCTCTCTTGACCGCCGATGCCACCAACATATGACCGACCTCCGACAGATTTCGTCGAGGTGGGAGCTGTACGATCGGTGCTCTGCGGGCGTGGCGAAATTGGGCATACGCGCGGGCTTTAGGTGCCCGTGTTCGAAAGAACGTGTGGGTTCGAGTCCCACCGCCCGCACTCAACTCGCCTGTTTCAGGGTCGCCGGCCGGCACGGTCTGCACGATCCACGACGCGATCGTCGCGGTGATCGAACCGACCAGGCTGATCCCGCCAATCATCAACAGCGCGGCGATGACTCGTCCGGTCGTGGTTACCGGGTACATGTCGCCGTAACCGACAGTCGTGATGGTGGTGATCGCCCACCAGACAGCATCGCCGGAATCGGTGATGTGGGCGTCGGGTTGGCCGCGCTCGGCTTGGAGCACGGCCAGTGATGCGACGTACACCAGCAGGACGGCGCCCGAGATGGTGTAGAGGATGACCTTGCCGCGGATCGCGTGGCCGACGGCTTTCTGGATCACCCCGATCAGCACGATGATGAGCCGTAACAATCGCAGCGGACGCAACAGCGGCAGAATCACGATCGCCAGATCCACCAGGCGGGACCGACCATGCGGCTCCAACGGCGGGCCGAGTGTCCATCGAGAAGGCTCCCTGGCGCAACTGGCCGTGTTGAAATTGTGGCCATGACACAGCAGGAAACGCTGGGTACGCCAATCGAAGAGGCCATGCGTACTCAACGGGCGATCCGTCGGCTCAAGAGCGATCCGGTTGATGACGCACTTGTGCTGCATCTTCTGGAACTCGCGATGAAGGCGCCGACGGGTTCAAATGCGCAGAACTGGGAGTTCGTTGTCGTCAAGGACCGCGAAGTCGTTGCGAAACTCGGCGGGTTGAATCGCCGAGCCCTGAAGTTCGGCGGGCCGATCTACAAGCGCGTCGTCGTGCGCAACATGACTGATCAGATGCTGCGGATCGAGAAGGCGGTGCAATTTCAGGCCGATCATTTCGACGAAATCCCCGTCGTAGTCGTGGCCTGCCTCAAAGGTGTGATTCCGCTCTGGCCGTCGATGGCGGTGAGCAGTTCCTACGGTTCGATTTTTCCCGCGGTTCAGAACCTCTTGCTCGCGGCGCGTGCAGCTGGATTGGGCGCCGCCCTGATCACTTTGCCGTTGTGGAGCAAGTTCTTGGCGCGGCGTGCGCTGGGCTTGCCGTGGAACGTCACTCCGTGTGCGGTCATCCCACTTGGCTGGCCGATCGGCAAGTACGGTCCCACGACTCGTCGACCGGTCGGAGAATTCATCTCTCTCGACCGCTACGGCAATCGAGCTTTCCGGTAGGCAGCGCGACTGGCCGACCGGGCTTGGCGAGGAGACCGTATCGTTCCATCTCGCCAAGGCGTGCGGGGCGCCGGCCTGCGCAGAAGGGATCGATACATGGGTAAGCGGTTGATCGCGTTGGTTTTGGCAGCGATGGTGATCGTCGCCGGTTGCGGTAAAGGCGGTGACGGGGCCGCGCAGACCGTCACACCTGACCATTCCCAGACAGCTCCGTCGGGCAATTACACCGCCTTCGCCGAGGAGGGACCCGAGGAGACGGGCGAGAAGTCTTGGGTCGTCGTGGTTCGGGACAAGGCCGGCAAAGTGGTGTTCCATGACCACGCCTCGTACGACAAAGGCGTGCTGATCACCTGGTTGCCGACGGAACCTGAACAGCTCTGGGTGTATTCGGGTGATACCGGCATCTACCGGATCGCTCCCGGCAGCCACGGTGGGTGGACCCGGAGCGTGGTGAACCGCGACAACGTACCGTCGGAAATATCGAGCCTCTGGGACTCTTCCCATTCCTGAATCAACCCACCGGGTGCAGACTCGAGTGTGAGACGGGAGGAGCCCAATGATCGATGCCCTCCCCGACATGCCCGAGGGCGTGTTCGGGATCCGGGTGTCGGGCCGAGTGCGCGGTGACGATCTGCGCGAATTCCGGCCGACGATGGACGAATTGCTGGAAACCGGTGAGATCCGGATCGTCGAGGTCATCTCGCCGGACTACGAGGGATTCGGCAGCGGCGGGCTCGTGGAGGATCTGAGGCTCGGCCTCGGCGCCCTGCTGCGCCATCACTCTGCGTTCAAACGGATCGCTGTGGTTTCCGACCTGGAGTGGGTAGCCCACGCCATGCATGCGTTCGCCTGGATGATCCCGGGGGATCTCAAGGTGTTTGGGCTGGGTGAACTCGACGCGGCGAAGGACTGGGCCGCCGCCTGAGATCGGTAACCGCCGTGTCACCATGTCGGACATGACAGTCGTTCTGGTGCATGGCAATCCGGAGTCCGACGCGATCTGGGATCCACTGGTCGAGGCGCTCGGACGCCGGGATGTCGTGCGGCTGTCACCGCCAGGGTTCGGGGCGCCGGTGCCCGACGGATTCTCCGCAACGTATGTGGCCTACCGGGACTGGCTTGAACGTGAGCTCGAAGCCATCGGCGCGCCGGTCGATCTTGTCGGACACGACTGGGGCGGGGTCCATGTGGTGAACGCGATGATGCATCGACCCGAGCTGGTGCGTAGCTGGGCCAGCGACATCGTCGGAGTATTCGATCCCGATTACGTCTGGCCTGAGATGGCCCAGGCATGGCGCACGCCCGGAAAAGGGGAGCGCCTCGTCGAGAACATGATGGGTGGCACCGTCGAGGACCGCACCGCCGTATGGTCCTCGCTGCTGCCGGAGGGCATCGCAGCGTCGATGGCACAAGCCCAGGGCCCGGAGATGGGGCAGGCGACCCTGCGGCTGTACCGCTCGGCCGGGGAGCCCGGTGACATGGCCGAGGTGGGCGGCGGGTTGGAGCGGGCGAGCGCCCGTCCGGGTCTTTCACTGCTGGCCACTGCGGATCCCTACGTCGGGTCCGAGGAGATCCGGCGCCGCGCCGCCGGCAGAGCGGGTGCGTCGACCGCGGTACTCGACGGGTTGGACCATTGGTGGATGGTGCAGGATCCGGCGCTCGGTGCTGCGGCCCTGTCGCGATTCTGGGAATCGCTCGACTAGCCGCCAGGTGGTCATCGAGGAGCCGCCTCGCTGAGATCAACGCTGTGGCGGCCCAACGCAACGCGGAACGACCGTAGCGTCGCACTCGGGGAAAGCCCGAGAGTCAACCCCTACTTGTTGAACTTCCCGCTCAAATACTCAGCGCGGCAAGCGCTTCGGGCGAGCTTTCCACTCGTCGTCCGGGGGATCACGCCGGCGGCGACCATCCGCACGTCGGCCACCCGGATCTGGTGGTGGCGGGACACGGCAGCGCGGATGGCGTCGACGATCGGACCGGGCTCGGCGCGGCCGGCGCCGGCGGCCCGCTCGGCGACGATCACCAGTTCCTCGCCGCGGTTGCCGACCACCGAGAATGCCGCCACGTAGCCCGAGCGCACGGCGGGTGAGGCTGCGCTGACCGTGGTCTCGATATCGGTCGGGTAGTGGTTGCGTCCGTCGATCAGGATCATGTCTTTGATCCGGCCGGTGAGGTACAGCTCGCCGTTGAGGTAGACACCGAGATCACCGGTGGCCAGCCAGTGGCTGTTGTCGGGCACCTCTTCGGCGTGGCTGCCGGTCGCCAGGCGGGTCTGCAGCTTGTTGCCGAACACCCGCTCGCTCTCGTCGGGGCGGCCGAAGTAGCCCTGGCCGACGTTGTTGCCGTGCAACCAGATTTCGCCGACGACGCCGTCGGGGGCCTCGCCGCCGTCACCGTCGGCGATCACCGCCCACTGGTTCGGGATCGGCTGGCCGCAGGACACATGGGCCACTGCGCCTTCGTCGGTCGGGTCGACGATCACTGCCCGGCCGGCGCTGAGTTGTTCGCGGTCGAGGTAGACCGCGCCGGCTGCAGCGCTCGGGGCGATGCTGGCCACCGACAACGTCGCCTCGGCCATGCCGTAGGACGGTTTGACCGCGGTCGCGGGCAGCCCGTACGGGGCGAATGCCGAGGTGAACTTCTCGACGGCGGCCATGGTCACCGGTTCGGACCCGTTGAGCAGGGTCACCACGTTGGTCAGGTCCAGGGCTTCGCCGGCCGGGGGCAGGCCACGGTCGGCGGCCAGTTCGAACGCGAAGTTGGGTGCGGCGGCCAGGGTGCGGCCGTGGGCTGCCTCGATACCGAGCTGCTTGATCCAGCGGTAGGGCCGCCGGACGAAAGCCATCGGATCCATCAGCGTGATGTGGCTGCCGCACAACGCCGGGAACATGATCATGATCAGGCCCATGTCGTGGTACAGCGGTAGCCAGCTGACGCTGCGGATACCCATGCTCAGGTCACCGGCCAGGATCATCTGCAAGACGTTGGTGCACACGTTGCGGTGGGAGATCTCCACACCAGCCGGGGTCCGGGTGGATCCCGAGGTGTACTGCAGATAGGCGATGTCATCGGTTCCGACGGTGGGCGCCTGGAACATCGATGCCAGCGAGTCCGGGACAGCATCCACCGCGATCAGGCGGGGGCGTTCGGCGGCGGGCAGCGTGCGCAGGAAGTTTCGCACCGACTCCGAAGCTGCGCTCGTGGTGAGGACCACGGTGGGTTTGGCGTCGGCCAGGACAGCGGCGAGTCGCTCGGCGTGACCGGCCAGGCTGGGCGCGAACAGCGGCACGGCGATGTTGCCGGCGTGAATGGCGGCGAAGAAGGCGGCCACATATTCGACGCCCTGCGGTGCCAGGATCGCCACCCGGTCGCGGGGCTGGGTGACCTGCTGCAGTCGGGCGCCGACAGCGCTCACCTGTGACCACAGGGCGTTCCAGCTGAGCTCGACGGCGCGGCCGTCCGGGTCGGTCGAGTAGTCGAGGAACCGGTATGACGGCTCGTCGCCAAACGTGAACCGGTTGCGATCCAGGAACGACGTGAGGGTGACGCCGTCGGGTACGACGATCGTGCCGTCCTCGCGAACATAGTTCTCGATGTTGGACGTCGACGAATCAACAGCACTGGTTGCGAAGGGATCCCGACCCATAACAGGTAAGACTAATAGCGCCTCTAATAATGCTTGGTGCCGTGGTCCGGTGTGGGTTGTCACCCACTGTGGAGAATGTGACTTGCGTCTCCTTATCGGGGTCCGTCTACGGCGTAAGTCCCGTTATTATCCGTGAATTCCACGATCACCCGGCGCAGTGTGTCGTTGATCTCAACCGCGCAGGTGAACGTCGCGCCGGTCCGCACCACCGGGTTCTTGCCGTCGTTGCATGCGACCGCGACGACGCGGTTGGCGCCGTAGCCGTTGATGGGATCGGACAGGATCTGTGCCACGCCCGCCTCGGCCTGTCGGACGTCGAGTCGGGTGCCGGTGGCATCCGAGCGGCTCCATGCCCACAGTCCGACACCGATCACCGCGACTGCCACGACGGCGGCTGCGCCGATATAACGGCCTCGGTCAGAGAGCTTGGAATTGGGCTTGGGGTGCGACCGCCGTTGCGGTGCGCGCGACGGTGGTGGCGCGGGCCGGGCATGCTGTCGAGGCTGTTGGTGCTGTGGCGGGTAAGACGGTGACGGCTGTCGCGGGGGAGGTGTCCACGACGGCCGGTCGGGGCGAGGCCCGGGTGGCGGGGTGCGGCCCGGTAGGGGGGCACCACCCGGGCGTGCCCACCACGGTTGCTCGGGACCGCTCATCGGCTCTCCTCGACTCGACTCATCGGATCACGCGAACCGGTGGTAGCACTGTGCGTCATCGCCTTGCAGCCCGGATCGGTAGGCCAGGATTCGGGTGAACCCAGCGGGCAGCACCCGGCCGTTGACGTCGCTGGCGGCCAGTCCGTTGGTCAGCAGGCTGCTGATCGCCTCGTCGGTGTCACCGGCTGACAGCGTGATGGGCAAACCCGGCTCGGTCATCCTCGCCTGCCCGACTCCGGTCAGGCAGCCGGTGCGCATGGCAGCCACCGGAGTGTCGAGCACCAGGCCCTTCTCGTGCTGCACGGCCAGCGCGTACCGCGATGTCAGCACGGAGATCGCCGAGTTGTCGCCCTGCAGGAGTTCCTGTTCGTCGTTTTCGTTCCTGGCTTCCCCCAACGCTTTCAGCCCGCCGAGGTCCACCACGATGGTGTTGGTCGCCGGGCAGTAGGACGCCGGCGGTGACGGCCCGGCGTCAGGGCACGCCCTGGGCTCGGTGCTCAACGTCGGCGGGTTGGCGGGTGCGTAGACGCGTCGCAGCGACTGCATGGTGTTGTCCAGCAGATCGGCGGTGATCGTGCTGTTGCCGTTCTGTGCCCCGCTGAAGAAGTCGAGGAATGTGGGCAGGTCACCGCGGCGCTTCTTGATCTCGTCGGAGTCCATGGCCGCGCACTGGTCGACGTTGCCGCTGAAGCCGATCTGGAATGCGCTGACCCGGTCCAGCGCGGACCCGTGTTCGTTGCCGGTGAGCACGGCGTCGACTCGCGTCATCAGGGGATCACGGATATAGATCAGTCCGCCCAGTACGTGGTTGAGACCGTCGCCGGTGCTCAACTCGAAGCGCGGTGAATTGCCCGCGGCCACCCAGCGCAGGTAAACCCCGGCGAGGCAGTCGGCTTGCTGTTCTGCCACGAGTACGGGCGTGCTCTCGTTGATCAGCCGGGCCTGTTGCTGAACGGCATGGCCATATTCGTGGGCCATCACCCCGACCACACCCATCTGCCCGAAATACTGGGCCGCAACGGGAATCGCCACGCCGCGGTCCCAGGCCATCACGTCGCTCTTGAGGCAGTAGAAGGCGTTGGTCAGGCCGACGGTGTTCTCCCCGCAGATATCGAGGCCGGGGGAGGCGTCGGAGTTGTAGGACACCAGGCGGGAGACGGGTGTGAAGGTTCCCGGCAGTGAGCCGCCGCTGTAGTTCTGCGACCAGAAATCCTCGATGTCGTCGACCGCGAGCAGCGCCAGGTCGTCGATTTGGCCGCCGTCGGTGTTCTCGGCCTTACGGGTGGGCCCGGGCGCTCCGGGCCGGATGCCGCTGTGGCCGTCGGTCACCGGCAGGCCACCGACCCGGTCGGGCAGAAACAACATCGAGGTGGCCCGGCCGGCGATCACCGTGGCGTCGCCGCAGCCGGCGAGCAGTACTGCGCAACAGGCCAGACCGAGCCACCAGCGAAGCCTCGCCACTTTGAGCCGCCTTCCGTGCGATTCACCCCAGCCAGTTCTACCTGCTCGCGCCGACGTTCGGGACCGGCGGCCGATCACCTGGGCGACAATGACCGCGCTATGTGCATTTTCGATGATCTGCTGGCCCGGGTGCTGGCCCGCGCCGCAGATCCGGGAACGTCCGTCATCGGGATCACCGGACCGCCGGGGGCGGGGAAATCCACGCTGACCGAGGCGCTGGTGGCAGCGGCGCGGGATCGGCTCGGCGCCGGCGCGGTGGCCCACGTGCCGATGGATGGTTTCCACCTTGCCGACGTCGAACTGCGCAGGCTGGGCCGGCTGCACCGCAAGGGTGCGCCGGACACCTTCGACGTTGCCGGATTCGCCGCGCTGTTGCGCCGCGTCCGGGCCCGCGACGAGGTGGTGTACGCCCCGGGTTTCGAACGCGATACCGAGCAGCCGGTCGCCGGCGCGATTCCGGTGTTCCCGGAGGCAGCCGTGGTGCTCACCGAGGGCAACTATCTGTTGCTCGAGGAGCTCGGGTGGTTGGCGGCGGCAGCGGAGATCGACGAAATCTGGTACTGCGCAATACAAGACGATGTGCGCGTGGCGCGTCTGGTGGCCCGGCACATGGCGTTCGGCAAGTCGGCGGACGCGGCGCGGCGCTGGGTCGCCGAGGTTGACGAACCCAACGCGCGGTTGGTGGCCGGCACCGCGGTGCGAGCAGATCTGGTTGTCTCGGCGGCAACCGCCGTGATGCCCAACTCACACTGATGTCGTCTGTGTGGATAATCACGCCTGACCGAGTTGCTATAACCATCGGCGGACAGCCAGAATCGACATGTAAATCTGGAATCATTCCAGAAAGAACATGCGAGATTGGATAGGTTGCGATGGCACTTTTGACGATTGGTTCCCAGTTCCCGGAATACGACCTGACGGCCGTCATTGGCGGAGATCTGTCCAAGGTCGACGCCAAGCAGCCCGATGACTATTTCACCCGGGTCACCAACAAGGACCACGAGGGCAAGTGGCGGATCATCTTCTTCTGGCCCAAGGACTTCACCTTCGTGTGCCCGACCGAGATCGCCGCATTCGGCAAGCTCAATGAGGACTTCGAGGATCGCGACGCCCAGGTGCTCGGTGTGTCGGTGGACAACGAGTTCGTGCACTTCCAGTGGCGCGCGCAGCACGAGGACCTCAAGAAGCTGCCGTTCCCGATGATCTCGGACCTCAAGCGCGAGCTCGCCACGGCCACCGGCGTCCTGAACGCCGACGGTGTGGCCGACCGCGCCACCTTCATTGTCGATCCCAACAACGAGATCCAGTTCGTGTCGGTGACCGCGGGCTCGGTGGGGCGCAACGTCGACGAGGTGCTGCGCGTGCTCGACGCCCTGCAGTCCGATGAGCTGTGCGCCTGCAACTGGAAGAAGGGCGACCCGACCATCAACGCCGGTGAGCTCTTGTCCGAGGCGGTCTGACCATGAGCGTCGACAACATCAAGGAAGCCCTTCCGGAGTACGCGAAGGATCTCAAGCTCAACTTCGGCAGCATCGTGAAGTCCACGGAGCTCAACGAGCAGCAGCTGTGGGGTGCGTTGGTGGCCACCGCCGCGGCGACCAAGTCGGAGCGGCTGCTCAAGGAGATCTCCGAGGACGCGCTCGACGTGCTGAGCGAGGAGGCGTACCACGCCGCCCTCGGCGCTGCCTCGATCATGGGGATGAACAACGTCTTCTACCGCACCAAGGGGCAGCTCGACGGTCGCTACGACGATCTGCGCGCGGGCCTGCGGATGAACATCATCGCCAACCCCGGTGTGCCCAAGGCTGATTTCGAGCTGTGGTCGCTGGCCGTATCGGCCATCAACGGTTGCTCGCACTGCCTGTCGGCGCACGAGACCGTGCTGCGTGACGCCGAGGTGTCCCGCACGGCGATCTTCGAGGCCATTCGACTGGCATCGATCGTCTCCGGTGTGGCCCAGGCGCTGCTGACCGCGGACGCACTCGCCGCGGTCTGACGCAAAAGCCTCGAGAAAGAGGCTTATGCGCATAACCCAACAGATAAACTCGCCTCTCGCAATCTGAGAGGCGAGTTTTCTGTTGACGGAACGATCAAGAACTACCCGCAGCTCCGCTGGTGACGCCACGGTGCGCAAGGCGATCACCGGCGCATCCATCGGCAACGCGGTGGAATGGTTCGACTTCGCCATCTACGGATTCCTGGCGACCTACATCGCGGCCAACTTCTTCCCGTCCGGCAACGACACCGCGGCACTGCTCAACACTTTCGCCATCTTCGCGGCCGCGTTCTTCATGCGTCCGCTCGGCGGTTTCGTCTTCGGTCCGCTGGGTGACCGGCTGGGCCGCCAACGCGTACTCGCAGTGGTCATCCTGCTGATGTCCGCAGCCACTCTTGGTATCGGCCTGTTGCCCACCTACGCCACCATCGGCGTGGCCGCGCCGTTGCTACTCCTACTGCTGCGGTGCCTGCAAGGATTCTCCGCCGGTGGTGAATACGGCGGCGGCGCGGTGTATCTCGCGGAGTACGCCAGTATGCGGTGGCGGGGTTTCACGGTCACCTTCATCGCGTGGTCGGGGGTGCTGGGCTTCCTGTTGGGCTCGATCACCGTCACGGTGTTGCAGGCATACCTGCCACCTGAGTCGATGGAGAGCTTCGGCTGGCGTATCCCGTTCCTCGTGGCCGCACCGCTTGGCCTGGTCGGTCTCTACATCAGGCTGCGCCTCGACGACACGCCAGAATTCACCAAACTCGACGAGGCCGACCGGGTGGCGGCCTCACCCTTGCGCGAAGCCGTCGGCACGGCCCGTCGGGCGGTCCTGCAAGTCATCGGCCTGTTCATCGTCTTCAACGTCGGCTACTACGTCGTCTTCACCTTCCTGCCGACGTACTTCATCAAGGCGCTGAACTTCAGCAAGACCCAGGCGTTCGTATCGATCACACTGGCCAGCCTGGTGGCCCTGATCCTGATCCTGCCGCTGGCCGCCCTGTCGGACCGGATCGGGCGCAAGCCCTTGCTGCTGGCCGGTTCGCTGGGATTCGTCGTACTGGCGTATCCACTGTTCCTGCTGATGAATTCGGGCTCGGCGGTGGCGGCGATCGCGGGGCACTGTGTGTTGGCCGCCATCGAATCGGTGTATGTGGCGACCGCGGTGACGGCCGGCGTCGAACTGTTCGCCACCCGGGTGCGCTACAGCGGATTCTCGATCGGTTACAACATCGCGGTGGCATTGTTCGGCGGTACCACCCCGTATGTGGTCACCTGGCTCACCGCGACCACCGGCAACAACCTGGCCCCGGCGTTGTATCTCGCTGGTGCGGGCATCGTCTCGTTCCTCACCGTTCTGACCGTGCGCGAAAGTGCGGGGCAACCAATGCGTGGCGTGGACAACCCAACCGATCAGCAACGTGCCACGATGACACAGTGAGCACGACCAAGCCGACGGCCCGTCCAACGAAAGCCGATGTTGCCAGGCTCGCCAACGTCTCCACGGCGACGGTCAGCTATGTGCTCAACAACGTTCAAGGGCAACGTATCTCGGAGCAGACTCAGGCCGCGGTGCGTAAGGCCGCAGCCGAACTCGGGTACCGCCCCAACCTCGCGGCCCGCAACCTCGCGGTCGGTGGCAGCGGTGTGGTGCTCTACATCGTGCCGCGCACCGATCTCGGCGAACTGCCTCTGGAGGTGGGCAGTCGGCTGACCACGGCGCTCGGCCGGCACGGCATTGTGCTGTCGATGCAGCTGGAGACCGACGACGGCCAGAACATCGTCGACGCGGTGGCGAACCTCAACCCGGTCGCGGTCGCCGGCGTGTTCCCCCTCACGGGCGCCGCCGCCGCGGCGGTCGAGGCGGCCAAGATCCCGCAGATCTACCTGGGCAGCGAGAAGTTGCGCGCGCTCGGCTCGTTGCACCTGACCGTCGGTGCGATGCGGGTGGAGCATCTGATGTCGCGCGGGCATACCCGCCTGGCCTTCGCCTATTCCGGCACTGAGGTGTTGCGGCCGCTCGGTGACTATTGGTTGTCGGGTCTGCGGGTGGCCGCCGGTGAACACGGCCTGCCCGAGATCGAGGTCGACAGCGTGGCCGCCGACGGGTCCGACGCGGCCGAGGTCGTCTCGGAATGGGTGTCGGCCGGCGTGACAGCCGTATGTGCGCAAAGCGATGAGACGGCGTTCGTGGTGCTGCACGGGATCCGGGAGGCCGGGTTGCGCTGTCCCGACGATCTCGCGGTCATGGGAGTCGACGCAATCCCACTGGGCCCGGTGAGTTCCCCACCGCTGACGTCAGTCATGTTCGATGCCAAGACGATTGTCGACGCCGCGGTCCCGGCCATGATGGCCGAACTGGGGTATCCCACGGACGCTGACGTCGACGGCAGCGACCCTGCCCGGCTGATCGTGCGCTACAGCACCTGAGATTACAAGTGACCGGCAAACCGTAACCCGTGGTGGCCTTGTCCGGTGACCCGCCCGGCGTGTAACTTACGCGTGTAAGTAGCTCTCCGCAGCCCTCAGAGAGGCGGACCGCCGTGAGTGTGAGCACCACCAGTGACGTCTACTTCGACCCCTATGACGTCGAGATCAACGCCAACCCCTATCCGACGTTCGCCCGGCTCCGCGAGGAGTCGCCGCTCTACTACAACGAGCAGCACGATTTCTACGCGTTGAGCCGCTTCGCCGACGTCAACAAGGGCCTCGTCGATCACGAGACGTTCAGTTCGGCCCGCGGCGCGATCATCGAACTGATCAAGGCCAACATCGACATCCCCTCCGGCGCCCTGATCTTCGAGGATCCGCCGATCCACACCGTGCATCGCAAGCTGTTGTCACGGATGTTCACCCCACGCAAGATCAATGCGCTGGAACCCAAGATCCGCGAGTTCTGCGCGCAGTCCCTGGACCCGATGGTGGGCACCGGACAGATCGACTTCATCAAGGACTTCGGCGCGATCATGCCGATGCGGGTGATCAGTGCGCTGTTGGGCATCCCCGAGGACGACCAGGAGATGATCCGCGACCACGGAAACGATCAGTTGCGTACCGAAGCCGGCAAGCCGATGAAGGCCGCCGAGCAGGGTCTGGTGGACGGTTCGATCTTCGAGACCTATATCGACTGGCGCAAGGACAATCCGTCCGACGACATCATGACCGACCTGCTCAACGTCGAGTTCACCGACGAGCACGGGGTCACCCGCAAACTCACCCGCGAAGAGCTGCTGATCTACATCAATGTGGTCGCGGGCGCGGGTAACGAGACCACGACCCGGCTGATCGGCTGGGCGGCAAAGGTGCTCGCAGAGCATCCGGACCAGCGGCGTCAGCTGGCCGAGAACCCGGCACTCATCCCACAGGCCATCGAAGAGCTGCTGCGGTTCGAGCCTCCGGCCCCACACGTGGCCCGGTATGTCACCCGTGACATCGAGTTCTACGGCCAGACGGTTCCCGAGGGCAGCATCATGATGATGCTGATCGGCGCGGCCGTTCGGGACAGCCGCCAATTCCCGCCCGACGGTGAGGTTTTCGACATCCACCGTGAGCAGCGTCAGCATCTGGCATTCAGTGTCGGCACCCACTACTGCCTGGGCTCGGCGCTCGCGCGGCTGGAGGGCCGGATCGCCCTGGAGGAAATGCTCAAGCGTTTCCCGGAGTGGGATGTCGATCTCGACAACGCGGTGCTGTCGCCGACGTCGACTGTCCGCGGCTGGGATTCGATGCCGGCGGTGTTCCGGTGACCGCTGCGCTCACCGTCCCGAAGGACTGGGCCGAGATCACGCCCGAATGGATGACGGCGGCGCTGGCCGATCAATACCCGGAGGCGGTGGTGGACGGCGTGACCATCGACATGCGCGACGACGGCACCAATCGTCGGGCGCGCCTGTCGGTCACGTACTCCTCGGGATCAGGGCCTGCCACGGTCTTCGCCAAGGCCGTCGACCCTGGCCACAAGGAGATGATCAAGTACACCAGCGGCTTGTTGCATGAGCCCAGGCTGTTCAGCGCGAAAGTTGACCTGCCGCTGGAACATCCGACGGTGTATGCCGCGCCCGTCGACGAGGGTGACGAAGACTTCGTGTTGGTCATGGAGGACCTCACGGCCCGAGCTGCCGATCCGCGAGACGCCACCCGTCCGCTCACGGTGGAGCAGGCCGCGCGCGGGGTGCGTGGCCTGGCCCGGTTGCACGGCGCGTTCTGGGGCGAGCGCGTGCATCGTCCTGGCCTGGAGTGGCTGGAGCCGTTCGTGCCGTGGGATGGAATGCAGTGGGCGCCCCTGCCCGCCGCACTCGAGCGGTTGGGCGACGACGCACCGGAGTCAGTGCATGCGCTGACCATCGATCAACTGGTGGAAGGGATTTGGAAGCCCTTCATCCGCACCCTGACCTTGCCGGGCACGTCCCAGACTCTGCTACACGGGGACCCGCACATCGGGAACACCTATGTGGTGCCCGGCGGCGATGTCGGATTCCTCGATTGGCAGGTGGCCCGCCGAGGCAACTTCTCACTGGATCTCGGCTACTTCCTGCAGGGCGCGCTGACCACCGAGGACCGCCGGGTGGCCGAGCGTGAGTTGCTCGAGGAGTACCGCGACGAACTGGGGCTGCCCGCTGACGAGATGCCGTCGCCCGACGAGATCTGGCTGCGTTACCGGGCTTCGGTCGCCCATGGCCTGATGACCTGGCTGGCCACTGCCAGCGCGGGGGAGCTGTGGCAGCGCCCGGACATCGCGCTGGCACTGGCACAACGGTATTCGGCGGCGTACGAGGACCTGCAGACGGCGCAGGCCCTGGCTGATCTCATCGGTTAGGCAGGCTGCAGCGCGTCCGCCACTTCGCGCGCGGCACGTTCGCCGGCCTCCACCGCACCCGAGATCCAGCCGCTCCACCGCAACGCGGTTTCCGTTCCGGCCCAGTGGATGGGCCCGACGGGGCTGCGTAGCGCCTCCCCGAAAGCCGTCAGCAGACCAGGTGGGGTGGCGCCGAGAACACCGGAGATGTGCGGTTCGAGCGCCCAGTTGTGGATGAGCACCGTGGTGGGCTCGGCGGCCGCGGCGCCGAAATACTCGGTGAGTGCCCCGACGATCTCGTCGCGCAGGCGTTCTGGGTCGTCGAGGAGCTCCGGTTCATTGCCGCCGAAGAGCCGGGGACTGTGGATTGCCAAGAAACCGAGCAGAATTCCCACGGAATCGTCCTCGGGTGAGTCGTCGAAAACGATTGGTGCACCAGGCAGATCCGAAAGAGCCGCGCCGCTCAGTCCAACGGCGCGCCAGAACGGTGTGTGGTAGAACACGTGAAATTTCAGGATCGCGTGCTGCTGCCAACTGGTCTGCAGCGCTTGGCGTGCGGTGGGTAGATGGGGACCAAACTCGATATGTCGGGCGTCGGCCGGGCTCATCGCGATGATGAGGCGACGTGCCGTCAGCACCTCGCCGCCGGGCCCCGTCACCGACACCCCGTCGTCGGTCCGGTCGACGACCCGCAGCGGCCAGTCGCACCGGACGCGATCACCCAGGTCGGTGGCCAGCCGCTGAGCCACTGAACCGGCACCGCCGACGATGGTCAGGTCGACGTCGGCGCCCATGCCCTCGATGCCCCCCGCGCCGGCCAGAAACCACAGGGCGAACAGCATCGACAGCTGAGCCGGTGGCGCCACACACGCCAACGAAAACAACGCCGTCAACACATACGTCGCTTCCTCGTCGGTGACATTCGCATCGAGCCAGCCGCCCAGCGTCATCGCATCGAGGCGGGCAGCACCCGGTGAGTCCCACGGTTTCTCCAGGGATATGCCGTCGGACATGGCCTGCAGTTGTCCCATCGCGGTCAGCAATGCAGCACCGCCGGATTCCGACAACGGGGGCAGCTCGCCGCGATAGGTCTGGCGTTCCCCCTTGCGGTACCACACGTCGAGGTCGTCCGGATTGCGCATGGAGCCATTGGGTTTGGTTCCGATCTCCAGCTCCTCGAGCAATGCAACCAAGTGCCGCATGCCGGTGCCGAAAAATTGACCGCCCCGGTCGATGGTGATTCCGTGGGCCTCGGTCAGCATCGTGCGGCCACCGACCTGCGGGCGTGCTTCCACCACCGCCACGGTCAGGCCGCCGGACACCAGCCTGCGGGCTGCCACCAAGCCGGACACCCCTGCGCCCGCCACGATCACGTCGAGATCTGAGCTTGTCATGGACTCGAAGCTAGGCAGCGTTTACGAGCACGTCTGCGCAGTTTCCGGAGAATTCTACAGTGAACATTGCGGTTTCCGTAAAGCACTCCCAGTGCGTTCCGGGCAACCGTATTCACATGTCTGACACCCGCCGATACCGAGACGTGCTCGGCCATTTTGCCACCGGAGTCACCGTGATCACGACGTTGCGCGACGCTGAACCGGTTGGTATGGCCGTCAATTCGTTCACCTCAGTCTCGCTCGACCCTCCGTTGATCGCGTTCTGCGCCGCACTCGGCTCCAGCACCTGGGATCACATCGCACGGGCTGGACACTTCTGCGTCAACGTGCTGTGTCGCGAGCAGGCTGAGCTGTCGCACCGGTTCGCCGCCCGCGACACCGACCGCTTCGCCGGGGTCGCCTGGACACCGGCACCCAGCGGCGCGCCCAGGCTCACGGGTGCCGCCGCGTGGTTTGACTGCCAGCTGGAATCACGCATCGTCGCAGGCGATCACGTGATCGCTCTCGGCCGGGTGATCGCTCTCGATGCCGAACCCGAATCCGTGCCGCTGGTCTTCTTCCGCGGCGATTACCAGCTGCCCCGCGTCTGAGTCCCTACATCCGATCACCGAGGAGTTCACCATGTCCATGACGACACCTGTTTCCGATCCGACCACCGAAGATCTGGTTGCCCGCGCTGCCGCCCTGGTGCCCACGCTGCAGGGCCGCCAAGCCGAGGTCGACGCAAGCTGTCGCATCCCCGACGAGACCATGTCCGACCTCACCGGGGCCGGAATGTTCCGACTTGCGGTACCACGCGACTTCGGCGGCTACGCACTGACCATGTCCGAATACGTCGATGTGATGGCCGAACTTGCCAAGGGCTGCCCGGCCACTGCGTGGGTGACCGCGATCTCCAACTCGTCGGCCTTCCAGGTCGGAATCTTTCCGCCGGAGGGGCAGCGTGAGGTGTTCGCCGCCGGTGCCGATGTGCGGCTGGCCAGCGTGCCGCAGGCCAAGATCTGCACGGCCCGGTTCAAGGACGGTGGCGTGCAGATCGACCAGGCTCGGTGGTTCTTCAATTCCGGTGTGACACTCGCTGATTGGGCTGTCAACGGGGTCGTCGTGGTGGACGAGCAGGACAATCCGCTCGACCTGGTGCTGTGTTTGATCCCAGTGGCGCAACTGACGGTCAACAGTGACTGGAACACGATGGGCATGCGGGGGACCCAGAGCGTCAGCACGGAGGCGCGTGACCTGTTCGTCCCGGCTCATCGCACGGTGTCGTCGATGGCTGTGCTGACGGGCCAACACGTGTCCCCGCTCGCCGATCAGCCGTTGTATCGCAGTGCGTCGGTTCCCGCGCTGGCATTGTTCGTGACACCGTGCGGCATCGGTATGGCCGAGGCGGCACTGGACCGGTTCAAAGCCAAGGCCGAAGGCAGGCCTGTCATCTACACCACGACCGACAATCAGGCCGACGATGCCCATGTGCATGCGAGGGTAGGGGAGGCGCGCATGAAGATCGATGCGGCCCGTGCGCTCACGAAGACCGCCGCGGCCGCGGTGGATCGCTGGGCAGACCTGCAAGGTGAGATGCCCGTCGAGGAGCGCATCCGGGCGCGCACGCAGTGTTCCTATGCACTGCAGTTGAGCTTTGAGGCCGTGGACGCGCTGTACGGCCTGAGCGGCGGCTCGGCGATCGCACAGCCCGAGCCTATGCAGCGGTACTGGCGTGACCTCAAGACCGCGACGTTGCACGGCCTGCTGACCACGACCACGACGCTGCCACTGCAAGGCCGCATCGAGCTCGGCCGCGAGCCCAACGCCGCATTCGTCTGACCGGAGTGGTCGAATGGATGGCGTGGCAGTGCGCCAGATCGATGCCTCGTTGAACGATCTCGCCGACGGACTTGAAATCGTCCTCGACGAGGTCGTCGACGAGATCATGCAGCGCGTGGTGGAGGAACTGCCGCTCGTCGATGAGCGGCTGCGGCTCCAACTCGACCGTGCGATGCGGCGCAGCGCCTACGGCAACACCAGGGGATCGCTGCAGGCGTTGCGGGATCGCCGGCACGAACCGATAGAGACGCCGTCGGAGGCGCTCGACGAGGCACGCGCGGCGGCCCGGGCGGGGCTGGCGCTTGCCGACCTGCTGACGATGTACCGCCTCGGTCATCAGGTGTGCCTGGACCGTTGCCTGCAGATCGCATCTGTCACCTGCGCAGATTCAAAGCTGCGCGCCGAGGTGTTGCGCATCGCGTCGCGGTTCATGTTCACCTATGTCGACAGCGTCGTGAGCGACGTCGAGGAGGCCTTCGAACGCGAACACGAACAGTTCCTTCGCAGCTCCGCCCAACGTAAGGCACAGATGGTGCGTGACGTACTCGACGGTGCATATTTCGGTGCCGCCGAATTCGGTTACGACCTCCTCGGTCGGCATGTCGGTCTGGTTGCCGAGGGGCCGGACGCAGCGATCGTATTGCACAGGGTGGCGCAGGACCTGGCGGTACGGTCGTTC
Organism: Mycobacterium sp. DBP42; assembly: GCF_005924235.1. Lineage (NCBI taxonomy): Bacteria > Bacillati > Actinomycetota > Actinomycetes > Mycobacteriales > Mycobacteriaceae > Mycobacterium > Mycobacterium sp. DBP42. The sequence continues at coordinate 50,207 of NZ_VCMY01000012.1, forward strand.
GTCGTGGCGGCTACCGGTGAGGTGGCCTGGGCCTGGCTGACCGCCGACCGATTCGAGCCGTCGGACGAGCCGGGCCTGCACATGGGAATCGGAGATCCGCTCAGTGGCGCGGACGGATTCCGCACCACCCATCGCCAGGCGGCACTGGCCTGTACGGTTGCGTCCCGGCTCGACGAGAACGCTTGCCACTACGACGATGTCACGATCGAGGCGGCCGCACTCAACGATGAGGCAGGCGCACGGTATTTCGTGGAGCGGGAACTCGGTGCGCTCACCGGTGGCGGGGAGCGCAACCGGCGGTTGCGCGAGACACTGGACTGTTACCTGCGTACCGGGCAGACCGCGGCAGCGGCTTGCGCCGAACTCTGCGTCACGGACCGAACGGTGGCTTACCGGTTGCGAACGTGCGAGGAGATCCTGGGCCGTCCTGTGCACTTGAGGGCCGCGGAGTTACAGGTGGCCCTGCGGTGGGGCCGCGTGCTCGGTCAGTTCGGATAGCCTCCTCAGGGGCGGCGTGGACCGCCTGGCAAGAAACTTGAATCCGAACCTCCGTCGAACCACTACGGTGTCCGGCATGACAGGTGTGGTGGTGACAGGTGCAGCCTCGGGGATCGGCCGGGCCAGCGCGGAGGCGCTGATCGCAGATGGTCGGCGGGTTGCGTTGTGGGACATGGCTCCCGAGGTTCGTGAAGTGGCCGACGCTCTGGGTATGCCTTCAGCGGTGATCGACGTGTGTGACACGGGTGCGCTGTCAGGCGCCGTCGAGGAAGCAGCTCAAGCGCTCGACGGCATCGACGGTCTGGTGCACGCCGCGGGCCGGGTGATCCCCGAACCGGTCGGTGCCTACACCGAGGAGTCCTGGGACGCGGTGCTCGATGTGAATCTGCGGGCACAGGCGCTGTTGACCCAGTTGCTGCTGCCGTACCTGGAGAAGGCCGCGGCCGACGGCGAATCGCCTGCGGTGGTCGGCATCTCGAGCATCGAGGGCTTGGCGGCCAACCCGTTCATTCCGGCCTACTGCGCCTCGAAGGCCGGGCTGCTCGGTATGACCCGGTCGATGGCTGCTCAGTTGGGCCCGTTGGGAATTCGCGTCAACGCAGTGTGCCCGGGCTTCATCCACACCCCGATGCTGCAGATTGCGTTGGACGTCGAGGAGATCCGCGCGAGCTTCGAGCAAGCCGCGCCGATGGGCCGGCTCGGTCAGCCCCAGGAGGTCGCCGCGGCCGTGGCGTTCCTGATGTCGGCAAAGGCGTCGTTCATCACCGGCACGCAGCTGGTGGTGGACGGGGGAGTGACCAGCCGTCACGCGTGAACTAGTCGCTGGCGGGCAGCGGCTTGGCCTCCTTGAGGCTGAGTGCGGTGGCTCCGACCGACAGCGTGCCTGCCCCGGCCTTGGTGACGAGCACCTCGGCGCCAGAGTCGTCGACGTAGCGCTTGCCCATCAGGTTTCCGTCGGAGAACGCGGCGTCGATCGTGGCGCCCGAGTCCTTGTCCTGGTCGAGCGGGATCATCGCCACGCCACCGGCGCGCAGGTCGTCGAGGCTGTCGGCGCTGCGCACCACGATGACCTGGGTGTCGCACACCTGGCTCTGCAGGCGGGTGCCGTTCTTGATCATGCTGACTCCTTAGAGATCGGTGCGAGTTCGTCGACGAGTTGGCGGCGCAGAACCTTGCCGGTCGGGTTGGTGGGCAGTTCGTCGCGGAACACCACCCGGTCGGGGGTGCGGGATCCGCGCAGCTGCTGACGCACATGATCTCGTAGCGCTTCGGGGTCGGGGGAGGCGCCCATGGCCGGCACCACCACGGCCACGATGATCTGTCCCCACTGCGGGTCCTCGGGGCCGACGACGGCGACGTCGCGAACTTCGGGATGCTCGACGAGTACGTCCTCGATCTCGGCCGGGGCGATGTTCTCGCCGCCGCGGATGATGGTGTCGTCGGAGCGTCCGCCGATGAACAGGTAGCCGCCCTCGTCGAGCATGGCGACATCTTTGGTGGGAAACCAGCCTTCGGCGTCGAGCACGGAGCCGATGTCGGTGTAGCGACCCGACACCTGCTCACCGCGCACGAACAGCTCACCGGTCTCTCCGGCGCCCAGTACCGTGCCGTCCTCGGCGCGGATCTGGACTTCGATACCGGGCACCACCTGGCCCACCGAGCCGAGTCGGCGGGCGGCGGCAGCATCCTCGGCGGCCAGCGCCTCGCGGTGGTCGTCTGGCCCCAGAACTGCAATGGTGGAACTGGTTTCGGTCAATCCGTAGGCGTTGACGAAGCCGACGCCGGGCAGCAGTTGCAGGGCCTTGCGGACCAGCGGCAGCGCAACTTTGGAGCCGCCGTAGGCGAGGTTGCGCAGGGTCGGCAACTCGAGGCCGGCCTTTTCCAGTGCGGTGACGATGCGGTCCAGCATGGTCGGTACCACCGTCGCCGAGGTGACGCCTTCGGTGCGGACCAGCTCAACCCATTTGTCGGCGTCGAAGTGGCGCAGATAGACCATCTTCCGCCCGGCGTACAGGTTGGACATGGCCGCGCTGACCCCGGCGATGTGGTAGGGCGGGACACAGATTAGGGCCGCGTCTTCGGGTGCCGCCGAGGCGAATTCGACCGTCCCGGTGATGTAGCTGGTCAGGTTGTTGTGGGTGAGTTCGACGGCTTTGGGACGTGAGGTGGTGCCCGAGGTGAACAGCACGACCGCGACGGCGTCGGGGTCGGCGAATTCGGCCGCCGGCTCGGCGCTTCGTGCCGCGGCCAGGAACTCCTCGGACGAGATCACCTGCTTGCCCGCCCCGGCGACGACGTCGGCGTACTCGGCGTCGGCGACCACCAGTGGCTGCGGTAGCCGCTCGATCAGCTCAAGCAAGCCGTCCTGGCTGAGCCGGTAGTTCAGCGGGGTGAACGGCACCGCGGCCCGGGCCGAGGCGAACAGCAGCAGCGGCAGCAGTGCGCCCCCGGTGCCGACGTAAGCGACGTGAGAGGCCCCGGAGGCCGCGATGACGCCGGCGCCGCCGTCGGCCAGGGCGCTGAGCTCTTCGGTGGTCAGGCGCAAGTCGTCGGACACCACCGCGGTGCGGTCCGGTCCGCCCGAGACCGCCATCTCCAGCAGTAGTGAGATGCTCACAGGCCCTGCCCCGGTGCGTCGATGAAGATGTCGATGATCGGATTGTCCCCGCCGCCATAACGGGACAGGTCGGTGACCCCGGCCTCGCCGAGTACGGCGGAGTCGATGAAGGTCTGACCGGTGACCTCGGCTGCCGGGCGGGACAGGATCTCGACCGCCGCGTCGCCCATGATCTCGGGGCTGCGAGACTGCGCAGCCATCTTGTCGCCTTCGGCCAGGTTGGCCACGGCCGAGGTCGCGATGTAGGTCTCGGGCCACAGGCAGCTGAAGCCGATACCCGGATACTCGGCTGCCCATCCCAGCGACAGCAGCGTCATGCCGTATTTCGACAAGGTGTACGACGGGTGTGCGCCCAGCCAGTAGGGGTTCATGTTCATCGGCGGGGCCAGCGTCAACACGTGGGGGGTGGTCGACTTGCGCAGATGCGGCAGGGCGGCCTTGGTGAGCAGGAACGTGCCGCGGACATTGATGTCCATCATGAGGTCGAACTTCTTGGCCGACAGTGCCTCGGTGGGTTCGGTGGCGATGGCGCTGGCGTTGTTGATCACGATGTCGATTCCGCCGAAGTGCTCGACCGCGGTCTCGACGGCGCGGGCCACGTCCTCTTCCTTGCGCACATCGCCGACGACGGCCACGCCTTTGCCTCCGGCCGCCTCGACCTCGGCGACCGCGGTGTGCACGGTTCCGGGAAGCTTGGGGTGCGGTTCTGCGGTTTTGGCCAGCAGCACCACGTTCGCCCCCCGGCGGGCGGCGCCGAGTGCGATCGCCAGCCCGATGCCCCGGCTGCCGCCGGATACCACCAGCGTGCGATCGGTGAATGACTCTTGCTGGCTGGACATGGTCCTCCTCGTCGAGCGCAGCGTCCGCTGTGCGCCGTGTGTCAACCGTACCCAAATGGTATTGGCATTCTCATTTTTAGCAAGTCTCGTAATCGTCGGGTGCGGCGGCCGAGGAATCGGCGTCGACCAGACGGGTTCGCGCGGGGCGCTGTCGGCGGCGGGCGCCCGGGTCGACGCAGTTCAAACCAGTCCAGGCGGCTCATTTCCACCGTGCGGTATTGGCATTCTCATTTTTAGCAAGTACGTTATCCACTGATGAGCGAGCAAGCTGTCCCTTCGGTAGAGACTCCATCGGGCATCCCGCTGGCGCCCGTCTACGGGCCGAGCGATCGCGCGGTCGAGCCGCCTCCCCCCGGGACTTATCCGTTTACCCGCGGCAACTTCGCCTCCGGCTACCGCGGCAAGACCTGGACCTTCCGGCAGTACTCGGGCTTCGGCACCGCCGAGGAATCCAACCGCAGGTACCGCTATCTGCTCGATCAGGGCGGTACGGGTCTGTCGGTGGCGCTGGACCTGCCGACGCAGTGTGGCTACGACTCCGACGACGAAGAGTACGGCGAGGAAGTCGGCCGCGTCGGCGTTGCAGTCGACACGCTGGCCGACGCCGAGATCCTGTTCGACGGGATCCCGCTGGACAAGATCAGCACCAGCTTCACCATCAACGGCACTGCCGCCATCCTGCTGGCCTTCTATGTCGCTGCCGCCGAGAAGAAGGGCGTGCCACGCGAGAAGCTGACCGGCACCATTCAGAACGACATCCTCAAGGAGTACGCGTCCCGCGGCACCTGGATCTGGCCGCCCGAGCCGTCGCTGCGCCTGATCGCCGACACCATCGAGTTCTGCGCCGCCGAGGTGCCGCGGTTCAACGCGATCTCGGTGGCCGGGGCGCACTTCCGCGACGCGGGTGCCAACGCGGTGCAGGAGATGTCGTTCACCCTGGCCGACGGCGTCACCTACTGCGACACCGTCGTCGAACGCGGGCGGATGACGATCGACAAGTTCGCCCCGCAGATCTCGTTCTTCTTCTACACCCACGGTGACTTCTTCGAGGAGATCGCCAAATACCGTGCCGGCCGGCGTCGTTGGGCAACGATCGTGCGCGAGCGCTACGGCGCGACCACCGACAAGGCCTCGATGTTCCGGTTCGGTTGTGTGGCCGGCGGAGCCTCTTTGTACGCGCCGCAGGCGCAGAACAACCTGGTGCGGGTGGCCTACGAGTCGTTGGCGGCAGTACTGGGCGGCGTGCAGTCGATGTTCACCGCAGCTTGGGACGAGCCGTTCGCCCTGCCCAGTGAGGAATCCGCGACGCTGGCCCTGCGGACCCAGCAGATCCTTGCCTATGAAACCGGTGTCACCAAAGTCGCCGACCCGCTGGGCGGTTCGTATTTCGTCGAGGCGCTCACCGACGCCACCGAAGCCAAGATCATCGAGATCATGGACGACCTGGAGAAGCACGGCGGTATGGTCCGGTGCATCGAGGATGGCTACCTGCAAGGCCTGATCGCCGACGAGGCGTTCAAGATCCATCAGGAGACAGAGTCCGGGGTGCGTCCGGTGGTCGGAGTCAACAAGTTCGTCACCGACGAGCCTGCACCCGACATCGACACCTATGAGCTCGATGCCGAGGGCCGCGATCTGCAGCTCAAGCGACTGTCGAAGGTCAAGGCCGAGCGTGATGACGTTGCGGTCAAAGAAGCCTTGGCCGCGTTGGCCAGGGGTGCCGAGGGCGACGACAACCTGATGCACCGGTTGATCGACTGCGCCAATGCGTATTGCACAGTGGGAGAGATGGTGTCGACCTTGAAGTCCGTGTGGGGCGAGTTCCAACAGCCGGTGGTGTTCTAGCCATGGCAACTCGAGTACTTGTCGCAAAGCCCGGTCTCGACGGACACGACCGTGGCGCCAAGATCGTGGCCCGCACACTGCGTGACGCGGGATTCGAGGTCATCTACACCGGTATCAGGCAGCGCATCGAGGACATCGTGTCGATCGCATTGCAAGAAGACGTTGCTCTCGTAGGTCTTTCGATTCTCTCCGGCGCACACGTCGCGTTGACCACCCGCACCGTCGAGGCGTTGCGGGCAGCCGATGCCGGCGATATCGCCGTCGTCGTCGGTGGCACCATCCCGCAATCCGACGTCCAGAAATTGCTGGATGCCGGTGCCGCAGCGGTATTCCCGACGGGGACGTCGCTGGAGACCTTGGTGACCGACGTTCGCGCCCTGACAGAAAAGGTTTCGGAGTCATGAGGCTGGGCGTAATGATCGGGGCCGAGCGCGGCGACATGGCCCGCAAGGTCTCCAAACTGGTATCAGACATCCAATGGGCCGAATCCGCCGGACTGGACAGTGCGTGGATGCCGCAGGTGCCCAACGATTTCGACTGTCTGACGATGGTGGCCCTGATGGCCGCAAACACCACGCGCATCGAGTTGGGTACCGCGGTGGTGCCGTTGCAGGCGCAGCATCCCATTGCACTGGCCCGCCAAGCGCTCTCGGTGCACGCGATGTCGGGGGGCCGGCTGGCGCTGGGCGTCGGTCCGTCGCATCACTGGATCGTGGGTGACATGCTCGGCCTGCCCTACGAGAAGCCCGCCGCCTATACCCGGGATTACCTGCAGGTGCTCAACACCGCGATCTCCGGTCCGGGTCCGGTTGACGTGGAGAACGATTCGTTCACGGTGCACAATCCGACCGTGCTCGCCGCCGACACCCCGATGCCGGTGCTGGTGTCCGCCTTGGGCCCGGTGATGTTGCAGATCGCCGGTGAGCACGCCGACGGAACCTCTCTGTGGATGGCTGACGAGAAGGCGATCGGTGAGCACATCGCGCCCAAGATCAACAAAGCCGCCGCGGAGGCGGGTAAACCCGCACCGCGCATCGTGGCGGGCATCCCGGTCACCCTGTGCGCAAACTCCGAGATCGAGGCCGCCAAGGAGCGGGCCAACCGCATCCTGGCCGAGGCCGAGACCTCACCGAACTATCAGCGGCTGCTGGACCGGGGTGAGGCCCGCAATGTCGGGGATCTGTGCGCGGCCGGTGACGAGGAATCAATCCTGAAGCGGTTCAAGCAGTTCGCCGACGCCGGGGTGACCGATCTGTCGGTACGGCTGCTGCCGATCGGCGACAACCGAGACGAGTTGATCGCGTCGAAGTACCGGACGCGTGAGGTGATCGCCGAACTTGCCAGGGCCGTTCGATGATCAGGTTCGCGGCGAAATGAGCGCGCCGCTCGCTGGTATCCGCATCATCGAGGTCGGCGTCATGCTGGCCGGCCCGTACGCCACCATGATGTTGGCGGATCTGGGGGCCGAGGTGATCAAGGTCGAACCGCCGGGCGGGGAGATCTCCCGTCAGGTCAGCGACAGCTATTTCGCCAGCCTCAACCGGGGCAAGCGCAGCATCTGCATCGATCTGGGATCTGACGAGGGCAAGGCGAAACTCGGTGAGCTGGTGGCCGATTCGCATGCACTGCTGGTCAACATGAAGCCTTCGGTGATCCGCCGGCTGGGCCTGACGTATGACAATCTGCGCCGCTTCAACGACAAGATCGTCTGCGTCGCGATGACAGGGTTCGGGTTGAACGGGGGAGATGACCCGGCGTTCGACTACGTCATCCAGGCCGCCACCGGGGTGGCCGCGATGACCGGTGATCCTGACGGCCCGCCCACGCTGCCGGGCTATTCTTCTGCGGACAACTCGACCGGTTTGACCGCCGCGCTCGGCCTGCTGGCGATGATCGTCTCGGGCAAGGGTGGTCAGGTGGACGTCTCGCTGCGTGACGTCATGCTGTCGCAGCTCAACTATCGTGCGTCGGCGTATCTCAACGACGGTGCCGAACCGCGCCGCCATCCGTTCGGCGCGCACTCGTATTACGTGCCCGCGCAGCTGTTTCCCACGGCTGACGGCTATCTGGCGTTGTTCATCACCCACGACGGGTTCTGGAAGTCGTTCGCCGGGGAGGCCGGGATCGAGGGATTCGGGACCATGGCCGAGCGGGCCGCCGGCCGCGACGAGGTTCTGGATGTGGTGACCGCGGCTCTGGCCACCGACACCGCTGCGGGCTGGGAGTCGCGGCTCAAGCCGCTGGGGATCCCGGCGGCCGCGGTGCGGACCTTGCCCCAGGCGCTGGACGCGACGCCCGAGATGCTCGTGACGGCAGGGGATTTTCGGCTGGTGGGATCCCCGGTGCACGTCGCCGGCCACACGCCCGAGTACCGGCCCGCGCCTGTGTTCGACGAGTACACGGTTTCTGATTCACCGGTTTCTACCGCGGGGTCGTGACCGCTCCAAACCTGCGGCCCTGCAGTAGAAACCGGCGGTCACCTTGACCGAAAGCTCAGTCTTCGTCGTAGGAGACCGTCACCGAATCGCAGTCCGGAACTGCCTGGCAGGTCAACACGTAGCCGTCGGCCACCTCGTCGTCGTCGAGCGCATCGTTCACCCGCATGGTGGCGGTCCCCTCGAGAAGCTTGGCCATGCAGGTGCCGCAGTTGCCCGCCTCGCACGAGAACGGCGGCGTCATACCGGCCCGGCGCGCGCTCTCCAGCAGGGTCTCACCTTGCCTGCGGGGCACGGACAACTGCTCGCGGTCGAACACGATCGTGACCTTGCCGTCCGCTGCGCTGCCGGCCGTCGGTTCTGCGGTCATGTGACTCCCCTGTGCACGTACGTTCTGATATGAAGAGAATACCATTCTCGCTAACTGATAGTATCTTCTCGGCGTGGTTGGCGCCTACCCGGTGTGCTCAAGAGAGGGGTTGAGAACTTGACTGACCCCGTCGTGCTCGCTTTCGACGACCGTGAGTACACCCTGGCCGAGCTCGACGCGCTGACCAGCGGGATGGCCACTGCGCTGGAACAGCGCGGAGTTCGCCCGGGCGGGCGCGTCGCGATCATGTCGTCCAACCGTCCCGAGTTCGTCGTTGCCCTGCGGGCGATCTGGGGCCTCGGTGCGGTGGCCGTGCTGATCAGCCCGGCCTGGAAGGCCACCGAGGTGGCGCATGTTCTCGCGCTGACCGCACCCGGCCACGCGGTGGGCGATCACGAAGCGCTGGCCGCGCAGATGCCCATGCTGCATCTGGATGAGCCGATCACCCCGGGCCGCAGGCAGTTCGACCCGCCCAACCCCGACGGTGATGCGCTGTTCGTCTTCAGCTCGGGAACCACGGGCCTGCCCAAGGCGGTGCGACACACCCATCGCGGGTTCGCGGCGGCCATCGACCATTGGCGGGATGCGCTCGGGTTCACCGGTGCCGACCGCATGCAGATCATGACGCCGCCGTCGCACATCCTGGGTTTGCTCAACATCGCGATGGTGCTCGACACCGGCGCCTGGATGCGCCTGCATCGGCGCTTCGACGTCGACTCCATGCTGCGCCACATCGAATCCGACCGCATCACGATCGAAATGGCTGTCGCGCCAATCGCTCTGGCCCTGGCTGCGCACCCCCGGCTGGACCGCTACGATCTGTCGTCGCTGCGCTACGTGATGTGGTGCGCCACCCCGGTGACCCGCAGCGTCGCCGACGCCGTATCGGAACGATCCGGAATCCGGTGGCTGACCGCCTACGGCACCACCGAACTCCCGGTGATCGCCTGTAATCCGCTGGATGCCGCCCGCATCGACACGGTGGGCACCCCGGTGCGCGGGGTCGACGTCCGCATCGATGAGGACGGCGAGATCCAGGTGCGGTCCGATTCGGTGATGGCCGGCTACCTGCCGACGGATGCCACCACGGGCGCATTCTGCGACGGCTGGTATCGCACGGGCGACATCGGCCACCTCGATGACGACGGATACCTGCACATCACCGACCGATCCAAGGAGATGGTCAAGGTCCGCGGGTTTCAGGTGGCGCCGGCCGAAGTCGAGGCGGTGCTGCACAGCCACCCCGCGGTCTCCGACTGTGCGGTGTTCGGGGTGACGGATGCCGCCGACGGCGAGGCCATCGTGGCCGCTGTGTCGAAACATGCTGAGGTGTCAGCCGAGGAGCTCATCGATCTTGTCGGTGCGCGGCTGGCCTCGTACAAGCGGCCCAGCCGCGTGGAGTTCGTAACCGAGATACCCCGGTTACCTTCCGGAAAGGTATTGCGACGAGTGCTGAAGGAGCGGCATGGACGTTCGTCTGACGTCTGAACAGCGGCAGCTGCGCGAGGCCGCAGCGAAACTGGCCGACGACCTCGGACCCGATGCGGTCGGAGAATTGTCGGATGAGGGCCGGATCGCCCGGTTGGAGAGCACGGTCGCCGCAACCGAGTGGCGCACCTTGCGTTCTGACGGCGCCTCCGGCGTGGAAGTGGCGATCATCGCCGAGGAGTTCGCACGCGGCCTGGTCGACGTGCCCTTCCTCGGGCCGGTGCTCGCCGACGATCTGGCCCGGCGGCTTGATCGGGAGGTGGCGGTCGCCGCCGAGGAAGCCGCCACTGCCGGTGTGGACCTGACCCGCAGCACGGTTGGTGTGGTCGAGGCACCGGCGGAGCTCGCCGAGCTGCCGGGCGAGGACGCTCTGCGATGGCAGGCACTGGCACTGGCGGCTACCGGCGCCGACCTGGTCGGTGCGGCCCGGGGTGCGCACGCGCTGGCCGTCGACTACGCGAAAGTGCGTGAGCAGTACGGCTCGACGATCGGCTCTTACCAGGCGGTCGCACACCTGCTGGCCGAGGGGCTCGCGCTGATCGAAGGGTCGATCAGCGTGCTGCGCCACGCGGCGTGGGCGGTAGACGAACTGCCGGCAGCCGAAGCCGTCCGGGCCGCCAAGATCGCCAAGGTCTACTGTGCCCGCGCCGCGCGCACCGTCTGCGAGACCGCGATCCAGGTACACGGCGGTATCGGAAACACCTGGGAGTGCCTGGCGCATGTGTATCTGCGCCGGGTTCTGGTGGCCACCGAGTTGTGGCCCGTCAAGCTAGAAGACTTGGAGGTCACTGATCTTGGACTTTCGTGATTCACCCGAGGAAGCTGCCTTCCGGGACCGGCTGCGGACCTGGCTGGCGGACAATGCCGCGTCGTTCAAAGCGTCCGGCGACGACTACTGGACCCGGATGGGGGACTGGCATCAGGCCCTCTATGCCGCAGGGTTTTTCGGCACCTCGTGGCCCGAGGAGTTCGGCGGCCAGGACCTGCCGCCGGTCTACGACGTCATCGTCGATGAGGAGCTGGCGCGGGCCGGCGCACCGCCACGGCCAAGCCTCGGCTACCTGGTGGTCGGACTCGGCCATCACGGCAGCAAGGAACTGCAGCAGCGGTTCCTGCCGGGGATGATCAACGGCACCGAGCGTTGGTGCCAAGGTTTTTCGGAGCCCGGCGCCGGTTCGGATCTGGCCTCGTTGACCACCACGGCGACACGTGACGGCGACAACTACATCATCAACGGGCACAAGATCTGGACCAGCTACTCCGATGTGGCGGACTGGTGCTTGGTGCTGGCCCGTACGGACAGAGACGGAGCCGGCCGCCTCCCCAAACATAAAGGGATTTCGGCGTTCATCGTGTCGATGCACCAGGACGGCATCGAGCAGCGGCCGCTGCAGATGATCAACGGTGTCACCACGGAGTTCGGACAGGTGGCGTTCGACGGTGCGGTGGTGCCGGCCTCCAACATGGTGGGCGAACCGGGTGACGGTTGGCGCCTGGCCATGACGGTGGTCAGCCACGAGCGTGAACCGTCGACCCTCGGTTACTCGGCGCGCTACGGAAAGCTGGTGCGCGAGATGGCTTCTCGGGTCAACGGGAAGGTTCCCGAAGATCTGGCGTGGGCCGGGGTGCAGGCCGAGATGCTGCGTCTGCACGTTCGGCGCCGGCTGTCCGAACAGCTCGACGGTCTCAAACACGGCCCGGACGGCTCCCTGGACAAGCTGCTCATGACCTGGGTCGAGCAGTCCGTCGGGCACGCCGCGCTTGCGGTCACCGGGACCGAGGACCCAGAACTTCTCAGTGCCTACCTCTACAGCCGCGCACAGAGCGTCATGGGTGGCACGTCGCAGATCCAGAAGAACATCATCGCCTCACGAATCCTCGGACTGGGAGTCTGAATGTACGGAATGCCAGACGAAATCGATGTGCAGGCCGACGGCGCCCTGCGCATCATCACGCTGAACCGCCCCGATGCGCTCAATGCGGTCAACGACAACTTGCACGTCGGTCTCGCACGGTTGTGGGAAGAGCTCAACGAGGACGCCGACACGCGTGCGGCCGTGATCACCGGTGCGGGACGGGCATTTTCAGCGGGCGGTGACTTCAATTACCTCGATGAGTTGCGGCGCGACGAGGCCTTGCGGCAGAAGACGATCAAGCACGGGCGCGATCTCGTCATCGGCATGGTGCGTTGCCGCATTCCTGTGGTTGCCGCGGTGAACGGTCCGGCGGTCGGGCTCGGGTGCAGCCTCGCCGCGTTGTCCGACGTGGTGTACATGGCCGAGACCGCACACTTCGCCGATCCGCACGTACAGATCGGGTTGGTGGCCGCTGACGGTGGTCCGCTGGTGTGGGGCTCACAGATCAGCTTGTTGCAGGCCAAGGAGTTTGCGCTCACCGGTGTGCGGATCAAGGCTCAGCGCGCGTTGGAGCTGGGCCTGGCCAACCACGTGGTCGAGGACCCGCTCGCCGAGGCGATCGCGTGCGCGAAGAAGCTGATCGATCTGCCGAAGCAAGCCGTCGAGGCCACCAAGCGCTTGATGAACATCCAGCTGGAACAGCAGGTGATGGCGTCACTGGACTACGCCAACCTCGCCGAATATGTCTCGTTCGGCACGGCTGATTTCAACCGGATCGTGGATGGCTTGATCGCCAAGAACTGATCCGTCGGCACCGCGAGCTAGAAGGTGAGGGCCTCGGAACGCTGGACGGTCCCGGTGACGCCGCGGGCGTCTTGCCCGGCCAGTCGGACGGCGGCGCGTCCCATCGCCTCGGGCGGTTCGACCATCTCCGGTGGGATCTGCAAGCCGCTGCCGCCGGCCTGCCAGCCTTCGGTCAGCACTACCCGCGACGGGCTCAGACAGTTGACCGCGATGTTGTCCTCGCGCAGGTCGGCGGCCAGGCCGAGGTAGAGGCGTTCGGCGGCGGCCTTGGAAACCCAGTAGGCGTTGGAGCCGTGCTCGATCATGTCGACGCCGGTGGTGGTGATCGCGATCAGCGAACCCCCGCCGCGCTTGCGCACCTCTGGGACGACAGCCTTGGTGACCAGGAACACCCCGGTGAGGTTGACGTCCAGGCACAATTGCCAGCGCTTGAGCGGCGTCGTCTCGATGGGACCCAGCCACAGGACGCCGGCATTGGCGACCAGGATATCGATGCCACCGAGTTCTGAAACCGTCTTGGCGACAGCCTTGTTCACCGATTCCTCGTCGGTGACATCGCAGGCGACGGGGAAGGCGTGGCCACCGGACTCGTTGATGGCCGCGGCCACCGACCCGATGGTGCCCGGCAGCTTGCCCTGCTCCTCAGAGCGGGCCGCGACCGCCACCGCAGCGCCTTCGGCGGCCAGGGCGGCAGCGATCGTCGCGCCGATGCCGCGGCTGGCCCCGGCGACGAAGGCGACCTTGCCGGTCAGGCTCATCGCGACAGACTATTACTTGGGCGGGAAGCGCAACGCCCCATCGAGGCGGATGACTTCGCCGTTGAGGTAGTCGTTTTCGACGATGCTCTGCGCCAGCTGTGCATATTCGCTCGAGCGGCCCATGCGCTTGGGGAACGGCACCTGCGGGCCCCAGTACTGCTCGAGCTGATCGGCGGCCTTGCCGTAGGCGGGGGTGTTGACCGTGCCGGGCGCGATGGTGCAGACGCGGATGCCCAGCGGCGACAGATCGCGCGCGGCAACAAGCGTCATCCCCAGCACCCCACCCTTGGCGGCCGAGTAGGGCAGCTGGCCGATCTGGCCTTCATAACCGGCAATCGAGGCGGTGTTGACGATGACGCCGCGGCCGCCTTCCTCCAGCGGTTCGGTCTTGGCGATCGCCGCCGCGGACAGCCGCATCACGTTGAACACCGCGGTCAGGTAGAACTCGATGGTCTTCTTGAACCCGTCGAGGCCGAGTGGGGAACCGTCCTTGCCGACCAGGCGACCGCCGGCAGCGGGGCCGCCGTGGGTGTCCACCGATATGCGCAGCGGGGCAAGCGCTTCGGCCTCGGCGATGGCGGCCAGCACCGACTCCTCGGAAGTGGCGTCGGTGCGCACGTAGCGCACGCCCAGCTGCTTCTCCAGCTCTGCGCCCTTCTCATCGGCCAGGTCCGCAACGACCACCTTGGCGCCCGCGGCCTGTAGGCGGCGGACGGTCGCTTCACCCAGTCCGCCCGCACCGCCGACGACGATCGCGGAACTACCGGCGATTTGCATACGGTTCCCCTTCTTGCAACTGACACTCTCTGGCTGCGAGAATAACATTCTCTTACCGGGTAAACCAGGGAGTAGATCAATGCCTGAAGCCGTCATCGTGTCCGCACTGCGCACCCCCATCGGCACCGCCAAGAAGGGCACTTTGCGTGACACGGATGCCTATGCGCTGGCTGACCATGTGGTGCGCGCGGCGGTCGAGGACCTCGCCGGGCGCGGCACCATTCCGGTCGACGACGTGATCCTCGGCGAGGGCCTCTACGGCGGCGGTGTCGTCGCGCGCCACGCCGCGATCACCGCCGGCCTCACCACGGTTCCTGGTGCCGCGGTCAATCGGCACTGCGCAGCCGGTCAGGCCGCCGTGCAGAACGCGGCCGCCGGCATTCGGGCCGGGATGGACCGGTTGGTTCTGGCCGGCGGGGTCAACTCGGCGTCCACCTCACCGCGGTTCCTCCGCGCGGTGAGCAGCGCCAAGGATGCCGAGTGGGTGAACTGGTTCCCGCCCACCCATCCGGATCGGCCGGACGCGCCGAACATGGACATGTCGATCACGGTCGGCTGGAACGCCGCGGTCAAGGCGGGGGTCAGCCGGGAGGAGATGGACCAGTGGGCGCTGGGCTCGCACCTCAAGGCCATCGCGGCGATCGACGAGGGTCGGTTCAAGGAGGAGATCGTCCCGATCGAGACTCCCCACGGGCTGTTCGACACCGACGAGCATCCGCGCCGTGACACCACCCTGGAGAAGCTGGCCGCGCTCAAACCGCTACATCCCGAGATCGAGGGATTCTCCATCACCGCAGGCAACGCGTGTGGTGCCAACGATGCGGCCGCACTGCTGACCATCGCCAGCGACGAGCTGGGTCTGCCGGCCCTGGCCACCATCAAGTCCTGGGCCTCGGTGGGTGTGGACCCGGCCTCGACCGGTCTTGCCCCGGTCGAGGCAATCACCAAAGCCCTTGGCCGGGCGGGCCTTTCGTTGTCTGATGTGGATCTTTTCGAGATCAACGAGGCATTCGCGTCGATGTGCGTCGCCACCATCAAGCTGCTCGACCTCAACCCGGAGATCGTGAACGTCAGCGGCAGCGGGTGTTCACTGGGGCATCCGGTGGCGGCCACCGGGGCCCGCATGCTGGCCACCATGGTCCACGAGCTGCGCCGGCGTGGCGGCGGTATCGGCGTGGCTGCGATGTGTGCGGGCGGCGGGATGGGCTCGGCGACCGTCATCGAGGTGGCATCGCCGTAGTGTCAACCGTGATGACGACGCACAACATCGAAGAGCTCATCGCCGCGGCACGCGGTGGATCCCAGCGTGCTGTCGGCAGGTTGTTGAGCATGGTCGAAAGTGACCGTCGTGATGAGGTTCTCGCGGTGCTCGGGCCCGCCTCGCCACGCGTCATCGGTATCACCGGACCGCCAGGAGCCGGAAAATCGACGACGGTTGGTGCGCTCGTGGGTGCCTACCGCGAGCGTGGCCTGCGGGTTGCGGTGCTTGCGGTGGATCCGTCGTCCCCGTACAGCGGAGGCGCGCTGCTGGGCGACCGGATCCGGATGGCCGCTCACATCAACGATCCGGACGTGCTGATCCGGTCGGTGGCCACCCGCGGTCACTTGGGTGGGCTGGCTGCCGCGGTGCCGGCGGCGATCCGGCTGCTGGCCGCGCTGTCCTATGACCTGATCGTGCTCGAGACGGTGGGCGTGGGGCAGTCCGAAATCGAGATCGCCGCAATCGCCGATCCGACCGTGGTGATCCTCAATCCCGGCGCGGGTGACGCCGTGCAGGCCGCCAAGGCGGGGCTGCTGGAAGTCGCCGATCTGGTGGTGGTGAACAAGGCAGACCGCGAAGGGGCCGATCAGACGGTCCGTGACCTACGGGCCGAGGCCAGCGTACCGGTACTCAAACTCGTTGCGGCTCAAGGCGAGGGGCTGGCGGAGCTGGTCGAGACCATCGACGCTCACCACCGGGCTGACACCGCGGCGCGGCGCGTGGCGCGGGCCCGGACGCAGATCCTGTCGCTGGCGCAGACCTTGTTGCGTAACCACGCCGAGCTGGACGGGCTGGCCGCCGCGGTGGCCGACGGCACCTCCGACCCGTACAGCGCTGCGGCGCAACTGATCGCGGATTCAGCCAGGTAGGGCCAGGACGGACGGCCCCTCAGCCCACCGATTTCCCGGTCGCCGCCGCATAGCCGCTGCGGTAGCCGAACACCATTGCGGGCCCGAGGGTACCGCCGGCTCCGCCGTAGGCCTTCCCGGTCACTCCGCCCATGGCATTGCCTGCCGCGAACAGCCCGGGGATCGGGGTGCCGTTGACGTGCAGGACACGGCCGTCGCGGTCGGTGCGTGGACCGCCTTTGGTGCCCATCGCGCCGATCTTGACCGGCACCGCGTAGAACGGTGCGGTATCGAGCGGTCCGAGCGTCTGGCCGGCCGGGGTGGCCGCCGAATTGTCGCCCCAGTACCCGTCGTACGCACTCGATCCGCGGCCGAAGTCGGGGTCGACCTCGCGAGAGACGTTGTCGTTCCAGCGGTTCAAGGTTTCGGCCAGGCCCTCGGCATCGATGCCGGTCTTGGCGCCCAGCTCGGCGAGGGTGGCCGATTCGCAGAACCAGTCCGGCACCGTCTCGCCCGGTTCGACGCCGAGGAAGCCGTAGCGCTGCAGGTGCACCGAGTCGAACACGATCCAGGCTGGATCGTTGGCGTAGCCGATCTTGGGGTCGAGGTACTGGAATGCGCCCGCCATCGAGTTGTACTCGCCGGCCTCGTTGAGGAAGCGTCTGCCCGCGCGGTTGACGATGACGCTGCGTGGCCGGGTCCGTTCCAGCCGCACGCTGCGGCTGCGCGGATGACCGTCGATGGTGTCACCGGGGATCTGCACGATCGGGACCCACCACGCTTCACCCATGTTCGCCAGGTCGGCGCCGTGCGCCATGGCCATCCGTAGGCCGTCGCCGGTGTTGTTCGGTGGGGAGACCGCACCGCGCATAGGCCCGCGCAGGTAGGCCTCGACGAGCTTGGCGTCCCATTCGAACCCGCCGGTGGCCAGCACCACTCCGCTGCGCGCCCGAACATGAATGGCCGCATCACCGGTGTTGGTGAAGCCGATCCGTACCCCGGAAATGCCCTCGGTATCACCGATCAGCTCGAGCGCGCGGGCCTGGGTGACGGGCTCGATACCGCGGTCGAGCAGTCCGCGCAGCAGCCCGGCGATCAGGGCGGTGCCCGCCACGCACAGGTCGGCGTCGGGATCGTCGTACACGGCGTGAATCCGCGCGCGGGTTTCGGCGTCGATGCCGACGTTGCTGAAATCGGCTGGGAACGAGGTGATCCGGTCCTTCCAGACGCCGAGCTTCGCGAGGTCTACCGGCGCGGCACTCAGTGAGCGGCCGCCGCCGGGCCGTCCGCCGGGGAGTTCTGGCTTGTAGTCGGGAAACCCCTCGGCGACGGCGAACCGCAACTCGCTGTTTTCCTCGACGAAGTCGAGCATCGACGGGCCGGTCCGCACGAAGGTGTCGACCAGATCGGCATCCAGGTAGCCCAGCGATTGGGCTTGCAGATAGTCGATCGCGTCCGAGACCGGCAGGGGTCCGTCGGCGCTGCGGTCGTGGGCCGGGATCCACACGATGCCGCCGGAGACCGCGGTGGTGCCGCCGACGGTCGGTGCCTTCTCATAGATCGCGACCGATGCGCCGTTGGCCGACGCGGTCAGTGCCGCGGTGAGTCCGGCGCCGCCGCTGCCCAGTACGACGACGTCGACCTCGTCGTCCCAATCGAATTCGATACGGGTCACTGTCATTTCCCTTTCAGTACAGGATGGCCGATAGTTCGTTTGCCGCTCGGACCACCGCGTCCTTGCCGCCCAGCACGACGTCTTCGCGGTGCGAGATGAGGTTGATGCAGGTGGGTGGCGACGCCAGACGCCGACGCACGGGAACCGCCAGGCCGTAGGTGTCGGGTTCGATCTCGCCGTGGGTGATGACCCAGCCCTGTTCGCGGGTTTGGCGGACCAGCTCACGTTCGCCGGGACGCGGCGGCATGCTTGCCAGCAGTGCCACCCCGGCCGCGCCGCGGTCCAGTGGATGGCGGCTGCCCTCGTGAAAAGACAGCTGGTAGAACACCTGGGTCGGCACGATCACTGCCACCGCCACCTGTTGGTCGCCTTCGGCCACCAGCAGGGAGACGGTGCTGCCTAGTTCATCGGCCAGGGCCCGAAGGGTCGGCACACTGAGCGCGCGCATGTTGTTGTCGAATGACGCTCCCAGCGCGGCCAATCCGGCACCGGGCCGGTAACGCCCGTCCTCGCCCTTTGCCACATAACGGAACTGGCTGAGGGTGGCCAGCAAGCGGTAGGCGATCGTGCGATGGGCCCCGACATGGTCGGCGACCTGCTGCACGGTGAGCCCGGTGGGCGCCGCGGCGATGGCGGCAAGTGCGCTCAAACCCCGTGCCAGCGTTTGTGATCCGGGCGCTCCGGTGGGATTGCCATCGGTCTTCGATTGTGCCTGCGGCTGGCTTGCCTTGGCCGGCATCGCGCCCCTCCTTGACAGATAGCACCGCGAGAGTGATGCTCTGATAATAATGCACTGAGATGTGCGTTATATGAGCAAAGTGCTTACAAATTTGGAGAATAGCATTCTCGCTACCTCTGGAGAGGGGAACATGACGAGCACTGCCGCCGGGCCGGCCTCCGGATCCGTTTCGGCCACCGAGTACGAGAGCGTCTGGGCTGACCTGCAGGGTGTCGCGTTCTCGCAGGGTTACCTCGATGTGAAGGGCATCCGCACCCGCTACCTGCATGCCGGTGATCCGAAGCTTCCCGTGCTGGTCCTGCTGCACGGTTCGGGCGGGCATGCCGAGGCCTATGTGCGCAATCTGGAATCCCACGCCGAGCACTTCTCGACCTGGTCGATCGACATGCTCGGGCACGGCTACACCGACAAGCCCGGCCATCCGCTGGAGGTCGCGCACTACGTCGATCACCTGATCGGTTTCCTCGACGCCATCGGCGCACAACGCGCCCACATCTCCGGCGAATCGCTGGGCGGCTGGGTGGCCGCGCGGGCCGCCGCCGATCACCCGGACCGCGTCGAGAAGCTGGTACTCAACACCGCCGGTGGTTCACAGGCCGACCCCGAGGTGATGAAGCGGATCATCACGCTGTCGATGGCGGCCGCGGAGAACCCGAGCTGGGAGACCGTGCAGGCCCGGATCAAGTGGTTGATGGCCGACAAGACAAAGGACTACGACGACATCGTGGCCAGCCGCCAGGCGGTGTACCGACAGCCCGGATTCGTCGCCGCGATGAGCGACATCATGGCGCTGCAAGATCCGGAGATCCGGGCACGGAACCTGCTGGGGGCCAAGGAGTACGGATCGATCACCGCGCCAACGCTGGTGCTGTGGACGAGTGACGACCCGACCGCCGACGTCAGCGAGGGCCGGCGGATCGCGTCGATGATTCCCGGCGCCCGGTTCGAGGTGATGCCGGACTGCGGGCACTGGCCGCAGTACGAAGACCCGGATTCGTTCAACCGGTTGCATCTGGACTTCCTGTTGGGACGCGACCGTGGCTGACGACGTCGATGTCGTGATCGTCGGGGCTGGGCCGGTCGGCCTGACCCTGGCAAATGTTCTTGGTATCCAGGGCGTCCGGACGCTCGTAGTGGAGGAGCGCGACACTCTCATCGACTATCCCCGCGGAGTCGGGCTCGATGACGAGTCGCTGCGTACCTTCCAATCGATCGGGCTGGTCGAGGCGATCCTCCCGCACACCGTGCCGAACCAGATCCTGCGGTTCTACGACGGTAACCGCCGGCTGCTGGCCGAAATGGCGCCTCCGGACGCACGATTCGGCTGGCCCAAGCGCAACGGTTTCGTCCAGCCGCTCGTCGATGCGCAACTTCTGGTCGGACTGGACCGATTCGAGCATGTGCAGGTGGCGTGGGGCCGCCGCATGGAGTCGGCGGTCGAGACCGCTGACGGGGTGACGGTCGAGTTCGGACCCGATGTCCCCGCAGTGCGGGCCCGCTACGTGGTGGGCTGCGACGGCGGGCGTAGCGCCACCCGTCATCTGATGGGAGTGTCGTTCGACGGCACCACGTCATCGACCCGCTGGGTGGTGGTCGACCTGGCCAACGACCCGCTGGGGCACCCGAACAGCGAGGTGGGTGCCGATCCGCACCGGCCGTACGCCTCGATCTCGATCGCCCACGGTATCCGCCGGTTCGAGTTCATGATCCACGCCGACGAATCCGACGAGCAGGCCGAAGATCCCGAGTTCGTGGCCCGTCTGCTCGCCCCATTCGTGCCGCACCCGGACAAGGTCGACGTGATCCGCCGGCGGGTATACACACACCATTCCCGGATCGCCGGGAACTTCCGCAAGGGCCGGTTCCTGCTGGCCGGCGACGCCGCGCACCTGATGCCGGTCTGGCAGGGCCAGGGCTACAACAGTGGCATCAGGGACGCGGCCAACCTCGGCTGGAAGTTGGCGGCGGTGGTCAACGGTCAGGCCGGCGACGCGTTGCTGGACAGCTACGACACCGAGCGCCGCAAGCATGCCCGGGCCATGATCGATCTGTCGACGTTGGTGGGCCGGGTCATCTCGCCCACCAACCGCAAGGTCGCGGTCCTGCGGGACAAGCTGATTCGCGGTGCTTCAGTGGTTCCGGCTCTCAAGCGCTACGTGCTGGAGATGCGCTTCAAGCCCATGCCGCGCTATGACCAGGGCGCGGTCTATCACTCGAAGGCGCCGACGGCGGACGCACCCGCGGGCACGTTGTTCATCCAGCCGCGGGTGGACACTCGCGAGCAGTCGAACGTACTGCTCGATGATGTGATCGGGCTGAACTTCGCGGTGCTGTGCTGGAACAACAATCCGCGTGCGTTGCTCGGCGAGCAGGCCTATGCGCGCTGGAAAGCCCTGGGGGCGAAGTTCATTGCGGCACGGCCACAGACTCAGCTGTTCTGGACCGGCCACGATGCCGACAACGATGACGGCTCAGTGGTGATCGTCGGCGACCGAACGGGTGCGCTCAAATCCTGGTTCGACGTGCACGCCGAGTCCGTCTTGGTGCTGCGGCCGGACCGCTGCATCGCCGGGGCCGACATCGCTCAGCGTGCCCCGGACCTGAGCGAAGCTCTGTTCGACGTCCTTCACGTGGTGGAAGGAGGTGTGAACGGTGCCAGTAGCCCTGTGCTGTATGTCCCACAGCCCACTGCTGAATCTTCCGGGACCGTCGGCTGAACTCCTCGACGAGATCAGAACAGCGGTCGGCCGTGCTCGCGAGTTCGTTGCCGCCTACGACCCCGAGTTGGTCGTCACCTTCTCACCCGACCACTACAACGGGTTCTTCTATCGGCTGATGCCACCGTTCTGCATCGGCACCGCCGCGTCCGGAGTAGGGGATTACGGGACGCACGACGGCGCCCTCGATGTCGCCGGCGACATCGCGCAGCAGTGCGCGCAGGCGGCGTGGGAGTCCGGGGTGGACGTCGCCATCTCCACGAGCATGGATGTCGACCACGGCACGGTGCAGCCGCTACAGGAGTTGTTCGGCGAGGCGACCGCGCGTCCCATCGTTCCGATCTTCATCAATTCCGTTGCCACTCCGCTGGGTCCGCTGTCGCGGTCCCGTGCGCTCGGCGCGGCCGTCGGTACCTTTCTGTCGACCCTCGACAAGCGGGTGCTGGTCCTGGGATCCGGTGGGCTCTCGCATGACCCGCCGGTGCCGACGCTGGCCACCGCACCGCCGGCAGCGCTGGACCGGATCGTGCACGGGGTGCCGATGACGGCCGAGCAACGCATGGCCCGGCAGACCGCGGTGAGCCAGGCTGCGCACGACTTCGCCCACGGTGACAGTGTGCTGCGGCCACTGAACCCCGAATGGGACCACAGCCTGCTGGAGATCTTCGACCAGGGCCGGCTCGCCGAACTGGACAGCTGGTCCAACAGCTTCATCGCCGATGAAGGGGGCAACTCGGCACACGAGATTCGTACCTGGGTGGCCGCCTTTGCAGCGCTGGCAGCCAACGGTCCATACCGGACGGAAAACCACTTCTACCGGGCGGCACCGGAATTGATCGCAGGATTCGCAATCAGGACGGCGGTAGGAATCGCAGCATGAGCTCAGACACCACTGCACACCCCTTCGACGAAACGGTGGATGTGCTCGTCATCGGATCCGGCGGCGGCGGCATGACGGCGGCGCTGGCCGCCGACGCAGCCGGGCTCAAGACCCTCGTGGTCGAAAAATCGTCCCACTTCGGCGGTTCCACCGCGCTCTCGGGCGGGGGCATCTGGGTGCCCGGGGCGCCGTCGCAGCGTCGGGCCGGTTATGTGCCGTCCCCGGACGGCGTGTTCGACTACCTCAAGCAAATCACCGAGGGCACGGTCAGCGACGCTCGGCTGCGCAAGTACGTCGAGGCCGCACCAGAGATGATGGATTTCCTCGAACACAACAGCGATTGGTTCGAATTCGTCTGGAAGCCCGGTTATGCCGACTACTACCCGGAGCTCCCGGGCGGCTCGGCCCAAGGCAGCACCATCAACGTCCCGGCCATCGACTTGCGCAAGCTCGGTGAGCACGAGCAGGAGCTGCTCGCCCCGCTGGCCTTGGCCCCGAAGGGAATCTGGTTCGCCCCCAAGGATCTTCGGCTCTTCTACCAGGTCCGGCAGAACTGGCGCGGCAAAGCCGTCCTGTTGAAGCTGATCTGGCGGATGGTGCGGGCCCGGGTGTTCGGCGACCGGATGGCCGCCATCGGCCAGTCGCTGGCCGCCCGGATGCGGTTGGCGCTCAAGCAGCACGACATCCCGCTGTGGCTGGATGCGCCGATGACCTCGCTGATCACCGGCCCGGATGGGGCAGTACTCGGCGCCGTCGTCGAGCGCGATGGGCGTGCGGTCAGAATTCGTGCCACCGGGGGCGTGATCCTGGCCTCCGGTGGGTTCGACCATGACATGGCCTGGCGCAAGGAACACCTGCCGATACTGGAGCAGGACTGGAGCTTCGGCAATCCCGCGGCCACCGGCGACGGAATCCGGGCCGGCGAGAAGGCCGGCGGTGCCACCGAACTGCTCGACGAGGCATGGTGGTTCCCGGCCATCTGTTGGCCCGACGGCCGGCTGCAGTTCATGCTCAACGAGCGGATGATGCCGTCACAGTTCGTGGTCAATGGCGAGGGCAAGCGGTTCATCAACGAGGCGGCACCGTACATGGATTTCGCCCACGCGATGATCAACGGGCAGGAATCCGGAGTCGCCCACATCCCGTGCTGGTTGGTCACCGACATCGACTCGTTCCACCGCTACGTGGTGGCCGGGCATCTGCCCATCCCGAAGATCCCGTTCGCCCCGGTGCCCACCGGGCGCAAAGTGCCGCGGGCCTGGCTGGATTCCGGTGTGGTGGTCGAGGCCCACAGCTGGGAGGAGCTGGCCGGCAAGATCGGCGTACCCGCGGAGAATCTGCGGGCCACCGCCGAGCGGTTCAACCAGCTGGCGCATGGCGGGCACGATGACGACTTCAACCGCGGTGACAGCGCATACGACAACTACTACGGGGACCCGACGCTGCCGAACCCCAATCTGCGTCCGCTCGGCAAGCCGCCGTACTACGCGTTCCAGATCATCCTCGGGGACCTGGGCACCTCGGGTGGCCTGCGCACCGATGAACACGCTCGGGTGCTGCGCGCAGACGAGTCCGTCGTGGACGGGCTCTACGCGGTGGGCAACGTCTCGGCGGCGGTGATGGGCCGCAGCTACGCCGGTGCGGGCGCAACCATCGGACCCGCGATGACCTTCGGGTATGTGGCGGCCACGCATATCGCCCAAGCTCAAAACGCGGTCGCACAACCAGTCACACACGCAGCCAACCCACAGATCCAGGGCACAGTCAGCAACCCCTCAGGAGGAAACCGATGAAGATTTCGCTGTTCTACGAGTTCGCGCTTCCGCGGCCGTGGTCCGACGATGACGAGCACCAGCTGTTCCAGGACGGGCTGGATGAGGTGGAGGCTGCGGACAAGGCCGGTTTCTCCACCGTCTGGCTCACCGAGCATCACTTCCTGGAGGAGTACTGCCACGCCACGGCGCCGGAGATGTTCCTGGCCGCGGCGAGCCAGCGCACCAAGGACATTCGCCTCGGCTTCGGCGTGATGCACCTACCGCCGCCGATCAACCATCCGGCCCGCATCGCCGAGCGCGTCGCCACCCTCGATCACCTGTCCAACGGCCGGGTGGAGTTCGGCACCGGTGAGGGGTCCTCGGTTGCCGAGTTGGGTGGGTTCAACATCGACCCGGCCGACAAGCGCACCATGTGGGAGGAGGCCCTTGAGGTTTCGATCCGCTGTATGACCGAGGCGCCCTTCACCGGCTTCAAGGGCGAGCATGTCGAGCTGCCGGCCCGCAACGTGATTCCGAAGCCCCTGCAGAGCCCACACCCGCCGGTCTGGGTGGCCTGCACCCGCCCGTCCTCGGTGCAGATGGCCGCTCAGAAGGCCATCGGCGCGCTGAGTTTCGCCTACACCGGACCCGAGGCGCTCAAGGACCGGGTTGACGGCTATTACAAGGAATTCGAGGAGCAGGGCGCTCCCGTGACCCCGGCGATCAACCCCAACATCCTGGCCATCGGCGGCGACCTGTCGATGATGGTGGCGAAGTCCGACGACGAGGCGCTCAAGCGCCTGGGCATCGGCGGCGGCTTCTTCTCGTTCGGCATCATGCACTACTACCTGACCGGTATGCACACCCCTGGCCGCACCAAGGTGTGGGAGCGTTACGAGCAGGCGGTCAAAGACGATCCGACGCTGGCCTATGGTCCCGGCCGTGGAGCGATCGGCTCGCCCGACACCGTGCGTGAGTTCCTACGCGGTTACGAGGCCAGCGGCGTCGACGAGATCATCCTGCTGCTCAACCCGCGCAGCCACGAGGGCACCATGGAGTCGATCGAGATCATGGGCAAGGAGATCCTGCCCGAGTTCATCGAGCGGGACGCGAAGGCGGTGGCCGACAAGGCCAAACGGCTGGAGCCGGTGATCGAGAAGGTCGAGTCGCGCCGCCGTCCCTCCGACGCCCCGTTGTTCGACGAGACCTACGCCTTCGGCGGCCTGCCCACCGGTCGCGACAAGTTCACCGCCGGTGAGATCCCCGAGGCGATGGCCGAGATCAACGAGGGCCGGGTCAAGGCGGCACAGGCGGAGAAGACTGCCCGCGAGACCGCCGACTGACCGTGGCTGCACTGGACGAGTTGGTGCGCTACGACGGCAAACACGTTGTGGTCACCGGCTGCGGATCGGGCATCGGAGCCGTTCTCACCCGTGCGCTGGGTGAGCTCGGTGCCCGGGTGACCGGCTTGGACATCCGGCCGCCAGAACATCTTCCCGATGCGTTCGTCGAACTCGACCTCGCCGATCCGGAGTCCGTCGACCGTGCCGCCGGTGCGGTCGACGGGCCGGTGGATGCCCTGTTCAACGTGGCCGGTGTGTCCTCGGGTATCGGGAATCCGCTGCTCGTGGTCCGGATCAATTTCCTCGGCACCCGCCAGTTCACCGAAGCGGTGGAGCAACGGATTTCGCCAGGCGGGTCGATCACCTCGGTGTCGTCACTGGCGGCCTCGGGGTACCGCGAAAACCGGTCCACCACTGCCGGGCTGATCAACACCCGATCGGTCGACGAGGGGTTGCAGTGGTGCGCCGACCATCCCGAGGCATTGGCCGACGGTGGCTACCGGTTGTCCAAAGAGGCCACGGTGCTCTACGGGATGTGCCGGGTCGCAGAACTCGGTGCCCGGGGGATCCGGATCAATTGCACCGCGCCCGGGGTCACCGACACGCCCATTCTGGACCAGCTGAGGTCGGCCTACGGTCAGCAGTACCTCGATGCGTTCACCACCCCGCTGGGCCGTAACTCCGAGGCCGCCGAACAGGCGTCGCTGCTGGCGTTCCTGGGCAGCCCGGCCGCCAGTTATGTGACCGGTCAGGTGATCTGGGCCGATGGCGGCATTCTGGCCCAGCGGGAGGCCGCCCTGGTCGATGCTGTAACGGGCACTGCCGACACCGAGAACAGGAGCTGACAGGTGGCCGGGACGATGAGCGACTTCCGCAAGGTCGCCGATGACGTGCGTAACTGGGGACGCTGGGGCGATGCCGACGAACTCGGGACACTCAATCTGATCACCCCCGGCAAGGTCGCCGAGGGTGCGTCACTGGTCACCCACGGCAAGGTGTTCGCGCTCGGCGGTGATTTCTCCTCGGCCGGGCCACAAGGTGCGTTCCAGTTCCGCCAGAACCCGACCCATGTGATGACAGTCGACGGCGGTGACGCCAACACGCTGGCGCAGTACGGCCCGCAGTGGCTGCGCAATTCAGTGGCCCAGGAGGTCAGCGGGTTCTTCGTGGACAACCCGTTTCGCTTCAACGACGACATGATCGTGATGCCGCTGCAGGCGGCCACCCAGTGGGATGCGCTGAGCCACGTCTATTACGAGGACAAGCTCTACAACGGGTTCCCCGCCGATTCGGTCACCAGCTTCGGCGCCTTCCACTGCGGCATCGACAAAGTGGACCGCAAGGGCATCACCTCTCGCGGGGTGCTGCTGGATGTGGTGCGTCACCGTGGGGCCGAGCAGTTCCTGGAGCCGGGCAATCCGATTACGCCGGGCGAACTCGATGACGTGGCCCACGCGCAAGGCGTCGACATCACCTCCGGCGACATCGTGGTGGTCCATACCGGCTGGTGGACAAGGTTTTTGGCGAGCGGAGACGGGGCCGAGCCAGGATCAGGGCTCGACTGGCGTTGTGCGTCGTGGTTGCACGACCATCAGGTGGCGGCCGTCGCCGCCGACAATCTGATGGTGGAGGACCCCGACCCGGCCAACGGTGTCGAGGGCACGTTCCTGCCGATGCACATGTTGTGCCTGCGCGACATGGGCCTGATGCTCGGCGAGTACTGGGATCTGGGCGCGCTGGCGGCCGACTGTGCGGCCGACGGCGTCTACGAGTTCCAACTCATCGCGCCGCCGTTGCGGGTCACCGGTGCCGTCGGTTCGCCGGTGAATCCCATTGCGATCAAGTGAGGAAGTATGACGTCAACTGAGAGAGTGCCATTCGTGGTCGGGATGGGTGGCACCTTGCGGGCCGACTCCTCGACCGAGCGGGCGGTGCGATACTGCCTGGAATCGGTGGAACGCCAAGGTGGCCGGACCCGGATGTTCGCCGGGCCCGACCTGGAGCTGCCCATGTATGCGCCACATTCATTGGAGCGCACGCCGGCAGCCCTGGAGTTCGTCTCCGCCTTACGCGACGCCGACGCCGTCGTGGTGGGTTCGCCCGGTTATCACGGTGCGATCTCCGGCCTGGTCAAGAACGCGCTGGACTACATCGAGGATCTGCGCGAGGACCCGCGGGTCTACCTGGACAACACCCCGTGGGGCTGCATCAGCTGCGCCTACGGTTGGCAGGCCGCCGTCGGAACTCTGGGACAGCTGCGCTCCATTGGGCATGCGTTGCGGGCCTGGCCCACCCCGCTCGGTGTGGCAATCAACTCCGCGGACAAGATCTGGGCTGAGACAGGTGAATTGGCCGATGGAACCGTCCGCGGCCAACTCGAGATGCTGGCTACCCAGTTGTTGGGTTTCGGTCGGGCCGACGGGGCGGTGCAGTGACGGCACAGCGGACGTTCACCCGCAAGAGCATCGACGTCGACGGCCTGGCCACCAGCTATCTGGAAGCCGGCCAGGGTGACCCGGTCGTCCTGCTGCACGGTGGCGAGTTCGGTGCGGGGGCCGAACTGGGGTGGGAGCGGGTCATCGGCGAGTTGGCCGGGCACTACCGGGTGCTGGCCCCGGACATGCTGGGCTTCGGTGAGAGCGCCAAAGTCATCGATTTCAACGACGGCCGCGGCATGCGAATTCGGCACATCGCCCGGTTCTGCGCCGAACTTGATGTCGCCTCAGCGCATTTCGTCGGAAACTCGATGGGTGCGATCAACCTGCTGGTCGATGCGACCTCGGATGCTCCCCGGTTGCCGGTGCGATCGCTGACCGCGATCTGCGGGGGAGGGGAGATCCAGCGCAACGAGCATTCGGCGGCGTTGTACGACTACGACGCCACGCCGGACGGGATGCGACGCATCGTGACCGCGCTGTTCGCCGATCCGGCCTATCCGGCCGACGAGGCGTATGTGCAGCGGCGGTATGAGTCGAGCATCGCGCCGGGGGCCTGGGAAACCTTGGCCGCGGCCCGGTTTCGTCGGCCCGGCCTCCAGCCGCCGGCGATGCCGTCGGCGCAGCGGGCATATGACCGCATCGGTGTGCCGACCATGATCATCGAGGGGGATCGTGACAAGCTGCTGCCGTCCGGCTGGGCCGCCGAAATAGCGGGCCAGATCGCCGGTGCCCGCAGTGCGGTGATCGCCGGAGCAGGGCACTGCCCGCAGATCGAACAGCCTGCCGCGCTGACCGTAGTGCTGCTGGAATTCCTGAAAGAGGTGTGATGAGCAACGAGTTGGCCGGAAAAGTCACGGTCGTCACCGGCGGTGCGTCGGGACTTGGTGAGGGACTGGTACGCCGGTTCGCCGCCGAGGGCGCCAAGGTGATGATCGGCGACATCGACGAGGAGCGCGGGAAGGCCCTGGCCGACGAGTTGGGTGAGAACGCTCGGTTCCTGCTCGCCGACGTCAGTGACGTCGAACAGGTGGGGCGCCTGGTATCGACGGCAGTGGAGACCTTCGGCGGCTTGGACGTCATGGTCAACAACGCCGGCGTCTCGGGTCGGATGCACAGGCGGTTCCTCGACGACGATCTCGCCGACTTCGATTCCGTGATGCGGGTCAACGTCCGGGCGGTGATGGCCGGCACCCGCGATGCCGCGCGGTACATGGCCGAGCACGGTGGCGGTTCGATTCTCAACCTGACCTCGATCGGCGGGATCCAGGCCGGCGGCGGGGTGATGACGTATCGCGCATCCAAGGCCGCAGTCATCCAGTTCACCAAGTCCGCGGCGATCGAGTTGGCCCACTACGAGATTCGGGTCAACGCCATCGCCCCGGGAAATATCCGCACGGCGATCGTGGCCAAGTCGGCCTCACCCGAGGAGCGTGAGCGCATCGAGGAATTCGAGGCGGGGATCCGCGCTCAGATGCGCAACGACCGCCCGCTCAAGCGAGAGGGCACCGTCGAGGACGTGGCCGAGGCCGCGCTCTACTTCGCCACCGACCGCTCCCGGTACGTGACCGGGACGATCCTGCCGATCGACGGGGGCACCGTCGCGGGCAAGGTCCTCGCCCGCAAGTCCAAACCGCAGTCCTGACCTGCTACGCCCTCTGGTCAAAAGCCAGGTTGTCCAGCCAAAAGGCGCAGTTTGGGCCGATCGCGGGCGAATTTAAATCAACTGCTTGACTTAATTACAGGAGGGGCGTTGACTGTAACGGTGACAGCAGCCAACCGGACCGCCCGTGCCGACCGGGCAAGCAGTACCCAGGAGGCGATCCTCAAGGCGGCTGAGCGGCTGTATGCCGAACACGGCGTGTTCGCGGTGTCCAACCGTCAGGTGAGTGAGGCGGCCGGGCAAGGCAACAACGCTGCCGTCGGCTACCACTTCGGCACCAAGACCGATCTGGTCCGCGCGATCGAACACAAGCACCGCGGCCCCATCGAATGCCTGCGCGAGCAGATGGTGGCCGACACCGGGGCTTCGGCCGGCCTGCGGGACTGGGTTGCCTGCCTCGTGCAGCCACTCACCGATCACCTTGCGGCCCTGGGGAACCCGACCTGGTACGCCAGGTTCGCCGCGCAGGTGATGACCGATCCGGCCTACCACAACATCGTGGTCCGCGATGCGCTGAGCTCGCGATCGCTGGTGCAGGTCATCGAGGGGATGAACAACTGCCTGCCGGATCTGCCCGCCGAGGTCCGCGCCGAACGCAACATCATGGCACGCAACCTGTTGATGCACAGCTGCGCCGACCGGGAGCGGGCGATGGCCCAGGGCGGCAACGTGCCGCGGGCGTCCTGGCACGGTGCGGCGTCGGGGTTGATCGACGCGATCGTCGGCCTGTGGATGGCACCGGTTACCCAAGAAAGCGACCTCATATGAAAGTCACTGTCAACCAAGACAAGTGCGTCTCGTCGGGGCAGTGCGTACTCAACGCCAGCGAGGTGTTCGACCAGCGCGACGAAGACGGTGTCGTCGTCCTGCTGGAACCTGAACCCGGCCCGGACCATGTAGACAACGCCCGCCGTGCCGCGGCGGCCTGCCCAGCCCTAGCCATCGAGATCCACGACTGACCTGAGGAATGACGTGTCCGAAACCGTGACCGAAGTTGACATCCCCGAATACCCGATGGAGCGTGCGGCGGCATGCCCGTTCGCCCCCCCGGCGCCCATGTTGGGCAACCCCAAAGGCCTGTTCCGCGTGAAGATCTGGAACGGCAGCACCCCGTGGTTGATCACCGGCCACGAGGAGGCCCGGACCCTCTTCGCAGACTCTCGGATCAGTGTGGACGACCGGATCGAGGGCTTCCCGCACTGGAACGAGCACATGCTCTCCACCGTCGACAAGCGGCCGCGCTCGGTATTCACCTCCGATGCCGAGGAGCACACCCGGTTCCGCCGGATGTTGTCCAAGCCGTTCACGTTCCGCCGCGTCGAGGGGTTGCGCGCGGCCATCCAGAAGATCACCGATGAGTGCATCGACGAGATCCTGGCGGGTCCGCAGCCGGCCGACCTCGTCGCGAAGTTGGCCTTGCCGGTGCCCACCGTGGTGATCAGCGAGATGCTCGGTGTGCCGTACGAAGACCACGAGTTCTTCCAGGAGCACGCGAACGCCGGGCTGGCCCGCTACGCCGCAGCGGACGCCATGCAGAAAGGCGCGATGAGCCTGCACCAGTACCTGATCAATCTGGTCGAGGAGAAGCAGGCCAACCCGTCCGAGGACGCGGTGTCCGATCTGGCCGAGCGCGTGAACGCCGGAGAGATCAGCGTCAAGGAGGCCGCCCAGCTGGGCACCGGCCTGTTGATCGCCGGGCACGAGACCACCGCCAACATGATCGGCATCGGGATCCTGGCGCTGTTGGAGAACCCCGAGCAGGCCGACTTCTTGCGCGATGCCGAGGATCCGAAGGTGATCGCCAACGCGGTCGAGGAACTGATGCGCTATCTGTCCATCATCCAGACCGGCCAGCGCCGCGTGGCGCTGGAGGATATCGAGATCAGCGGTGAGACCATCCGCACTGGTGACGGCGTCATCATCGATCTGTCCCCGGCCAACTGGGATGCGAGGGCCTACCCGGAGCCCGACAAGCTCGACCTCAGCCGCGATGCCAGCCAGCAACTCGGCTTCGGCTACGGCAGGCACCAGTGTGTGGGTCAGCAGCTTGCTCGCGCTGAACTGCAGATCGTGTTCCACACCCTGCTGCGCCGGATCCCGACCCTGCGCCTGGCCGTGCCGCTCGACGAGGTGCCGTTCAAGCACGACCGCCTCGCCTACGGCGTCTACGAACTCCCCGTCACCTGGTAGGTGCCGGCCAGCCGAA
The DNA here is from genome assembly GCF_005924235.1 of Mycobacterium sp. DBP42. Classification (NCBI taxonomy): domain Bacteria; kingdom Bacillati; phylum Actinomycetota; class Actinomycetes; order Mycobacteriales; family Mycobacteriaceae; genus Mycobacterium; species Mycobacterium sp. DBP42. The sequence continues at coordinate 82,015 of NZ_VCMY01000012.1, forward strand.
CTCTCAGCCCTTACAGCCCGATTGGAGTACCACTCATGACCGCTTCGACGACCCTCTATCCGCCCGAGGGCTTCGGTGCGCCGAAGAACCGCAAGGGCCATGCGTCAGCGGACGGGCTGCCCGGATTACCACCGGGCACCACGATCTTCTCGGCCGACAACCACATCTCGGTAGCCGACGACATCTTCTACGAGCGCTTCCCCGAGGAGCTCAAGGGAGCCGCGCCACGGATCTGGTACGAGGACGGCGCCTACATGGTCGGCATGAAGGGCAAGGCCTGGACCGGGGGCGATTTCGGGCGTGTGCTGATGCAGTACGACGACCTGGCCGGGGCTGCGTCCAACAACATCGCGGCACGTGTCCGCGAGCTCAAAGAGGACGGCATCGACAAGGAGCTGGCGTTCCCCAACGCGGTGCTGGCGCTGTTCCACTATCCGGACAAGGCGTTGCGCGAGCGGGTGTTCCGCATCTACAACGAGCACATCGCCGCGCTGCAGGAGGAGTCGAAAGGGCACTTCTACGGCGTCGGGCTGATCAACTGGTGGGACCCCAAGGGGACGCGCAGCACCCTTGAGGAACTGAAGTCGCTGGGACTCAAGACGTTCCTGTTGCCGCTGAATCCGGGCAAGGACGACGAGGGCAACGTCTACGACTACGGCAGCACCGCGATGGACGCGGTCTGGGATGAGATCGAAGCATCCGGAATTCCGGTCAGCCACCACATCGGCGAGACTCCGCCGAAGACTCCCTGCGAGAACAACAGCGTCGTGGTCGGCATGATGGTCAATGTCGACTCATTCCGCGAGCAGTTCGCCAAGTACGTCTTCTCGGGCATTCTCGATCGTCACCCCAAGCTGAAGGTGGGATGGTTCGAGGGCGGAATCGCCTGGGTGCCCACCGCGCTGCAGGACGCCGAGCACATGTTGGCTTCCTACCGGCACATGTTCAATCACGAACTGCAGCACGATGTCCGGTACTACTGGGACAAGCACATGTCGGCTTCGTTCATGGTGGATCCGTTGGGCCTGCGGCTGATCGACGAGATCGGGGTGGACAACGTGATGTGGTCCAGCGACTACCCGCACAACGAAAGCACTTTCGGGTATTCGGAGAAGTCGCTGGCCACCGTTGTCGATGCGGTGGGTCCGGAGAACGCGACCAAGATCGTGTCCACCAACATCCAGAAGTTCCTGGGGCTCGCATGAGCATAGCCACCCAGGCGGGCGTCACCCAGATCGCCCGAACCGGCTTCACCCCGCTCGACATTCCAGACGAGCCTGACCTGGCCCGGATGCGCCGAGAGGTCGGGGCGCGTCTGCACGCGGCGATGGCCGATCAGGGCGTGGATGTGCTCGTCCTGCTGGGCAACAGCAACGTCATGTATGCCACCGGTATCGCCTGGCCGCTGGCCGACGCCGGACTCTCGCATGTCGAGCGGCCGGTCGCAGTCGTGCTGGCCGGTGACGAGCACCCGCACCTGTTCCTGCCGTTCCGGGAGGGTGCGGCCATGGAAACCGGGCTGCCCGATGACCACCTCCACGGTCCGGTGTATCTCGAATTCGACGAAGGTGTCGCGGAATTCGCGCAGATCCTGGCCAGTTTGGTGCCCGCGGGTGCGACAATCGCGACCGATGAGTTGACCGGGGCGATGCGGCTGGCCGGCAGCGCTCTGTTCCCCAGCGCACCGGTTGATGCCGCGCCGGCGATCGGCGCGGCGAAGATCGTCAAGACGATCGACCAGATCGCGTGCATCCGGCGTGCCTGCCGGATCACGGAGGAGGCCATCGCCGAGATTCACAAGTCAGTGGCGCCCGGTGTGCGGCAGATCGACCTGTCCGCCGAATTCGTGCGCCGTACTTTCGAACTCGGTGCCACCACGAACATGTTCGACTCGATCTGGCAGGCCATGCCGGCTTCGCGAGCGGAGGGCGCCTGGACCACCACCGGTGACCTCGCCCTGCCCCTGCTCACCACCGAGCGCGAGTTGCAGCGCGGCGATGTGCTGTGGACCGACGTGTCCATCGCCTACCACGGTTACTGTTCCGACCACGGCCGGACATGGATCGTCGGCCAGGACCCGACACCGGCCCAGCAGAAGCAGTTCGACAAGTGGAGTCGGATCGTCGACGCGGTGCTCGCGGTGACCAAGGCCGGCGCCACCTGTGGTGATCTCGGCCGTGCGGCAACGGAAGCCGCCGGCGGAGAGAAACCGTGGCTACCGCACTTCTACCTGGGCCACGGCATCGGTACCAGCGCAGCTGAAATGCCGATGATCGGAACGGATCTCGGCCAGGAATGGGACGACAACTTCGTCTTCCCCGAGGGCATGTTGCTGGTGTTCGAGCCGGTGGTCTGGGAGGACGGCACCGGCGGTTACCGCGGCGAGGAGATCGTGGTGGTCACCGAGGGTGGCTGGATGCCGCTGACCGCATATCCGTACGACCCCTATGAGGTGTCCCGTGGGAACTGAAATCGAGGCCGACGGCCGGGCCCTGCGCGTCAGCCGCCGGGAGCGCGCCATCGCACAGATGGAGGCCCACGACCTCGACGTGCTGGTCCTCGGCAGGCAGGCCAACGTCCGGTACATCTCCGGCGCTCCGCAGCTGTGGGTGGTGGGTACCCGGCCGTTCGGGCCGATCTGCACGTTCGTCCGCGCGACCGGCGAGATCCACTTGAACAGCACATGGGACGAGGGCATACCTGAGGAGATCCCGCACGAGAACCTGTACGGGTTGGCATGGAATCCGATGACCCTGATCGGTGTGCTGCAGAACATCGAGGGCACCGATACCGCCCGCCGGGTTGGAACCGATGCTCTGACGCCGACGTTCGCCAAGCTGTTGCCGATGGCCTTTCCGAACGCGGAACTGGTCGACGCTGAGCAGGCCATGCGCGCAGCGCGGCGCGTCAAGACCTCCGAAGAAATTCTGGCGCTGCGGCGGGCACTGGCTGTCGCCGAGGAAGCATTGGCGAGAGGGGCGGCAGAGCTGGCTCCCGGGATCAGTGAGAAGCGCCTTGCCGGCACGATATTGGAGGCCGAGGCGGCCGGCGGGGTGAGCACGCCCGCGACCCAGGACGCCGCGTGGGTCACTTCGAAGGACCACCCGTGGCGCCGGGCCGAAGGCGACGGACGAGTGAGCGAGGGCGACCTGGTGGCTTTGTCGGCGGGCGTGCTCGCCGACGGTTACGTCGCCGAGGTCGCGCGTACGCGGTATGTCGGCGAGCCGACGGATACGGTGCGCTCACTGTATCGGCGACGGGATGAACTGTGGGACAGGCTGATCGATGTCTGCCGCCCCGGCAAGCCGACGAGTGCTCTGCTGGATGCGTATGAGCAGGCGGGCGAAAAGCTGCCGGCGATGCCGGTGGCACACGGACTCGGGTTGGGATTCGACCCGCCGGTGGTGTCGCAGAACCTGCGGGCGACCGCCGAATCCGAGTTCCTTGAGGAGGGCATGGTGCTCGCAGTGACCGGGTACGTCTGGGAGCCGGGCGTCGGCGCGGTGTTCACCCGCGATGCCGTTGTCATCGGCGCCGACGGCCCCGAGGTGCTCACCCAAACCCCATCAGATAGTGAGGCGGCACATGCCTGACCGGCCCAAACCTGAGGAGATCATCCTCTACGAGAAGGACCCCAAGACCAAGATCGCCACCATCACGTTCAACCGGCCGGAGTTCCTCAACGCGCCGACGTCGATGGCACGGTTGCGCTACGCCGATGTGCTGCGCGCGGCCAACGCCGACAACGACGTGAAGGTCGTGATCATCCGCGGTGCCGGGGACAACCTGGGCAGCGGCGCCGACCTCCCAGAGTTCATGGAGGGCAACGACAATCCGGCAGTCCGGCTCGCCGAGCTGCGGCTGGAGGATGACGGAGTCGGCGAGGTGACCTACCCACCCAAGGGCACATTCCGTAACGGCGCCACAATCAGCTCCTGGTACGCCAACTCCCAGGCCGGCAACCGGGCGCTACAGGACTTCAAGAAGATCAGCATCGTGGAGGCCAAGGGCTACTGTTACGGCTGGCACTTCTACCAGTGTGCCGATGCGGATCTGGTGATCTCCTCAGACGACGCGCTGTTCGGCCACCCGTCCTTCCGGTATCACGGCTGGGGGCCCCGGATGTGGACGTGGGTCCAGATGATGGGTCTGCGCAAGTTCCAGGAGATGGTCTTCACGGGGCGGCCCTTCACCGCCGCGGAGATGTACGACTGCAACTTCCTGAACAAGGTGGTGCCGCGGGATCAGCTGGAAGACGAGGTACAGAAGTACGCGCTGGCATGTACCCGGAACCGACCGGTGGACACCGTTTTTCAGCAGAAGATGTTCTTCGAGATCTTCAAACAGCAGCAGGGTGAATACATGGGCAGCCTGCTGAGCGCATTCTTCGAGTCGATGGGCAACGGAGTGGCCAACGACAGCGAGGACGACCTGGACATGTTCGAGTCGATCGATACCGGTTTGTCGGCCGCGGTCAATGACAATGACAGCAAATTCCCGCCCGAGTTCCGGCTGTCCAAGAAAAACCGGGCGAAACCCGAATAGGCACATGAGCTCACCACTTGACGGTTACACCGTTGTCGACCTGTCCAGCGGTATCGCCGGGGCATACGCCACGAAGATGCTCGCCGACGGTGGCGCCGATGTGATCAAAGTCGAAGCCCCCGAAGGTGATCCGTTGCGCCGCTGGTCGGCGTCTGGTGCGGGCATCGCACCGGATGAGGACGGTGCCCTGTTCACCTTCCTGGCCGGCGGCAAACGCAGTGTGGTCGTCGAGCCCGGAGAAATGCAGCTGGTGGACCGGCTGGTGGCGGCGGCCGACGCAGTGGTCTGGTCTCCGGAATCGGCTGTCGCGCAGGCGGTCGCACCGGAGGAACTGTTCCGGCGGCATCCGCACCTCATCGTCACCACGATCACGCCGTTCGGTTTGGACGGGCCGTGGAGTGGCCGGCCTGCCACCGAGTTCACCTTGCAAGGCTGGTCGGGCGGCGCAATCGGCATCGGCCGAGGAGTGCAGGACCGCGCGCCGGTATCGATCGGCGGGCAGGTGGGCGAGTGGCTGGCCGGCGCCTACGCGGCGGCGATGACGCTGGCGTTCCGGGCCCGGGCGGTCAGGGACGGTCACGGGGAACTGGTGGATCTCTCGGCGCTGGAGGCCCAGATCCTGGGTCTGACGTACTACCCGGTCACCTATTTCGAAATGCTGGGCCGGCCGTGGCGCAGCGAGCGCAAACCCACAGTCCCCGGGATCGCCGAAGCGGCCGACGGTCTGGTGGCACTCGGATGCGGCACTGCCCAGCAGTGGTGGGACCTGTGTGCGATGTCGGGCCACGATGAATGGATCAACGAGTCCTCCGAGCTGACGATCACCGAGCAGGCCAACTTGCACGCCGGGGAGTTGTACGCGTGGCTGCGCGAGCAACGTGCCGACGACGTGCGGGAGCTCGCCGCGGCGTTCCGAATCCCCAACTCCCCGGTGGGCAACGGGGAGAACGTCACTGCCATGGACCATTTCGTGCAGCGACAGGCTTTCATCCGCAATCCGCAGCATGGGTTCACCCAGCCGGCGGCGCCGTACCGGCTCTCAGGCGTGGCACTGCGGGCGGCGTCACGCGCACCGCGCCTGGGGGAGCACACCAAGGAGGTCGCGGCGGCCACGTTGAGCCCACGCGACGTGCCGGCCGGTAGGCCCCGCGGGGATCGCCTGCCGTTCAGCGGCTTGCGGGTGCTCGACATGACGACGTTCTGGGCCGGGCCGTCGTGCACGCATCCGCTGGGCATGCTCGGCGCCGAGGTGATCCACCTGGAGTCGACCCCACGCCCGGACGGCACCCGGTTGATCGCCGGTATCCCGGCCAGCGTGGAGCAGTGGTGGGAGCGATCGCCGATCTTCAGTGCGCTCAACACCAACAAGAAGAGCTTGACCCTGGACTTCCAGACCGAGCAGGGCCGGGATCTGTTGCGCCGGCTGATTGGCACCTGCGACGTGGTGGTGGAGAACTTCACCCCCAGAGTGATCGAGCAGATCGGGCTCGATTTTGACTCGCTACGGGAGCTCCGCGAAGACATCATCATGGTGCGGATGCCCGGATTCGGGCTCGACGGGCCGTGGCGGGACAACCCGGCATTCGCCTACATCATCGAGGACTCGTCCGGGTTGAGTTGGCTCACGGGCTACCCGGATCGCACCCCGTTCGAGCCTTATTCGATCGGTGATCCCAATGCCGGGATCCACGCATTGTCGGGGCTGATGCTTGCGCTCGAGCATCGCCGCCGCACCGGGCAGGGAGTGCTCGTCGAGGCCGCGATGGTCGACGCCGCGCTCAACATCGCTGCCGAACAGGTCATCGAGTATTCGGCCTACGGGGCGTTGCTGCAGCGCGACGGTAACCGTGGCCCGGCCGCGGCGCCGCAGAACATCTACCAGTGCGCCGATATCGATGAGTTCGGCCGCCCGGACAGCTGGGTTGCGATCGCGGTCAACTCCGACGCCCAGTGGTCCGCCCTGCGCGCGGCGCTCGGCCTGCCGGATTGGGCGACTGATCCAGAGCTCGATTCTGCCGACGGGCGCCGAGCACACCACGATCTGATCGACGAGAAGCTGGCGGCCTGGTGTCTGCCGCGCAGCGGCGACGAGATCGTCGAAACCCTGTGGCCGGCCGGTGTTCCGGTGGCGAAAGTCATGCAGCCGCACCGGCAGTTGGAATTGCCGCAGGTGCGGTTCCGGCAGTTCTTCGAACATGTGGGGCATCCGGTGAACAATGCCGCACCGCACAGCACTCTGCCGGTCTCGCTGGCCAACGGACCACGGGCGTTGCACCGTCAGCCGGCACCGCTGCTGGGTGAGCACAACCATGAATTGCTGACGGAACTGGGATTGTCGGAAGGGGAGATCGCCACGTTGGCCGAGGACGGCGTGATCGGCACTGAACCAGGAGTGGGCGGGCGTCGCAAGGCGGCGCGCTGACCGGGGCTCAACCCCGCTCGAACACGTCGAGCAGCGACCCGAAATCCTCGGTGTCCCAGAGGTGCAGAACGTTGCTGAGCATCAGGAGCGGGGACCGCACTGCTTCATGGTCGGCTATGCACGGGTCTGTGCGGTCGACGCCGTGGTCGGGCAACACGGACTGCAGGTAAGCCGGCGTGTCGAGCAGCCAGGTCACTCCCATCACCGCGGCGTACAGCATCAGCTGTGCGCGCAGGGTGTCGAGGTCGATGGCGGGCCCACCGGCGCAGCGGTACTCGGCCGCGAAATGGGTCAGCAACCCGTCGATGTGCTGTTTCCACAGCTCGGTTTCGGCGCTGCACAGCGAACCCCACAGCGCCATCGCCACATTCATCACGCTGACACAGCCCCAGTCCATCAGCCCGCAGCTCAGGGTCCCGTCCGGGTCGGCCCAGAACCAGGCGTTGTCCACGTTGGCGTTCCAGTGACACAGCGCCACCTGGTCTTCTGTGGAATGCAGCCGGGCCATGACGGCACCCTCGGCGGCGGCAATCCGGTCGACGTCGGCGAGCATCCTGGCGACAAACCCCGGATTCGCGACGGCAGGTGGTAGCAATGCCGGGTAACGGCCTGCGAATTCGACCAGCCGGTGGACCTGTGCGGTGAGCTCATCGGCAGAGTGGTGTACGCGGCGGCCGACGGCCACCTTGGCGGCGTCGTACCGGAATCGATCGGCCACCTCCTCGGGGAGGACACCGGCCTTGTGGGCGCCGGCCAGCCGGGCAACCGAGGTGAGCAAGGCCCGGTAGTGACCGAGCGCGTCGGGCATTCGGTAGTCCAGGCACTTGTCGTAGTGCGGTTCAATACCGGCGTTACCGAACGAGATCCGCTCGGTCAACAGCATCCCGGTGCACGAGTCGTGGTGGTAGTCGGCGAACATGCACGCCGGAACGGTGACGGGCAGCGCGCAACCGGCCGACAACTCCCCGAAGGCCACCTCGAGGTCCATCTGAGACTTTCCGCGGTCGCGGCGCGGATTGTCGAAGTCGCGGGAGAACTTGACGAACAGCTCGGTGGGCAAGCCAACCCTTGGATGCGCATAGTCCACGTCCAGTAGTGCCTTGCGTCCGGTGCTGCCGCCACCGCATTCCTGGAAGTGGGTGATCGCGCTGACTCGGTTGCCTTGGGGGAGGGCACCGAACGCCTGCAGGGCAGCGGTGAGAAAGTCCGGGCCGGCACTGAGAAGTGTTGCCGGATCGGCCGGAAATTCCAGGCCGGTCCTGCCGCCCTTCACCCACCGTGGCATCTGGCCTCACCACCAGTCGAGGCAGTAGCTTCAATAACCATGGCTATCAATCCTTCTGACATCTTGCTCACCGGACAGGTGGCGGTTGTCACCGGCGGTGGTACCGGTATCGGCAGGGGTATCGCTGCCGGCTTGGCGGCCTTCGGTGCCACGGTGGCCATTTGGGAGCGTAATGCGGACAGCTGCGCCGCTGCCGCCGAATCGCTCGGTGCCCTGGGCATTGTCACCGATGTGCGCGACGCCGAGCAGGTGGACGCCGCGTTGACGCAGACTGCCGACGACCTGGGCCCGGTGCGCATCTTGGTGAACAATGCCGGGGGCGTGTTTGCCTCTGCGCTGCTGGAAACCAGCGAGAACGGTTGGGATGCGCTGTACAAGAGCAACCTTCGTCACGTGTTGCTGTGCACACAGCGGGTGGCACGGCGTTTGGTCGCCGATGAGTTGCCGGGCAGCATCATCAATCTCACGTCGATCGAAGGAGTGCGTGCGGCCCCCGGCTATGCCGCGTATGCCGCTGCGAAGGCCGGCGTCATCAACTACACCCAGACGGCGTCGTTCGAGCTTGCGCCGCACGACATCCGGGTCAACGCGATCGCCCCGGACCTCACCATCACCGAGGGGCTGCTGGCATTGTCTCCGGGAGGTCCGCCTGCCGGTATCGCTGACGGCATCCCGATGGGCCGCGCTGGGGATGTCGATGAAATCGCCGGAGCGGCAGTCTTTCTTGCTTCCAGCCTGTCGGGCTATGTCACCGGGCAGACGATTCACGTCGATGGTGGCACGCGGGCTGCGGGTGGCTGGTACCGCCACCCGCAGACCGGCGCTGCAACCCTCGGTCCGGGTTAGGGCTCCGGACCTACTTGAGGCAGCTTCCCGCGTCGACCGGCAGGGTCACGCCGGTGACGTACCGGGCTTCGTCGGAGGCCAGGAACAGCACGGCGTTGCTGATGTCCACGGCCTCCACCCACGGGATGGGCAAGGTGTGGAACAGCTGGCAGATCGGTGCCATATCGTCGGGACCGGGGTTCTCCAGGTCGGGCCGGAACATCTTGAATGTGCCGTCGTTGTGCAGCATGGGGGTCGCCACATGTGTGGGATGCACGCTGTTGCAACGGATGTTGTGCTGGCCCAGCTCCACGGCGAAGCCGCGCATCAGGCCGACGACGCCGTGCTTGGCGGCGACGTAGTTGCCGCAGTGCGGGTACGCCTTGAGTCCGCCGACCGAGCTGGTCAGGACGATCGAGCCGCCGCGACCACCTTCGATCAGGTGCGGTACACCGGCTTTGACGGACTTCCAGACGCCCGACAGGTTGATGTCGATCATCTCGTCCCAGTCGAGCTGGCTGGTTTCGTGCAGCACGTCGCCGCCGTTGCCGATACCGGCGTTGGCCACGATGATGTCGAGCCGGCCGAGCTGTTCCACGCCGCTGTCGACGGCCGCCTTGATCGCATCCGCGTCGCGGACGTCGACCTCGGCGGTCACCACCCGGCGGTCGAGCCCCTTGATGAGGTTGGCGGTTTCCGCCAGATCATCGGAGGTGGAGGCCGGGATGGCGGTCTCCACGCCTGGCCGGATCGGTCCGCAGATGTCGATCGCGATGATGTCGGCACCTTCTTGCGCCAGCCGCACTGCGTGGCTACGACCCTGGCCGCGGGCCGCGCCGGTGACGAACGCGACCTTGCCTTCCACCCGTCCAGTCATTGATTACCCCAGTTCTGTCTCGTGTCTGCCACATGCTCGGTGAGTTCTGTGCACCTGCTCAGCAACTCTGTCACCGGGTCGCCCACCATGTCAACGACAGATACGTTTCTGGCAATTTGTACTCTCTGCTTAGAAGAATGAAATTCTCAAGCATGCGTCGCGACGCCACTCATGGTCGGGCGGATCGCCCGCTACGAGACTGGCCATCCGGTGATTCGCTGCGCACCCGTCCGCATCGGTACCTACGTGGTCAGGCCCGAAGACATGAACAGCACTCGGCTCCAGCTGTGGTTGCTCGACGATCACGCACAAAGCGCGGGCGTCGATGGTGTCAGTCGCCCGACTCGGGGCGAGACGGCGGTGAGTCCGGAGATCGGACCGGCACCTGGGTGCAAGGAAAATTCTTTCCTTAGGAGAACGAAATTCTCAGCTAGCTGGCGGCGAATCCATTGGCCACGAAGTCCCAGACCTCGTCGGCGGTGATCGGATGGACCGACGCCTCGTCGGCGCCACCGCTGGATTGCGCGACGAACATCACCGTCTGCATCGTCATTGCAGCCATCCGGCGGGGGTTGATCCCGGGGCGCAGCTGGCCGGCCTCGCAGGCTTCCTCCATGAGCTCGGTCAGCAGGGCCAGCAGTGGCGCGTGCGCGACTTTCACTTCAGAGGGATGTGAAACCAGCAAACGGGGTGCGAAATCGGTGAACAGCGGGCGTTTGGCCGCCGGATCGGGCCGGGACGATTCGAAGAGCAGCTGGATGGCGACCTTGAGCCGTTCGATCGGCTCACCCTGTGTGGAGGTGGCGGCCCGGATCTGATCTGCCGAGCGGCTCAACGCGTCCTCGAACAGCGCCAGCAGGAGCTCGTGCTTACCATCGAACTGCAGGTAGAAGCTGCGCAGCGACTGCCGGGAGCGGTCAACGACCTCCTGCACGGTGAAGTCGGTGCTGCCCTTCTCGATGATGATCGCCTGGGCTGCGTCCAGGAAGCGTTGCACCCGCTGGGCGGCGCGCAACTTGGCGGTTTTGATCGACCGCTCGACAGCTCGTTGCTTCCACGCGGGTTCTTCGCCAGCGGTGGTCACTGGCCGCTCCGACGCTTGTCGAGTGGGGAGAACATGAACTGACTGTACCGGAGAACGCCTTGCCATTGTGGTGCCGGACCCCCTCGCGGCCAACGTGTCGGAGATTGTAACTTTCGTGCTGTGAGAATAGTATTCTCATCACGGGAATTATAGAAGTCCTTTGAGAAGAAGGGTTTCGCGCCAGATGGGGCGCCGCCGGGGCGCTGTTTGCGGGAGGTCGCCACGCTCGCACAGGCGGCTGTCGCGTGGCAGCTGTGAACAGAAGGAAACACGTGTACATCGACTACGACGTCGCCGATTCGATCGCCACGATCACCCTCAACCGGCCGGAAGCGGCCAATGCCCAGAATCCCGAGCTTCTAGATGAACTTGACGCCGCCTGGACCAGAGCTGCCGATGACCGCGATGTGAAAGTGATCGTGCTGCGGGCCAACGGCAAGCACTTCTCGGCGGGACATGACCTGCGCGGTGGTGGGCCGGTACCCGACAAGATCACCCTCGAGTTCCTGATCGAGCACGAGTCTCGGCGCTACCTGGAGTACACCCTGCGGTGGCGCAACGTGCCCAAGCCGTCGATCGCGGCGGTCCAGGGCCGCTGTATCTCCGGTGGCCTGCTGCTGTGCTGGCCGTGCGATCTGATCCTGGCCGCCGACGACGCGCTGTTCTCCGATCCGGTTGCGCTGATGGGTATCGGCGGTGTCGAGTACCACGGCCACACCTGGGAACTCGGTGCCCGCAAGGCCAAGGAGATCCTGTTCACCGGCCGCGCTCTGACCGCCGAGGAAGCCGAGCGCACCGGCATGGTCAACCGGGTGGTTCCGCGCGCCGAACTCGACACCCAGACCGCTGAATTGGCCGCACAGATCGCGCAGATGCCGGCGTTCGCGCTCCGCCAGGCCAAGCGCGCGGTCAATCAGACCCTCGACGTGCAGGGCTTCTACGCTGCGATCCAATCGGTGTTCGATATTCACCAGACTGGGCACGGCAATGCGCTTAGCGTCAGTGGATGGCCGGTGCTGATGGATATCGACGGGATGAAGCAGAACATCAAGTAGGCCTGGGCCTCTGAAGATGGGGGCGATCCGGCTCAGCGTGAGTTACGCGGCCAGACAGATCTACGCGCAGACCACCGCTGCGGCCGCGGTCACACTCGTGGTGCTGGCGCTGAGCCGCAACACCGTCGGTGATGCGCGCGAGCTGATGACCCAGGCGAATCTGATCGCGCTGATCGCACTGATGGTCGCGGCCGCGATCGTCGACACCGTCGTCGGCTGGGTCAATGTCCATCCGACGTTCAAATGGTTTGCCGCGGGCAAGGATCCGACACCGAAACAGCAGCAGGCGGCCATGCGTATCGCGCCGCGTCAGACCATCATCCAGTTCACCACCTGGGCAGTGAGCGCAGTCGTGTACACGCTGCTGAACCTCGACGCAGGCGGTGGTGTCGCCTATGTGATGGGCGGTGCGATCCTCTTCGGCGGCGTAGCTGCGGCCTGTATGGGATTCCTGGTGACCCAACGGATGTTGCGGCCGATCGTCGCCGCGTCGTTGACTGCGTCCTCTGCCGCGATCGTCCGGATGCCCGGCGTGCTGGCGCGCCTGATCACGATCTGGACGCTGTTCAGCGGGCTGCCGATGGTGGGTATCGCCTTGATCGTGCTGGCGCGCTCGAACGGCTGGTTCGTGCAGAAGACGGCGCCGGTCGAGGCCGCTGTGCTCGTTCTGGCCGTCGTCTCGCTGGTCTTCGGACTGCGGTCGATGGTGCTGGTGGCCCGCTCGGTGTCCGACCCGATCGGGGAGGTCGTGCTGGCCATGAAAGCCGTCGAACGCGGCTGGTCGGGTGTCTCGGTCAAGGTGTACGAATCGTCTGAGATCGGCCGGCTCCAATACGGATTCAACCGGATGCTGGCCGGCCTGGCCGAGCGGAACCGGTTGCGCGACCTGTTCGGTCGCTATGTGGGGGTCGACGTGGCCCGTCACGCGCTGCAGCAGGGCGCGGCGGTCACCGGTGACGTCCGAGAGGCGGCCGTGCTCTACGTCGACCTGGTCGGCTCTACCGCGTTGGGGGCGTCGCGGCCGCCGCAGGAGGTCGCGCAACTGCTCAACGGCTTCTTCAAGATTGTGGTGGACACCGTCGAGCGGCATCACGGCCTGATCAACAAGTTCGAGGGTGACGCCGTGCTGGCGGTGTTCGGCGCACCGCTACGGCTGGACAATCCGGCCTCCTCGGCGCTGGCCACCGCGCGGGCGCTGGTGCCACGGCTGCACGAGCTCCCCGATGTGGAGTTCGGCGTGGGCATTTCGTGTGGGACGGTGTTCGCAGGAAACATCGGTGCCGAGAACCGTTACGAGTACACAGTGATCGGTGATGCGGTCAATGAGGCGGCGCGGCTGGCCGACCACGCCAAGGACCGCGAGTCCACGGTGTTGTGTTCGGGGAGTGCGCTGGCCCATGCCGACGCCGACGAGGGCCAGCATTGGGTGGTGCGGGGTTCGACTGTGCTGCGTGGCCGCTCGACGGCCACCGTCTTCGCCGAGCCGGTCACCCTTTAGCGCGAGCAGACGCAGAATCGCATGAATCCGTGTGCCGGAGTGCGATTCTGTGTCTGCTCGCGGGGAAACTAAAGCTGGGCCAGGCGGGGCACGGTCCCTCGGGCACGCAGGCCGGCACCGGCCTTGCGGGTGAGTTCCCGTGAGCTGCCCAGCAATCCGTCGAGCACCAGGACGCGCTTGACGTGGGTGTGCAGCTCATGTTCCTCGGTGAAACCGATACCGCCGAGCACCTGCTGGCAGTGCTTGGCCGCGGTCAGCGCGGCCTTGCCCGCAGCGGCCTTGGCCAGCAGCGAGTTCAGGTCGACGTTGTCGGCGCCGGGCAGGCTCAGTGTCGCCTCGGCACCTTCGATGGCCACGAGAGTCTCTGCCAGGCGGTGCCGGACAGCCTGGAAGGACGAAATCGGCTTGCCGAACTGGACCCGGTCCAGTGCGTGCTGTCGGGCCAGGGCCAGCATCCCCCGGGCCGAACCGACGAGCCACCAGCCCAATGCGCGACGAGCCTCCGAGATCCGCAGCAGCTGGCCGTCGGGTACCTGCTTCAGCGGCAGTCCACCCAGCGTCGGGTTTTCCGGGGATTCCCCACGTTCCCACACCACCCAGGTACCACCGGCATAGGGCATCGGCGGCGTACCGCCGGGCAGGCCCCCGATGGTCTCCAGGAGAACATCGTTGAGAACCGAAGCGTGTGAACCGGTTTCTCCGAGCAGCCGGAACACCAGCGGCATGGCGACCTCCGGCATGTCGGACAGCATCTCGGCCCAGCCGAGTTCAGCCAACGCAGCATCCAGTTTGGCGCCGGATGCCGACAGCATGGTCTTGCGGAGTGTGTCTTCGAGCAGGCCCAGTGATTCGGTGTCCAAATCGGTCACGCCGTCATTCCTTCCCGAGGTCCAGCAGTCGGCGCGCGATGATGTTGCGCTGCACTTCTGCTGTGCCGCCGTAGATGGTCGACGCCCGCGAATACAGATACTCGGTGCGCCATTCGGAGTCTTCGAGCTCGATGACGCCGGGCATCAGGTTGCGCGCGGTGTCGTAGAGCAATTGTTCGGCGCCGGCCAGCAGCACCTTGTCGATCGAGGTGTCCGGTCCGAGCTTGTGGCCGTCGGCCAGCCGGTGCTGAGTTGCCGCGGAACGGCAGCGCAAGGTGTGCAAGGCCAGATAGACCTCGCCGAGGTCCGGGTCCACCACCTGCCCTTGCCGTTTCACCGCTTCGACCAGGGCGTCGAAACGTGAGTAAAGGTAGGCGATGCGCTGCCAGAAGCAGGTCGAGCGCTCGTAGGGCAGCAGATCCATCGCCAGCTGCCAGCCGTCGCCCGGCTTGCCGAGCATCCGGCTCGCGTCGACCTCGACATCATCGAAGTACACCTCGCAGAACTCGTCGACATCGTGCATGGTGCGTAGCGGCCGGACCGTGATACCGGGGGAGTCGGTGTCGACGAAGAAGGCCGTGATCGCCTGATGGTTGGGAGTGTCCGCATCGCCGGTGCGGGTCAGCAAGATGCACCGGTGTGAGTACTGCGCGAAGCTGGTCCAGACCTTCTGGCCGTTGATCACCCATTTGTCGCCCCGTTGCACGGCGCGCGTGGTCAGCGAGGCCAGGTCGCTGCCCGAGCCTGGTTCGGAGAATCCTTGGCACCATTGCTCTTCGCCGGACAGCAGTTTCGGCACCATCTCGGCGGCCAGTTCCTTGGGCGCGTAGTCGATCATCGTCGGCGCCAACACTTCCAGCATCGAATACGGGCCGGGCTCGGCCAGCCTGCGGCCCACGACCTCCTCGCCGACGATGGCGCGCAGCATCTCCGGACCGCCCAGCCCGCCGGCATGCTCGGGCCAGCCGTAGCGGCTCCAGCCGCCGGCGTACAGCGCCTTCTGCACGCGGGCGAACTGACGCATGTGACCTGAAAGCGAATGGTCTTCCGGTGCCGTCAGGTCGTTCTCGGCGAGCCAGTCCTGCAGCGCCGTACGGAATTTCGCGGGTTCGAAAAGCTCGCTCATCCGGCTTCCGGCCTGCCGATCGCATGCGGCCGGCCATGGTCGTGATCACCACTGCGCCGGATGAAGGTCATCGCCCGGGTCTTGAGCCGCCAGCCCTCGGCGGTCCGCACGTAGGTGTCGCGGTAGTAGCCGATGCGCATGTCGTGCTTGGAGTGCTCGATGAAGCAGAGCGGTTGCGTGCCTTTTGCAGTGTTGCGGGTGTCGTCATCGTCGAATTCGATCAACGCTGTTCCGGTCATGAACAGGCCCTTGGGGGCGGCGTCGACGAGCACGGGGAAGCGATTGAGCGTGTAGGTCTCGCCAAAGGCGCTGTAGGTGCCGTCGGGGGTGAAAACGCTGATCAGTCCATCGATGTCGCCCTGGGTGATGGTGACCGCGTACTTGGCGAGCACCTGCTGGATCTCGATCAGATCCTCGGTGCGGCTCGGCTTGTCAGTTGATGTGGTCATTGCGGAAGACCTTACCGCCTTTCATTACAAAATCCACATGTTGTGTAACGCTGATGTCCTCGAGGGGGTTTCCCGGCACCGCGATGATGTCGGCGAGCAGCCCTTCGGCCAGTCGGCCGCGGTCGGTGACGTTGATCAGATCTGCGGCGATCGTGGTGGCCGAGCGCAGTACCGCGGCCGGCGGCATGCCCCACTCGACCAGTGTGACGAGCTCATCGGCATTCTTCCCGTGCGGGATGGCGGGTGCGTCGGTGCCGACAGCGATCTTCACCCCGGCCTCGTACGCGGCCTTGATGGATGTCTCGGCCTTCGGGAACATCTCGGCGGCTTTGTCCTGCAAGACTTTCGGCGCCTTGGAGACATCCATGGCCTGGGCCAGGCGACGGGTGGTGACCAGGAACCGGTCGTTGTCGACGAGCATCTGGATCGCTTCGTCGTCCATCAGGAAGCCGTGCTCGATGCAGTCGATGCCGCAGTCCACGGCATGTTTGACGGCCTCGGCGCCGTGGGTGTGGGCCGCGACGCGCAGTCCGCGCCGGTGGGCCTCATCGACGATGACACGCAACTCTTCGTCCGAATAGTGTTGTGCCCCGGCCTCACCGGTGAGTGACATGACGCCACCTGAACAACACACCTTGATCAGCTGGGCCCCGTGCTTGATCTGGTAGCGCACCGCCTTGCGGATCTCGTCGACCCCGTTGGCGATGCCTTCCTCGATGGTCAACTCCAGAACGCCGGGCATGAATGCCGCGAACATCGTCGGATCGAGATGTCCGCCGGTGGGGGTGATGGCGTGGCCTGCGGGGACGATGCGCGGACCGTCGATCCAGCCGGCGTCGATGGCCTTGCCCAAGGCGACGTCGAGCAGGTAGCCGCCGGTTTTGACGAACAATCCGAGGTTGCGCACGGTGGTGAACCCGGCGCGCAGGGTGCGGCGGGCATTGCCCACCGCGCGCAGTACGCGGGTCGGGGGATCGTCCTGCACCTGGGACAGGCCCGGGTTCTCGCCGCGGCCGCCCATGAGCAGGTTGACTTCCATGTCCATCAGGCCGGGCAGCAAGATCGAGTCGCCGAGATCGACAACCTCGTCATTGGGACCGATAACGGTGTCTGATGTGCCGTCTCCGACGGCGACGATGCGGTCCCCGTCGACACGGACAATGCCGGGACGAATGATCGTCCCGGCATCGACGTCGACCAGACCCGCGGCTTTGAGGGTCAGTACGTTCGACACGCCTAGACCACCGGCTCCTTGATCAAGTTGATGTAGGCAGCACCGCTGTCGAGCACGCGCGGTTGCTTCCACACCTCCACCGGAAAGCTGACTTGGACGATCGACTGACCCAAGTGCACAAGGGCTTTGGCGTCGTCGGGCATGCTCGCCAGAGGGAAGCGGGCATCCACGTAGACCATGATGTCCTCCAGCCGCGCCATCCCGGCGTCGTAGAGCTCCTGCATCTCGTCCATCGTCGAGTTCAGGCGCTTCTGGTAGCGCTCCTCCTCGGTGGGCAGACACCAATCGCTGAACCGCTCCAGATCGGCGAATTCCTCGGGCAGCTTAGACATTGACTTCATCCTTCTTGTCAGCACCGGCGTGCTTGCCATTGGTCGAACCATTGCCGTTGGCCTTGGTCTCTTGGTACCGGTCCACGTACTTGTGCGCGGTGTGGTGCAGGTGGCGTAGAAGAATTTCCTGATCGCACAGCGGGAAGTCGAGTACGGCACGGGTGCCGATCTGCGTCTGCGTGGCTTCGAGCGTGTTGGCGTCCTGGAACGCGTACTCCTTGAACGTGACCGCGGCCAGCTCCTGGGAGAGCCGTTCGCGCAGGTTCTTCGGCGGCACGAAATACAGGTCGGCCTCGAAGATGTGGCTGTCCACCCCGGTGGGCCAGTAGTTGTAGGTCAGATACCAGCCCGGCGCCCAGAAGAGCAGGGTGAAGTTCGGGAAGAACTCGAAAGAGTCCTGACCCCACGTCGGGTGCCGGCCGGGGTTGATCGCCGGCGGCAACTCGTCGGGCAGGATGCCCTTGATGTCGGGGCGATCCCACGGCCCGAACAGGCCACTGTGCAGGATGCGCTCGATGGGCTTGACCATCTTGAGGTCCTTCGGCGGGCTCATGCCGCCCCAGGACGAGATCATCGAGTGATCGCCCTTGATGTCGTAGTGCAGCGCCTCGAAGCCGAACTTGGCCAGCTTCTCGGCTTCCTCCTTCTCGGCCTGCTTCATGTGCAGGATCGGCGCGTGGTAGAACTCGACGAATGCGTCGATGAACAACTTCCAGTTGGCCTTGATCTCAGAGCGGTAGCTGTAGTGCTCGGTCATCTCGTGGAAGGGATAACCCTTGAGACCCTCGGCGAACTCACCCAGGTACTCCTCCAGCGACACGGCGTCGTCGTCGAAGTTGACGAAGATGAAGCCTTCCCACACCTCGCAGCGCACCGGCTTGAGCGGGTAGTCGGCCTTGTCGACGTCGAAGAATTCCTGCTCCTGCTGGATGAAGGTCAGGTCGCCCTTGAGGTTGTAGCGCCAGGCGTGGTACTTGCAGACGAACTGGCGGCAGCTGCCGGACACTTCTTCGCCGGGGTAGTCGTTCCACACCAGTTTGTTGCCGCGGTGGCGGCACAGGTTGTAGAAGGCTCGGATCTGCTCACCGTCGTTCACGATGACGATCGACGTGCCCGGGCCGACCGACGGCAGCTCACGGGTGATGTAGCTGCCTTTCTTGGGGATCAGCTCGACGCGGCCCATCTGCAGCCAGGTCTTGCGGAAGATGGCTTGCTGCTCCAGCTTCCAGTGCTCGGGATCGATCGAATCCTCGTAGTTGACCGGGGCGGTGCCGAGTTCGGGCCAGTTCTCGGTCCAGCTGCCCGCAGCCGGCTTCGGGAAGAACGCCATCATCTACCTACTTTCTTTCTCAAGCCTTGTTCGGGCTCAGTGGCCGGATTCCGGCGCTATTCCAAAGGTGTTGTAAGCCATGGCCATCAGGCCATAGCCGCCGATCGTGAAAACCAGGTCCATCCGCTGCTGCTCGGAGAGGTGCTCGCTGAGGGCGGCCCAGGTGACGTCCGATATCCGCGACTCCCCATCGAGTTCGTCGACGGAATTGATCACGTGCTGATCGAGGGGAGTCGTCCCTTCGCCGCTGGTGCTGCTCGCGATCTGCTCATCGGTGAGTCCCTCGGCCTTGCCGATGAATGCGTGGTGCGTCCATTCGTACTCGCACTGGCGCCGGTGGGCGATCCGCAGGATGGCGAGCTCGCGTATCTGCGCGTCGAGGGTCGAGCGGAACAGCAGGTGATTGCTGAACCGGAGGAACGCCTTGGTCAGCGCGGGGTGGCGGGCGAGCGTGGACAGTGCGGTCCCCGCACCCTCGGGATTGAGCCGCTCCGCCGGAAGCATGACCGACAGTGCTCGTCGCACATCGTCGTCCCACTCCTCGGCGGGCAAAGGGGCCAAGCGCACGGGATGGTTCTCCTCTCGATGACCCGGCTGTGACTCTCGGTTGCGAGAATCAGGTTCTCATTTCCGACTAAGAGGTTTCCATCTTTTGCGTCGATGGTCAACAAGAAGGCGCGAGTTTCTCCGGTGACCTGGCCAAATCTGCTTGTCAACCGGCTCAGACATTGATTCTCTCTAGATGAGAAGATAGTTTTCTCCCATAGAGAACCAATGTGACGGTCCATGGAACGGAGCGAGGCAGTGAACAAAGACGACATGATCTTGATCAGCGTCGATGACCACATCATCGAGCCACCGGACATGTTCCGGAACCACCTGCCGGCCAAGTACCGCGACGAGGCGCCGCGCCTGGTGCACAACCCGGACGGCAGCGACACCTGGCAGTTCCGCGACACCGTGATCCCGAACGTGGCGCTCAACGCTGTTGCAGGTCGCCCCAAAGAGGAGTACGGCCTGGAGCCACAGGGGCTCGATGAGATCCGAAAGGGCTGCTACGACCCCGATGAGCGGGTCAAGGACATGAACGCCGGCGGCGTGCTGGCGACCATGAACTTCCCGTCGTTCCCGGGGTTCGCCGCGCGCCTGTTCGCCACGGACGACGCGGAGTTCTCCCTGGCACTGGTGCAGGCGTACAACGATTGGCATATCGACGAATGGTGCGGCTCCAACCCGGGACGCTTCATCCCGATGGCGCTACCGGCGATCTGGGACCCGCAGCTGTGCGCCGACGAAGTGCGGCGAGTGTCGAAGAAGGGCGTGCACTCGCTGACCTTCACCGAGAATCCGTCGACGCTGGGCTACCCGTCCTTCCACGACCTCGAGTACTGGAAGCCGTTGTGGGAGGCACTGGTCGACACCGACACCGTGATGAATGTGCACATCGGTTCGTCGGGCAAGCTGGCCATCACGGCCCCTGATGCCCCGATGGACGTGATGATCACGCTGCAGCCGATGAACATCGTGCAGGCCGCGGCAGACCTGTTGTGGTCGGCTCCGATCAAGGCCTATCCCGGGCTCAAGATCGCGCTGTCCGAAGGCGGCACCGGGTGGATTCCGTACTTCCTGGACCGGGTGGACCGCACCTATGAAATGCACTCGACCTGGACCCACCAGGACTTCGGCGGCAAGCTGCCCTCAGAGGTTTTCCGGGAGCACTTCATGACCTGCTTCATCTCGGACCCGATCGGGGTGAAGAACCGGCATGAGATCGGCGTGGACAACATCTGCTGGGAGATGGACTACCCGCACAGCGACTCGATGTGGCCGGGTGCGCCCGAAGAGCTGTGGGCGGTGTTCGACACCTACGAGGTTCCTGACGACGAGATCAACAAGATCACGCATGAGAACGCCATGCGGCTCTACCACTTCGATCCGTTCGCCCATGTGCCCAAGGACCAGGCGACCGTCGGCGCGCTGCGCAAGCAGGCCGAGGGGCACGACGTGTCGATCCGCGCGTTGAGCAATAAGGACAAGACGGGCACCAGCTTCGCCGACTTCCAGGCGAACGCCAAAGCGGTTGCCGGCGCACGAGACTGAACGCCGAGGCTTCTCGGCCGAGAAATTAGGAGAGCACCAGAGTGTCGGGCGGTATGAACTTCGAGCTGACCGAGGACCAGCAGCTGATCCGCAAGTCCATTGCGGAGCTGGCGGGCAAGTTCGACGATCACTATTGGATGACCAAGGATCAGGCCCACGAATTCCCGCAGGAGTTCTACGACGCCATCGCCGGAGGCGGCTGGCTCGGTATGACCATCCCGGAGGAGTACGGCGGGCACGGCCTGGGCATCACCGAGGCCACCATCCTGGCCGAGGAGGTGGCCCGGTCCGGCGGGGCGATGAACGCCGCCAGCGCGATCCACATGTCGATCTTCGGGATGCAGCCAGTGGTGGTGTTCGGTTCTGAGGAGATGAAGAAGGCGACGCTCCCGCGGATCGTCAACGGCGATCTGCACGTGTGCTTCGGCGTCACCGAACCCGGTGCAGGACTGGATACTTCGCGTATCAGCACCTTCGCCAAGAAGGACGGCGACAGCTATGTGGTCAACGGCCGCAAGGTGTGGATCTCCAAGGCGCTTGAGTCCGAGAAGATCCTGCTGCTCACCCGCACCGAGTCCCGCGAGGATGTGGAGAAACGCGGTGGGAAGCCGACCGACGGGTTGTCGCTGTTCCTGACCGACCTCGACCGCGAGCACGTCGAGATTCGACCCATCAACAAGATGGGCCGAAACGCGGTGAGCTCCAACGAGCTGTTCATCGACGACCTGCGGGTGCCTGCCGAACACCTGATCGGCGAGGAGGGCAAGGGGTTCAAGTACATCCTCCACGGCCTCAACCCGGAGCGGATGCTCATCGCCGCCGAAGCTCTCGGCATCGGCCGCGTGGCGCTCGACCGAGCGGTGAAGTATGCCAACGAGCGGGTGGTTTTCGACCGGCCGATCGGTCAGAACCAGGGCATCGCGTTCCCGCTGGCGGATTCGCTGGCCCGTCTCGATGCCGCCGAGTTGATCCTGCGTAAGGCCACCTGGCTTTACGACAACGGCAAGGCGTGCGGGCGGGAAGCCAACATGGCCAAGTACCTGTGCGCCGACGCCGGGTTCGGCGCCGCCGATCGTGCACTGCAGACCCACGGCGGGATGGGCTACTCCGAGGAATACAACATCTCCCGGTTCTTCCGGGAGTCCCGACTGATGAAGATCGCACCGGTGAGCCAGGAGATGATCCTGAACTTCCTGAGTGCCAACGTTCTCGGCCTGCCCAAGAGTTACTGAGGAGACAGCGACACCAATGAAGACCTATTTCGACCTGACCGGGCGTTCGGCGCTGGTGACCGGAGCCGGTGCCGGCATCGGTGCTGCGGTTTCCGAGGCCCTGGCCGCGGCCGGTGCTTCCGTGCTCGTCACCGACATCAGCGGTGACGCCGCGGCCGCGGTCGCCGAGCGGATCAATGCCGTGGGCGGCAAGGCGGACAGTGCTGCGCTGGATGTCAGCGACCGCGACGCCGCCGTGGCCGCCGCCGCGCAGGCGGCCGCACTCGGTGAGGGCAAGCTGCACATCGTGGTCAACAACGCGGGCGTCACCTCGCCGGCGATGTTTCCCAAGCTGACCGACGAGACGTTCCGCCTCACCTTCGACATCCACGTCATGGGGACCTTTCACGTCACGCAATCCGCACTGCCGCACATGCCTACCGACGGCACCGCACGCGTCATCAACGTCACCTCGGCGGCGGGCATCACCGGCACCCTCGGCCAGGTGAACTACTCGGCGGCCAAGGCCGGCCTGATCGGGTTCACCAAATCGCTGGCCCGCGAGCTGGCGCCCAAGAACATCATGGTCAACGCGCTGGCTCCGCTGGCCGCCACGCCCATGACCGAAACCATCCGGACCAATGAGAAGTTCGCGGCCAACATGATGAACCGCATCCCGCTCAAGCGCTGGGCCGAGGCCGACGAGGTTGCGGGCGCATTCGTCTTCATGGCCTCGGATGCCGCGTCGTACATCACCGGGCAGGTGCTGCCGGTCGATGGCGGCATGGTTATGTGACCCTGTGAGCGAGTTTACGAGCGAGCCATCAGGCTCAGCGGCCGATTCTGTTTTGCCGCTGGCCGGAATCACCGTCATCGCCATGGAGCAGGCGGTGTCCGCGCCGATGTGCACGCGGGTGCTGGCCGATTTCGGTGCCCGGGTGATCAAGATCGAGAATCCCAAGGGGGGCGACTTCGCCCGTGACTATGACACCGTGGTCAACGGGATGGCCGCCCACTTCGTGTGGGCGAACCGGGGCAAAGAGTCGATCACCCTCAACCTGAAGTCGTCCGAAGGCATGGAGGTGCTGCACCAGTTGCTCGACGGGGCCGACGCGTTCGTGTCCAACTTGGCCCCCGGTGCCACCGCGCGCCTCGGCTTGTCGCCGGCCGAGTTGAATGTGCGTCACCCGCAGGTCATTCCGCTGGAGATCGACGGCTACGGCCCGGGCGGCCCGTTGTCGGAGAAGCGGGCCTACGACCTGCTGGTGCAGGCGGAGTCGGGTTCGTGTGCCGCCACAGGGTATGCCGGGATGCCCGCGAAACCCGGTGCCGCGGTGGCCGATATCACCACCGGGCTGTACTCGGCGCTGTCGATCATGGCGTTGCTGCTCGGGCGGGCCCGAGCCGGAGACACCGGTGCGGCTGCCTCGGTGGCGGTCAGTTTGTTCGACACCATGACCGACATCATGGGGTACCAGCTGACCTACACCCAGCATTCCGGGATCGACCAGGTTCCGCTGGGGATGAGCTCACCTGCGGTTGCTCCTTACGGGGCGTTCGACACCCGCGACGGGCAGACCGTGGTGCTGGGCACCACCAACGACCGTGAATGGCAGCGGCTGGCCCGCGAGATCATCGAGCGTCCGGATCTGGCCGACGACCCTCGGTTCGCCACCAACTCGGATCGCTGCGCACATCGCGACGAACTCAACAAGGCCATCGAATCCTGGTGTTCTGAAAACGATCTCGACCACATCCAGGCGACGGCGGACAAGGCCGGGATCGGTAATTCGCGGTACAACCTGCCCAGCGAGGTCATCGAGCATCCGCACCTGAAGGCCCGCGACCGCTGGCGTCAGGTGGCCACCCCGAACGGTGAGATCGCGGCCCTGCTGCCACCGCCGGTGATCGCCGGGCTGGAATTGGGGATGGGGGCGGTACCGGGACTCGGTGAGCACACCGATGCCGTCCTGGGCGGGATCGGCCTGAGTGCCGAGGACATCGCAGCCCTGCGAGAGCAGGGTGCTGTCGGCCCCGCCTACTCGAAGTCCTGAACAACAGAAGCGGAGATTCCCATGCGTGAAACCGTCATCGTCGAGGCCGTCCGCACCCCGGTCGGCAAGCGCAACGGCGGCCTGGCCGGATTCCATGCCGCCGACCTGTCGGCGCTGGTGCTCAATGCGCTGGTGGAGCGGGCGGGTATCAGCCCGGACATCATCGACGACGTGGTCTGGGGCTGTGTCTCGCAGGTAGGCGATCAGTCCAGCAACATCGGTCGTTACTCGGTGCTGGCCGCCGGCTGGCCCGAACACATCCCGGGCACGACGGTCAACCGAGCCTGCGGATCAAGCCAGCAGGCACTGGATTTCGCCGTCCAGGCCGTCATGTCGGGTCAGCAGGACGTGGTGGTCGCGGGCGGTGTGGAGGTGATGAGCCGGGTGCCGCTGGGTGCGGCCCGGGCCACCGGTACTCCGTACGGGCCAAAGGTGTTCCAGCGGTACAAGGATTTCGGGTTCAACCAGGGCATCTCGGCCGAGATGATCGCGCAGAAGTGGGGCTTCAGCCGGACCCGGCTGGACGAGTATTCCGTCGCCTCCCACGAGCGGGCTGCGGCGGCCCAGGACTGCGGTGCCTTTGAGCACCAGATGATCACGGTGTTTCCCGACCCGGCCGACCAGGTGGACCCGGTGGTCGCCGATGAAGGTGTGCGGCGGGGCACCACTGTGGAGAAGCTGGCCGGTCTCAAACCAGCGTTTGCCGAGGACGGTGTGATCCACGCAGGTAACTCCTCGCAGATCTCCGACGGTGCCGCAGCGCTGCTGGTCATGACCGCGGAAGCGGCTGTGGCCATGGGTCTTTCGCCTATCGCGCGTTACCGCGCGGGTGCGGTGACGGGAGCCGATCCGGTGCTGATGCTCACCGGGCCGATCCCTGCCACCGAGAAGGTGCTTCACAAAGCCGGCGTGCGTCTGGACGAGGTCGGCGTGTTCGAGGTGAATGAGGCCTTCGCGCCGGTGCCGCTGGCCTGGCTGGCTGAGACCGGTGCCGACGAAGCCAAGCTGAACCCGCTCGGCGGTGCCATCGCACTGGGCCACCCGCTCGGGGCATCGGGTGCGGTGCTGATGACCAGAATGATCAATCACATGCGCGACAACGGGATTCGTTACGGCCTGCAGACCATGTGTGAGGGTGGCGGTACTGCCAACGCCACGCTGGTCGAGCTGATCGACTGACGCTAGGGAGAAGTAGTGCAACGCAATCTGTTCACCGAGGACCACGAGGCATTCCGCGCACTCGCACGTGATTTCATCGAAAAAGAGGTCGTGCCGGCCTATCCCGAGTGGGAGAAGGGCGGGCGCATGCCCCGCGACGTGTTCAAGCAGATGGGTGAACTCGGCATGCTCGGCATGGCGATCCCCGAGGAGTACGGCGGCGCGGGCATCGACGACTACCGCTACAACGTGGTGCTGCAGGAGGAGGCCGCCCGGGCCCTCGTCACGTTGTCGACCGTGCGCACGCAGCTCGAGGTGATCCTGCCGTATTTCCTGCATTACGCGAACGAAGAGCAACGGCAGCGGTGGTTCCCCGGGTTGGCCGCGGGCACGCTGCTGACCGCGGTGGCCATGACCGAGCCCGGGACCGGGTCGGACCTGGCAGGCATGCGCACCACCGCGGTGCGGGACGGTGACGAGTACGTTCTCAACGGTGCCAAGACGTTCATCACCGGTGGCATCCAGGCCGATCTGGTGGTCGTCGTGGCGCGGACCTCCACCGACCCGGACAACCGGCGCAAGGGACTGACGCTACTCGTCGTCGAAGACGGGATGGCGGGCTTCGAGCGCGGCCGCGAGCTGGAGAAGATGGGCTGCAAGGTGCAGGACACCGCGGAGCTGTCGTTCACCGACGTCCGGGTGCCCGTGGCCAACGTGCTGGGGGAGGAGGGAGAGGCGTTCAGCTACCTCGGCCACAACCTGGCCCAGGAGCGGCTCACCGTGGCCGTGGGCTCGGTGGCCCAAGCCCGCTCGGCGATCGCGGCGGCCATCGACTACACCAAAGATCGCAAAGCCTTCGGTCAGCCAGTGGCCTCGTTTCAGAACACCAAGTTCGAACTGGCCGCGTGCTCGACCGAGGTCGAAGCGGCGCAGTCGATGCTCGACCGCGCGGTGGCCCTGCACGTCGACGGCGAGCTGTCGGGCGCCGATGCGGCGCGGGTGAAACTGTTCTCCACGGAGATGCAGGCGCGGGTGATCGATCGTTGCCTGCAGCTCTTCGGCGGGTACGGCTACATGATGGAGTACCCCATCGCACGGCTCTACACCGATGCCCGGGTGGCCCGGATCTACGCGGGCACCAGCGAGGTCATGAAGGTGATCATCGCCAAGTCCCTCGGGCTCTGACCGGGCCTGTCCGGCGGTTGTGACAGCCGCCGGAAACTTCTTTCGCTGAGACGCTTGTCACAGCGGTCAAACCAACCTACTGTGTGTTCACTAGGTTGGTTCGACGAAGGAGTCCGGTGGCTTCGGTGGTAGGGGCAGAGGCGTCTTCTGGGGGCGCAAGGCCCTATGAGTCGCTCCTGGCCAAAGGGGAAGACCGCAGGCAGCGGATACTTTCCGTGGCTGAGAAGCTGCTGGCGCGCAACGGTTGGCGCAACACCTCGCTGGCCCAGATCGCCAGGGAAGCCGGTGTCACGCCGGCCGGGCTGCTGCACCACTTCGAGTCCAAGGAGCAACTGCTCAACGCGGTGCTCGACATCCGCGACCACGACGACGACACCCATGCCGACCGGTCCGGAGACTTGGCCCACGAGATCAAGCGAGTGGCCGACCGGTTCGTCCGGGCGCCCGAGCTGGTCGGCACCTTCACCGTGCTGCTGGTAGAGAACATCCAGCCCGACGCGCCACTGCACGATCGTTTGCTCAAACGGCAGCAAGCTGCACGCGACATCGTCACCGACATCATCACTCGCGGTCAGCTCGAGGGCCGCTACCGCTCCGACTTCGACGCGGCCACCAAGGCCGTGGAAATCCTGGCATTCATCAATGGAATGGAGACCTCATGGCTACTCGATCCCTCACTCCCGTTGACGGACGTGTTCAAGAGCTACGCCGAAATGCTGGGACGGGAGATCGAGCAGCCGGGCGGCCGCAACGGGGCGGCCGGTCAGTGAGATTGGAGGACGACATGCGGTATCGGCTTGATGTGGTCGCCCCCTGTGTGGTCGACGCGGTCCGGTTCGCCGGCGGCTGGTTGGTCGACCGGGTGATGGCCGGATGGGATGTCACGGTGCTGATCGGTGCCGACGAGGATGTCCGTCCACTGGCGATTCTCGGGGTGGAGACCATGCCCCTGGAGTCGGTGCTCGCATCGTGGGAGGACCGCCCGCATCCGCAGACCGTCGCGGTGGCCGCGGATCTGTTCAACGCCGACGAACGCGTGCGTCGCGGTGTCCTGGGTGCGTTGGAGCAGGGCCGCACCGAGGTGACATTGTGGGGTGACGAGTGTCCGGCGAACCTGAGCGTGGATCCGGTACGTCACGAACTGTCCGCTGCCGCACGTGCTTTCAAGGCACAGGCACTGGCTGCGGTCAACGATCCCGAAGCCAAGGTGGTCGGAAGTTCCGAGGCATTCCGCTGCGGCACGATGATCAGCCGTTCGGTGCCCGCGGATCTGATCCCGGCCAGCTGAACTCTGCCGAGCGTGCACACAGATCGCGATTTCACGCGATTTCGCGATCTGAGCGCACGGTCGCCGTCCACGCCCTCGACAGCCGCTGGAGCACTTCGCCGGTGTTGTGCCGCTTGGCGACTCTGACTCGCGTCCAACCGAGTTCGTCGAGATCCTCTGTGCGAATAATGTCGTGTGCGAACTGCTGCGGGTCTCTGCGGTGGTGGTCGCCGTCGTACTCAACGGCCAGCTTGCGCTCCTCCCAACCCATGTCCAGGCGGTACCTGCGACGACCGTCGACGCTCGTGACAGGTATCTGAGTGGTCGGGCGCGGGTATCCGGCGCGGATGATCAACAGCCGCAACCACGTTTCCTTCGGCGACTCTGAGCCGGGATCGTAAAGATCGAGCGCGGTCGACAATTGGCGCACCCCCCGTGCGCCTCGATGGTTCTCCGCCACTCGAAGTACATCGTCAACACGGAACCCCGACGCATGTCCCAGGGCGTCGAGTCGGGCAACGGCGTCGATGAGGTGCCCGCGACGGCCTAGGTCAAAAGCGGTCCGTCCAACGGTGGTGAGCGGAAGCCCGCGATGATCGGTGACCTCATCGGAGGCGAGGGTCATTTTCAGGGTGGCGATGCCGTTGGGGGGCCTACGGCTCGGCCAGACCAGTTCGATCGGGAGCGTGTCTTCGATGTACTCCGCGCCATGCAGGGCCGATGCGGTGAGCCCCGCGAGAACCCCGGCTCGACGTGACCACAACCATGCGGCGGCGGCACGGTGAGGAATCGTCAGTTCTGCCGAACGCAGTGTGTAGACATCGGGAAAAACCGCGGCGAAGGGACCACGACGACTGCGCAGCTGATGTTTGGCGATCAGCCCAGCCTTGATGGCCTCGCTGCCGACGAACGGTGTGTCCATGACATCACTTTGAGGCAGCCAACCTGGCGGCGGCGAAACGATTTCGCCATCTGGGGATGAACCGCGTTGTGTGGACAAACCGGCCCCTGCCGAGCGTGCACACAGATCGCGATTTCACGCGATTTCGCGATCTGAGCGCACGGTCGCTAGACGAATGTCGGCATCGCGGCCCATCCCCGCACCGCGGCGGTTTCCGACGGTTTGGCGTTGGCCCAGTCGACCTGCCACTCCGGGAAGCGTTTGAGGATCTCCTCCAGGGCAATGCGGCCTTCCAGCCGGGCCAGTGCGTTGCCCATGCAGAAATGTGTTCCCGCGCCGAAAGTCATGTGGGACTTCTGTTCCCGGTGGATGTCGAAGACGTCCCCGTCGGGGGCGAACCGGCGGTGGTCGCGGTTGGCCGCACCGACGAGCATCAGCATCGCTGAGCCCGCCGGAACCGTCTGGCCGTAGTACTCGACGTCGCGGGTGACGTAGCGGGCGATCTGCAGGGCCGGTGGCTCCCAGCGCAAGATCTCCTCGATGGCCTGGGGTATCAGAGCTGGGTTCTGCACCAGCTCGCGGCGTTGGTCCGGGTAGTCGGCCAGGGTCTTGCCGGCCCAGCCGATCAGCCGGGTGGTGGTCTCGGAACCGGCGGTGGCGATGACCGTCAAATACAGCAGCAGCTCGTCGCGGCGCAGCGTGCGTACGGTGCCGGTCTCGTCGGTGAACTCGGCGTTGAGCAGGTCGGTCATGATGTCGTCGGACGGGTGCTGGGTGCGCCAGTCGATGAACTCGGCGAACACCTCACCGGTCGCCAGGGCGTCGACCGTCTGCCCTTGCAGGGTCTGTTCGCCGTGATCGGTGATAGCCCGCTGGCGTTCCTCGGGGATACCCAGCAGCATGCCGATCACTCGCATCGGCATCTGCTCGCCGAGGTCATTGACGAAGTCGAAGCGGTCGTTGCCGACCAGCGGGTCCAGGCAGCGTGCGGTGAACTCGCGGATCTGCGGCTCCAGGGCCAGCACCTTGCGCGGGGTGAACACCCGGGACAGCAGGTTGCGGTGGATGTTGTGGATCGGCGGATCCTCGAAGATCAGGGTTCCGGGCGGAATCTCCATGCCGGACTTGATGATCTCGAGCAGGGCGCCGCGTCCCGAGATGAACGTGTCGTGATCGATGACGGCCTTGTTGACGTCGTCGTAGCGGCTCAGCGCGTAGAAGTCGTGCTGCTCGTTGTAATACAGCGGGGCTTCTTCCCTGATTCGGGCGAACACCGAAAAGGGATCCATGTTGAGCTCGACGCTGTACGGGTCGTAGTACAGGTCTGGTTCGGCTGGCGCCGTGGGCACTGTCATGAGGCCTCCATCGGGGTAGCGGGAGTGCTGCAGCGGGCTGGGTTCAGCTGGGCTCAGTAGTCCTGGGCACTTGCTTAGCAGGATCAGACCATCATTACAGTTGATAGTTAAAGTGTAAATAAGTGTCGCTATGGGCCGAGGAGAATCCGATGACCGCTGAGGAGATCGTGCGCGCCGAGATCGCCGCGTGGGGGAGCAACGACGTCGACGAGGTGATGAGTCACTTCGCCGAAGACGCCACCTTCGACATCGGGCCCGACTGGCCGAAGCTCTCCGGGCGCGACGCGATCCACGAGATGATGAAGGTGTTCTTCGCCGGCGGCAAATGTGTCGATCTTGAGATCCGGCACCTCGCGGTAGACGGGGAGGTCGTGTTGATGGAACGCCGCGATCATTGGGTCGTCGACGGCAAGCAGATGAGCTGGCCGGTCATGGGTGCTTACGAGGTGCGTGATGAGAAGATCACGGCTTGGCGGGAGTACTTCTATCCGCCGAAGGAGTGAGCTCGATCAGGACCTTGCCCACGGCGCGTCCTTCAGCGACCTGTCGCAGTGCGGTCGACACCTGGTCCAGTGGATAGACCGCACCGACGTGTGGCTGGACGGCGCCAGTGGCCAACATGTCCCGCAATTCGGCTTCGTTGCGGGTGAACTCGTCCGGGTCGATGTCCTGGAACTGAAAGCCTGACACCTGAATTCCCTTGACCAGAACCAGGTTCAGTGGGATGCGGGGGATCGCGCCCGACGCGTAGCCGATCGTCACGAACCGGCCGCCGCGACGCAATGACCGCAGGGAAGGCTCCGACAGATCCCCGCCGACCGGATCGAGGACCGCATGCGCACCGTCGGGTAGCGCCTCGCGCAGGGCGGTGCGCAAGTCTCCGCGCTTGTGAGTGATCAGTGAGGCTGCGCCGTATTGTGCTGCAGTGGAGAGTTTTTCGTCCGAGGACGCCACCGCGGTGACCCGCGCGCCGAGCGCTACCGCGAGCTGCACGGCCGCCAGGCCCACGCCTCCGCCGGCTCCCAGCACGATCACGTCGTCGCCGGGTTGGATGCGGGCCACCGATCGCAACGTGTGATAGGCGGTGCGATGAGCCACCCCGAATGCCGCTGCCGTGCGATCGTCCACACCGTCGGGAATCCGGGCCAGCCCGGCCGTCGGCACACACACCTGCTCGGCGAACGCGCCGAACAATCCGGTGCCGGTTACCCGGTCGCCGACGGCGAAACCGTCGGCGTCAGCTGCGATCTCGGTGACCATCCCGGCGAACTCACTGCCCGGCACGAACGGAACCGGCACGTGGATCTGGTACTTGTCGGCGACCAAAAGCACATCGGGGAAGTTCACCGCCGCCGCACCGACCTGTACCCGTACCTGGCCGGATTCCAGCGGTGGTTCGGGGACGTCTTCGAGGCGAACCGCATCCGGAGATCCGTAGGCCGGGCAGACGGCGGCCTTCACCGGTAATCGGTGGATTCGGCGAGTTCGGCGGCAGATCGCATCAGTTCGGTGACCACCGGTCCGAAGGCCAGCAGTTTCTCGTCGTCACCGGCCCGTTGAAAGCCCTGTTCCAGGACGATCGCCAGCTTCCACTTGGCCAGCACCAGGTAGTAGTCCAGATCA
Organism: Mycobacterium sp. DBP42; assembly: GCF_005924235.1. Taxonomy (NCBI): domain Bacteria; kingdom Bacillati; phylum Actinomycetota; class Actinomycetes; order Mycobacteriales; family Mycobacteriaceae; genus Mycobacterium; species Mycobacterium sp. DBP42. Next base: position 113,800 of record NZ_VCMY01000012.1, read on the forward strand.
TCGACCTGGCGGCCGGACACTGTCGCGTAGTGCGCGACGACGTCGTCACGCGAGGGCATCCCGCGCATGTCGACGTAGCCCATTTCCGAGGGCTCCGGGTGGTCCGTATCCGAAGGCCAGCTCTGCACCATCCACGCCAGGTCCAGCTTCGGGTCGCCGACGGTGCCCATCTCCCAGTCCACGATCGCGGCCATCGTGGCCGGGGCGCCGTGGCGGTACATGACATTGGCGAACTGGTAGTCCCCGTGCATCAGACCGGGGAGGAAGTCGAGTGGCTTGCGGGCGCGCAGCCAGTCGGTGGCCACCTCGAGCCCGGGCAGATCACGATTCTTGATCCGGTCGAGGAAGCCGATCCACCGGTCGACCTGACGTTCGTGGAAGCCTTCGGGCCGACCGAGATCAGCCAGGCCCTTCGCTTGCCAATCCACCTTCGACAGCAGCGCAATGCCCTCGGCCAGTTGGTAACTCAGGCCAGGCCGGGTGCTCAGATCGCTGTTGAACGGCTCGGGCCAGCGGCCGTGGGTGTCCATCGGCGACCAGCCGTCGACGAATCCCATGAGGTAGAACGGCCGGCCAAGCACGTCCGGATCGGCACACACACCGACTGCGACGGTGTGCGGGACATCCGTGCCGTCGAGTGCTTCGATGATGCGCCACTCCCGCAGGATGCCCTTGTCCCGGTCCGGCGGGGCGCCGGCCGGTGGCATGCGTAGTACACAGGCGTGTTCGCCCCGGCGGATCTCGTAGATGACGTTCTGGGTCCCACCGGACAGGAAGCGGGCCTCAAGCGGCTCACCTTTGCCGGGCAGGGCGGTGTCGTCCATCCAATCGGCAAGGCGCTCAGTGTCGATCTCGCTCACAAGTTGCCCACCTCGGCCTCCAGGAATTCGGCGAACTTGGCCTTCGCGGCCTCACGCTTGCGCGGGATCCACTCGGTGGGCCAGGTGTCGGTGGTCGGCTGGTAGTCGCGCAAGACCTGCCGGGCGACAGTGGTCTTGTGCACCTCGGTCGGTCCGTCGGCCAGGCCCATGACCGCGGCACCGGTGACCATGCCCAGGAACGGCATCTCGTTGGTGACGCCCAGCGCACCGTGGACCTGCATTGCGCGCCAGGCGATGTCGTGCAGCACGGTGGGCATCGCGACCTTGACCGCGGCGATGTCCTTACGGACCTTCTTGTAGTCGTTGTACTTGTCGATCTCCCACGCGGTGTAGAGCACCATCAGCCGGAACTGCAGTAGCTGGGCATACGAATCGGCGATGTAACCCTGGACGAACTGCTTGTCGGACAGCCGGCTGCCCTGGGTCTCCCGGCTCAAGGCGCGTTCGCACATCATGTCCAGCGCCTTCTGCGCCAGGCCGATCGTGCGCATGGCATGGTGAATCCGTCCGCCGCCCAACCGGGTCTGGGCGATCACGAAAGCCTGCCCCTCGCCGCCCAGGAGGGCCTCGGCCGGCACCCGGACATTGTCGTAGTGGATCAAGGCATGGCTGCCGTGGTCGTCCGCTTCGCCGTACAGCCCGACATTGCGGACGATCTTGACGCCGGGAGTGTCGGTGGGCACCAGGAACATCGACATGCCCTGATAGGCGCTGACTTCGGGGTTGGTGACCACCATGACGATCAGAAAGGACGCGGTCGCGGCGTTGGAGGAGAAGAACTTCCAGCCATTAATGATCCAGCTCGACCCATCCGCATCCCTTACCGCGCTCGTGGTGAACAGGGTGGGGTCCGCGCCGGCATGCGGTTCGGTCATGGAGTAGCAGGAGAACAGCTCACCTTCGAGCAGCGGATGCAGATAGCGCTTCTTCTGTTCCTCGGTGCCGTAATGCGCGATGATCTCGGCGTTTCCGGTATCGGGGGCCTGACAGCCGAACACGATCGGAGCCCACTGCGAGCGGCCCAGGATCTCGTTGAGCAGCGCCAACTTCAGCTGCCCGTATCCTTGCCCGCCCAATTCTGGACCGAGATGTGTTGCCCACAATCCCTTTTCACGCACCTGCTCCTTGAGTGGGGCGATCGCCTCGCGGCGCTTGCCCTCCAGCTGGGTGAATTGCAGATGCGGCCAGGCCAGGTCGAGCGGTTCGACCTGTTCGGTCACGAATTCGTCGGCCCAGTCCAGTAGTTCCTGATACTGCGGGTCGGTCTCGAAATCCCACGCCATCGGGGGTCCTCCGATCTAGTTGTTGGTGGAGTTGAAGCCGGTGATCATCGCACCGATGTCGCGTGCGACGACATCGGTGAACGTGCGGTTGCCGAAACTGCCTCCGGCCCAGTGCCGGACGCCCTCGCTGACCAGGATCTGCGCCAGCCGGGACAGGTGGTCGACGTCGACGTGGGAACCGAGCTTGCCGTCAGCCTGGGCGCGGGCGAACAACTCGCCGAACATGTCGACGTCGTGCGTCTCCGCGGCGACGTTGCCGGCCAGGATCCGGTGCTCGTGCCGGTACCCCTCGAGGATCGTCTCGACAATCAGTTCGGGTGGATTGCGCGCCATCGACCGCTCCAGGCTGCGCAGCGCCTCGGTGATGACACCGATGACGTCGTAGTCGCCAACCAACAGCGATTTGACCCGCTTCTGCGCGAGCCGGGTCGAGGTCAGACCGACTTCGAACAGGACGTCTTCTTTGGCCGGGAAATAGAAATAGAAGAGGGCCCGCGATACTCCCGCGGCGCGGCAGATGTCGGCGACCGTGGTCTTGGCGTAGCCGTTCGTTCGCCAGAGCGCCATTGCGGCTTGGACCAGGTCGCGCTTGGTCTGGTGGGAGCGGGCCCGCTGGAACGATGCCCGGCGTTGACTGCTGTCAGCAGTGTCAGCCGCGGTTCCCTTGGGCACGTCGGGCACTTTAGCAGCGGATATCCCAGTTTGAAATAGTTGACGTTTGTCTAACTATCTTGTTTCGACCGCGATGGCACACGGCCATCGGACTCTGAACGTCGGCAGCCCGGGCGGTCGAGGAAGAGAATCCTATTCTTGCTGCTTGCCGCTGATAGGTGAGGGTCCGGCGTTGACGGGCCACCGGGGCTGTGGAAATCTATTGTTCATAGATGAGAGCCGCATTCTCATACGTGCGGCTGGAACGGGAGTAGCTGATGGCGATCGACCCAACCGGTATCGATTTTTTCCGCGATGAACGATTGGTCGACGACCCGTACCCATATTTCGAGGCGCTGCGGAACAAGTGCCCGGTCACGCGTGAAGACCACTACAACGTCACGATGGTGACCGGCTGGGACGAGGCCGTTCAGGTCTACAACGATGAGGAAACCTTCTCGTCCTGCCTGTCCGTCACCGGGCCGTTCCCGGGATTTCCGGTGCCGCTGGAGGGGCGCAGTGCCGAAGAGGTGACCGCGCTGATCGACAAGCACCGCGACGAACTGCCGTTCAGCGATCAGCTGCCGACCCTTGACCCGCCCACCCACAC
>NZ_VCMY01000130.1:0-383 GCF_005924235.1 Mycobacterium sp. DBP42
GCACGGGGCAGAGCGCCTCGCGGCCTGACCGCCGGGCCCCTCCTTCATCGCACGGGAGTGCACCATGCTTCTCACCATCGCCGCTTTCGTCGTCGCCCTGGGCCTGCTCATCGCGGTCCATGAATACGGGCACTACCGCGTCGCCGTGGCGTGCGGCGTCAAGGTCCTGCGCTTTTCCGTGGGCTTCGGCAAGCCGCTGCTGCGCTGGCAGCCGCGTGGCTCGTCCACCGAATTCGTGATCGGCGCGTTCCCGCTCGGGGGCTACGTGCGCATGCTCGACGAGCGCGAGGCGCCGGTGGACGCGGCGGAACGCCATCTCGCCTTCAACAACAAACCCCTGCGCGCGCGTGCGGCCATCGTCGCCGCCGGCCCGATCGCCAACC
>NZ_VCMY01000131.1:0-377 GCF_005924235.1 Mycobacterium sp. DBP42
TCGGACTAGTGCCAGTTCCAGACGGACATGTCGTTGGGCGGGTAGTTCTGGCAGACGTCGGTGGTGTTGGCCGCGACGCCTTTGTTGTTGAAGAACAGCTTGGCCCAGTTCGGCCAGCGCCAGGACATGTTCTCGAAGAAGGCGTTGGTGGCCATGTTCTCGGAGTACTGGCGGCGGCCGGCGTAGTCCATGGAGAAGAACCAGTGGATCCGGTCCTGGGCGCCCTGCTGATCGGCGACGGGCTTGTTGTTGTAGTCGATCATGTAGCGCTCGTAGTACACGGGCTCGACGTCGCGGGCGGCGGCCATGATCTGCTCGGCGGTGCACGGTGTCTTGAGGATGCGGTTGGGGATCGGGTAGTCGTCGGTGGCATCGGC
>NZ_VCMY01000132.1:0-254 GCF_005924235.1 Mycobacterium sp. DBP42
CCTACGAACGCCGCTCCCTGGCCATCGGATCGCACTGGCCGTTCGAACAATGGGGTCGCTTCCTACCTGAGCAGACCACCGCAGTCAGCATCCTCGACCGCCTCCTGCACCACGCCACCGTCGTCATTGAATCGCCCTGGTTTTGCCGGAGGCTCGGGCTATTGGATTGCGACCAGTGGTTGGTCGGTCCGTTGTGCATCGTAGAACGTGGCTTCGTACTCGGCGGGTGGGACGTCGTTGAGGTAGCCGTGTAA
>NZ_VCMY01000133.1:0-253 GCF_005924235.1 Mycobacterium sp. DBP42
GTGTCGGTGGATCCTAGCGATCCAGCGTGACACCATCGCAGCTGAAATCGCCACGTACACCCCCGATCCGGTCGATTCGGCCGTCATCACAGCGATTCTCGGCAGCCCTCTCATCGGCGTCGACGTGATGAATGCCTCTGCTATCTGTGGCCACCCCACCACGGTCGCGTCAGCCTGGGGACCCTACAACACCGCAGCGCCACACCCCGGCCGATGCCACGAGTGTCGGTGGATCCTAGCGATCCAGCGTGAC
>NZ_VCMY01000134.1:0-220 GCF_005924235.1 Mycobacterium sp. DBP42
GGCATGCGAGCCACCGGGTCCAACGACGCCATCGCCTCCGACGTCTTCGTGCCCGAGCACCGGTTGGTGAAGGTGCTCGACATCTATTCCGGAACGGCTCCGGGTGCCGGACTGCACGACGGCTCCGCCTACCGCTGGCCGATGGTGCCCGCACTGGCCCTGTTGGCCGCGATGCCGGCACTGGGCAGTGCCGAGCGGGTCACCGAGATCTACGCGCAGC
>NZ_VCMY01000013.1:0-117219 GCF_005924235.1 Mycobacterium sp. DBP42
CCCGGTAGAAGTAGGTGCCGTCGGCGACATAGAGATCGCCGTCGGGGCCGACCGTCAGATCCAGTGGCCAGTTCAACCCGCCCGGCAGCACGGCATGGGCGCCGCCAGAGGAGATCTCGGTGATCTCGCCGGTGAAGTTCGAGACGAACAACCGGCCGTCGGCGAACGTGCAGTTGTCCAGGCCGGGGGTCAGCTGAGCCAGCAGTGTCTGCTCGCCGTTACGTGGGTCGATGCGTAGTACCTGGCCGCTGGCGACCTGGGTGGAGACGATGTAGCCGTCGGCGTCGAATTTGACAGAGTCCGGTACCCCGAGCCCGCCGGCCACCACTTGAGGCTCGCCCCCGTCGGGATCGATACGCCAGATTTCGTTGGCGCCCATCACCGGGAAATACAGCAGTCCGTCGGGGCCGACCTCCATGGCGTTGGGTGAGGGCACGTCCTCCAGCAGGATGCGCGGGGCGCCGCCGGCCAGGTCGAACTCCATCAACCGTCCACCTTCGCGGCATTCGCCGACGAACAACCGGCCTTGATGGAAGGTGATGCCGTTGGCCGAGGGGATGTCGTCCTGCAGGACGCGGGTGGTGCCGTCGGCCGCACGCATGCTGACCCGGCCGTCCATCACCTCGGTGGCATACAGGTTGCCGTCCGGATCGAACGCGACGTCGTCGGGGGCGATGATCTCGCCGCCCTTGGCGCTGACGGTTTCCAGCTGCCCGGTGCCGAGGTAGAGCGCGCTGATCTGGCTGCCGGTGACCTGTGCGACGTAGATCCGGCCGTCCGGGCCGGTCCGCAGGCCGTTCGCGCCGAACAGCCGACTGGGTCCCGTGACCTGCTGCAGCGTCCAGTTCTCGGCCACGGACGGGTTTGCGGTAGACCGCGCATTGGCGATGCCGGGATTTGCCGATAGGGCGCTCATGACCTCGGACGTTAGCAACTTGCCGTAGTCCAGACAATAGGTGCGCGGAAGCTCAGATCGACCCTTGACGCCTGAATAACTGCTGCGGAATAGTGTTCTCCAATATGAAGATCGTGATTTGTTGTCCGGACAATTAGGCCGATTGGGTTGCGAATGGACAGTTCCCTGAGCTTGGACGGCCGGGTTGTGGTGGTGTCGGGCGCCGGTGGTGGCGGCATCGGCACGACCGTCACGCGGATCGCGGCCGAGGCCGGGGCCACGGTGGTGGCGGTGAGTCGATCGCAGGACAACCTCGACACGCACGTTGCGCCGCTGGCCGAAAAGGGACTGAACGTGGTGACGGTGGCCGCCGACGCCTCGACCGATGAGGGCATCGCCACGGTGCTGGACGCGGCGCATCGCGCCGAAGGGACGTTGTACGGACTGGTGAATGTCGCCGGCGGCGCGGCGCCTTCGACCTGGATGCCGGCCACCCGGGTCTCCCGCTCCGACTGGCGCGAGTTGTTCACCGCGAACCTGGAAACCATGTTCTTCATGAGCCAGGCGGTGGCTGCAGAAATCCGCAGCCAGGGGACCCCGGGTTCGATCGTTTCGGTGTCCTCGATCAGCGGGATGAACACCGCGCCGTATCACGTCGCGTACGGCACCGCCAAGGCCGCGATCGTGGCGGCCACCCGAACCATGGCCGCAGAGCTTGCCGCAGAAGGAATTCGGGTCAACGCCGTTGCCCCGGGCGTCACCGAAACCGCCGCGTCGGCAACCTATGTCGACGCCGACCTCGAACGTGACCAGCGGGCAATCGCCATGGGCCGGCGCGGAACCCCAGAGGAACAGGCCGGTGCCATCCTGTTCCTGCTCTCGGATCTGTCGAGCTACATCACCGGCCAGACCATCCTGGTCGACGGCGGGCTCAACCTGCGCTGGACCCATCTCGGCGCCGACAACACCTCGCTGTTCCTCAAGGACGACGACTTCCGCGAAGCCATCAGGAGGATCTAATGGCCCACACCGAATCCGATCTCGACGCCGCGATGGAGCTCGACGCCGAACCGGACGACTCGACCGGAGTCATCGCCGAGGACCTCTCTGAGCCGACGACCATCCCGGTCGAGGCCTACATCTCGGCGGATTACGCACGCGCTGAACGGGATCTGTTGTGGCGCAAGGTGTGGCAGCAGGTCGGTCGGGTCGAGGAGATCCCCGAGGTCGGTAGCTACCTGACGTACGACATCCTCGACGACTCGATCATCGTGGTTCGCACGGGCACAAATACCTTTGCCGCGCACCACAACGTCTGCATGCACCGCGGCCGCAAGCTCATCGACAACCCCGAGGGAGCCAAGAACGCGACCGGCCGGGCCCGGAAATCCTTCGTCTGCGGGTTCCACGGCTGGACCTACGGCCTCGACGGAGCCTGCACCCACATCCGGGAGCAGGACGACTGGCAGGGCAAACTCACTGCGAGCAACACGCACCTCGCGCCCGTGCAGGTGGACACCTGGGGCGGATGGCTGTTCATCAACATGGACCCGCACTGCGAGCCACTGGTCGACTACCTGTATCCGGCGGCCAAGATCCTCGACCCGTTCGGGTTGGAGAACATGCGCTACAAGTGGCGCAAGTGGTTGTACTTCGACTGCAACTGGAAGGTCGCGATGGAGGCCTTCAACGAGACCTACCACGTGTTCACCACGCACCCCGAGTTCAACCAATTCGGCGAGTTCAAGGGCTGGGCCAAGGCGCAGGGCAAGCACAGCAACATCGGTTACGACGCGCCGAAAGGTATGGACGAGACCAAGTCCAAAATCCGCCTGGGCACCGGTGATCCGCGCATCTCCACCGCCGAGATGCAGGTCTACACCATGGAAGAGACCAACGCGACGACGACGCAGACTCTCGTGAACGCCGCGAAGCGACTGGTCGACGAACTGCCCGAGGGCACGCCCGCCGACGAGGTCTTGCAGTACTGGCTGGCCTCGGCCCGCCGCGATGACGAGGCGCGCGGCGTGACCTGGCCGACCATCCCGCCCGACATCCTCGGCCAGAGCGGTACGGCTTGGCAGATCTTCCCGAACTTCCAAGTGGGGCAGGGCCTGACCAGCGCGCTGTGCTACGCCGCGCGGCCCGACCCTGGCTACAACCCGGACAAGTGCATCTTCGAGGTCGCCGTCTTCGAGCTGTACCCGAAAGGTGAAGAGCCTCAGACCGAGTGGGCCTACACCCCGAAGGATTCACCGAACTGGCTGTCGGTGCTGCCACAGGACTTCTCGAACATGGCGGCGGTGCAACAGGGGATGAAGTCTGCAGGTTTCCCGGGAACTCTGCCGAACCCGTACCGCGAACGCAGCACGGTCAATCTGCACTACCAACTTTCCAAGTACATGGGCACCGGAGAGCCCACCGACATCCAGTGATTTGTGGAGTCTCAGCCGTGCCGGACACGGCTGAAACTCCACAAATCGCCCAATAAGGAGCGAACATGAAGGTCAATCTGGGTACGGGAGCGCAGAACTCCCACGACTGGGAGCGTGTGCTCGCCGGCGACTTCAGCACCCCGCCGGCCACACCGGACTACAAGTGTGTGCAGGCCGCGCTGGCCCTCGGCGACCTCGCCGAGCCGCTCGGCTTCGACGGGATCTGGTTTCCCGAGCACCATGGCACGCCATATGGCATGACGCCCAACCCCATTCAGGCCCTGACCTACTTCGCCGGACGCACAGAGCGGGTCAGTCTGGGCACATTCGTGGCGGTGGTGCCGTGGTGGAACCCGATTCGGTTGGCCACCCAGATCGCCTACCTCGACATCGTTTCCAACGGCCGCTACACCACGATCGGCCTGGGCCGCGGGGTGTCGAAGGGCGAGTTCGCGGCGGTCGGTGTGCCGCGGGAGGAGAGCCGCGACCGCTTCAACGAGACGCTGGACATCCTCAAGCTGGCCTTCTCCGGTGAGCGATTCTCCTACGAGGGCAAGATCTTCAGCTTCCCGGAGATGTCGCTGCGTCCCGAGCCGATCAGCACCGACCTGTTCGACCGGATCTACAGCTCGTCCTCGACCGCCGAGTCACTGGAGATCCTGTCTCGGCGCGGCATGGTGCCACTGTTCGTCGGCAACAAGCCCATCACCGATGCCGGCGAAGAGGTGCGCAAGGTGAACACCTTCCGCGCCGAAGAGGGCCTGGGGCCCTGTCAGCCCAAGAACGTGATGTTCATGTACTGCGTGCCAACGGAAGCCCAGGCCCAAGACACAGCGGAGTGGATCTGGACCGCGAACCGGGATGTCAACGTGCACTACGGCTTTGCCGACGCGTCCAACTTCAAGGGTGTCAAGGGGTACGAGGCCTATGCAGCCCGCGAGGCCAGCGCCACCGCGGTGCTGGCATCGGAGGTCGGCAACCAGAAGAAGGGCGGCCCGCCCGGATACCACGCGTCGAACCTGCTGATCGGCACGCCCGAGACGGTGTTCGAGAAGCTCAAGGCCGCGCAGGAGGCCTGCTCGTTCTGCGAGGTCACCATCGTCCCGCAGTTCGGCACCATGCCGTACGAGAAGGCGATGGAATCCACCAAGCTGTTCGCCGCCGAGGTGCTGCCGGCGGTGCACGACATGCCCGCCCCCCTGCACCCGGCCGCGCTACCGGAGAAGGCCAACGCATGACCCAGCCCGAGACCTGCGGCCCCACCGACACCCCGAACGACATCGACATCGACGCGATCCGGGAGAAGTACGTCGCCGAGCGGGCCAAGCGGCTACGGCCCGAGGGTGCCGACCAGTACCTGGAACTGGAAGGCGAATTCGCCGACTTCTACGAGGTTGACCCGTACACCACGGCGACCGAACGGGATCCGATCGTGGAGGACGCCGACGTCGTCATCCTCGGTGGTGGCTTTGCCGGCCTGCTGGCGGGCGCGTACCTGAAGAAGGCCGGCGTCGAGGGCATCCGGGTCGTCGAGATGGCCGGTGACTTCGGCGGGGTTTGGTATTGGAACCGATTCCCGGGAATCCAGTGCGACAACGACGCCTACTGCTACATCCCGCTGCTCGAAGAGCTCGACTTCATGCCGAGCAAGAAGTTCGCCGACGGCGCCGAGATCTTCCAGCACTGCCGCAACATCGGCAAGCATTTCGGCCTGTATGACGGCGCCCTGTTCTCCACGCAGGTGCGCGAACTGCTCTGGGACGACTCGACGCAGCGTTGGCAGATCAGGACCGACCGCGGCGACGAGATCCTGGCCCGGTTCGTGGTGATGGCGCAAGGCTCCTACAACCGTCCGAAGCTGCCCGGGATTCCCGGGATCAAGGACTTCACGGGACACGTGTTCCACTCCGCGCGTTGGGATTACGACTACACGGGTGGAGACGCCGACGGCGGCTTGGACAAGCTGGCCGACAAACGCGTGGCGCTGGTCGGCACCGGCGCGACTGGCATCCAGCTGGTGCCGCACCTCGGTCGCGACGCCAAGGAGTTGTTCGTCTTCCAACGGACCCCGTCATCGGTCGACGCGCGTACCAACCCGCCCACCGATCAGGCGTGGGCGGCGTCCCTGCAACCCGGTTGGCAGAAAGAACGCAAGCGCAACTTCCACAACTGGTCGCCGTTCGTCGGGGTGGTGTTCGGTGAACCAGATTTGGTGTGTGACTTCTGGACCGAGCTGGGGCGCAATCTGACCGCGCGGATCGCAGCCAGTGAGAACCCGGCCGAAGTCACCATCGAGCAGATCATGGCCTTCCGGGAAGAGGAAGACTTCAAGATCATGGAGCGGCTGCGCCGCCTGGTCGCCGAGATCGTCGAGGATCCCGAGACGGCCGAGGCGCTGAAGCCGTATTACCGCTTCATGTGCAAGCGGCCGACGTCCAGTGAGCACTATCTGGAAACGTTCAACCGTCCCAACGTGACCCTCGTCGACGTGTCGGCATCCAAGGGCGTGGAACGGCTCACCGAGAAGGGAATCGTCGCCGACGGGGTCGAATACGAGGTCGACTGCGTGATCTTCGCCAGCGGATTCGAGATCTCCACCGAGATCAGCCGCCGGTTCGCGATCGAGCGCATCGTGGGCCGTGACGGGCTGTCGCTGTTCGACTATTGGCAGAACGACTACAAGACACTGCACGGCATGACCAGCCGTGGATTCCCCAACCAGTTCTTCATGGGCTTCATCCAGGGCGGCGTCTCGGCCAACACCACGGCGATGTTCGAACAACAGGCCGAGCACATCGCCTACATCATCGCCGAGGCGCAGAACCGGGGCGCCACCACTGTCGAGCCAAGCCAAGTAGGCCAGAACACTTGGGTCTCGACGGTTCGCGAGCTGGCGATCGACAACTCCGCGTTCGAACTGTCGTGCACGCCTGGCTACTACAACAACGAGGGCCGCGGCGGCCAGGAACGCAATGGGGCGTTCCTCGGCGATTTCTACTCGCCCGGGTTCTACGCCTTCGACGAGTTGATCGCGGAATGGCGGGCCAAAGGTGACCTTGACGGACTAGAGCTCACCTCATGACCACCACCACCGCACTCGACACGCGGGATATCAAGCCGCGCATCGGAACCGAGATCCGGGCTGACAAGGCCGCGCTGCTCTCGGGCGAGCATGCCGAGCGGGTCCGCGAACTGCTCGAGCAGCGCGGGGTGCTGGTGTTTCCCCAGATCGGGTTCACTGACAACGAGCAGATCGCGTTCACCGAGACCCTGGGCACGTTCGCTCCCGAGCACCAAGGCGAGAAGCTGTACAAGGTCTCCCTCGACACCGAGGTGAACAAGCAGGCCGACTATCTCAAGGGTTCGCTGTACTGGCACATCGACGGGACGATGAACGAGGTTCCGATCCTGGCCTCGCTGCTGCAGAGCGTGGCGTTGGGTAACCCGGAGGAGGGTGACACCGAGTTCTGCAATACCTACGCCGCCTATGAGGACCTGTCCGACGAGGACAAGGCTGAGATCGAGGGCCTGCGGGCCATGCATTCGGCGTGGAACACGATGTTCTACTACGACCCGGAACCCAGCGCCAAGGCTCTGCGCCGCATGATGGCCATCGGCGATCGAGAACTGCCGTTGGTGTGGACCCATCAGTCCGGCCGCAAGTCGCTCGTGCTCGGTGCCACCGCTCGCCACATCGTCGATGCCGACGGCCCGATCGACTTCCGCAAGAGCGCCGAACTGCTGGTGCGGCTGCGGGATTGGGCCACCCAGCCGGAGTTCACCTACCCGCACAAGTGGACAGTCGGTGACCTGGTGATCTGGGACAACACCGGAACCATGCACCGGGCCACGCCCTATGACCCGATGTCCGGCCGGCTGTTGCAGCGCACCAAGCTCGAGGGCGAGGAGCCCTTCGCTTGAGCACTCTCAGATTCGACGATCGTGTCGTCGTCATCACCGGCGCCGGCCGGGGGCTGGGCCGCGAGTACGCCCTGTTGTTGGCGTCGCGGGGCGCGAAGGTTGTCGTCAACGACCCCGGGGGCAGTCTCACGGGAGATGGCACCGACACCGCCCCGGCGCAGCAGGTGGTGGACGAAATCGTCTCAGCCGGTGGCGAAGCCGTCGCCGTCACCGATTCGGTGGCGACGGCAGAAGGCGGTCAGACCATCATCGACGCCGCCGTCGAGCGCTTCGGCCGTGTCGACATCTTGATCCACAACGCCGGCACGGTGCGGCGTGCATCGCTCAAGGAGATGAGCTACGACGATTTCGACGCTGTGCTCGATGTTCACCTGCGCGGCGCATTTCATGTCGTGCGGTCGGCATTTCCGCTCATGTGCGCCGCTGGGTACGGGCGTGTGGTGTTGACCTCCTCGATCGGCGGACTCTACGGCAATCATGAGGTGGCGAACTACGCGGCGGCCAAGGCCGGGATCCTCGGGCTGTGCAACGTGGTGGCACTGGAGGGCGCCGCCGAGGGCGTGTTGTGCAATGCGATCGTGCCGGGCGCGGTGACCCGGATGGCCGAGGGCCTGGACACCTCGGCGTACCCGCCGATGGGCGCCGAGCTTGTGGCCCCGGCTGTGGGCTGGCTTGCGCATGAATCCTGTTCGGTCACGGGCGAATACTTCGTGGCGATCGCCGGGCGGCTGGCTCGTGCCCTCGTCGCGGAGTCGCCGGGGGTGTACCAGCCGGCGTGGACCATCGAGGAAGTCGGGGAGCAGATCGGCGCGATCCGCGACGTCAGCGATCCGGTGACCTTCCCGGTGGTTCCCGATGGACACGCCGATCACATCCGCTACAGCTTCGGGCGAGCGGCAGAGGGGGTCAGTTCATGAGAGCCGGTCCACTGCAGGGAGTTCGGGTCGTCGATCTCACGGCGATGGTGATGGGGCCGTACTGCACTCAGATCATGGCGGACATGGGTGCCGACGTCATCAAGGTCGAGACTCCGGCAGGCGACAACACCCGCTATATCTCGGTGGGCCCGGCGCCCGGGATGAGCGGGGTGTTCGTCAATGTCAACCGCGGCAAGCGCAGTGTGGTGCTGGACCTGCGATCCGAGCAGGGCAAGGCGGACCTGCGGGCCCTGATCGCCGATGCCGACGTGTTCATCCACTCGATGCGCGCGAAGGCCATCAGCAAGCTCGGCTTCGGCTACGACGATGTGGCGGCGATCAATCCGGGCATCGTCTACACCAACTGCTATGGCTACGGCCGGCGCGGTCCGGACGCCGACCGCCCGGCCTACGACGACACCATCCAGGCAGAGTGCGGATTGCCTGCCGTGCAACAGCAATTGACCGGTGAGGCCTCCTACGTCGGCACCATCATGGCCGACAAGGTGGCCGGCCTGACCGCGCTGTACGCCACGACGATGGCGTTGTTCCACCGGGAACGCACCGGTGAAGGCCAGGAGGTCGAGGTCAGCATGTTCGAGACCATGGCCTCCTTCATGCTCGTCGAGCATGCCAATGGCGCCATGTTCGACCCACCGCTGAGCCCGGCGGTGTATCCGCGGGCGGTCACGCCCAACCGCAGGCCGTACGAGACCAAGGACGGCCACATCGCCGCCCTTGTCTACAACGACAAGCACTGGAACGCTTTCATCGATCGCGTGCAGCCCACCTGGAACAGTTCCGAGTACGCGACCCTCGAACAGCGGGCCCACCAGATCGACACCGTGTATGGGCTGGTGGCCCAAACCCTCAAGGAACGCACCACCGCGGAGTGGCTGGATCTGTTCGCGGAACTGGAGATCCCGGCGGCGCCTATGCTCACGCCGGATGAGTTGTTCGAGAACGAGCACCTCAACGCGGTCGGGTTGTTCGAGACCGTCGACACCCCGCACGGCCGGGTGCGGATGCCGGGTGTGCCGACCTGGTTCTCCCGAACCCCGGGCCACATCGCCGGATATGCGCCGGAGCTCGGGGCTGACACCGCCGAGGTGCTTGCCGAGCTGGACGCCGCCAGGGCGGAATAGAAAGGCCAGGAGTGGATTTCGATTTTGGTGAGGCGGCCGACACGCTCCGCGGTGAGCTGCGTGCGCTGATCGCCGACGAGGTGCCCGCCGACTTCCTCGGCGCATTCACCGATGACCCTGCGGACCTGGCGGTGGCCCAGCAGTTCTGCCGGACGCTGGCACAGCGGCACCTGCTGTGCATGTCGTGGCCGAAGGAGTTCGGGGGCGGCGACGCGTCGGTATGGGAGCAGACCGTGGTGCGCGAGGAGATGTGGGCGCACCACGAGCCGCGCGGCGCCCAGTACATGGGGGTCAACTGGGTGGGCCCGATCATCATGCGGCACGGCACCGAAGAGCAGCAGCGCAAGCACCTGCCCCCGATCGCCAACGGTGAAGTGATCTGGTGCCAAGGCTTTTCCGAGCCCGAGGCGGGTTCGGACCTGGCCTCACTGCGGACGTCCGCCCGTCGAGAGGACGACGGCTGGCGGGTCAACGGTCAGAAGATCTGGACCTCGTACGCCACCATGGCGCAGTGGATCTTCTTGCTGGCCCGCACCTCCAAAGGGGAGAAGAAGCAGCAGGGCATGACCATCTTCCTGGTGCCGATGGATTCTCCAGGGATCACGGTGCGCCCGATCCGCACCATGATGGGGCCGCATCATCTCAACGAGGTGTTCTTCGACGACCTCAAGGTCACCGAGGCCGATGTGCTGGGAACGGTCGATCAGGGATGGTCGATCGTGCAGGACGTGGTGTCCTTCGAGCGTGTCGGCATCGCCCGTTACGCCCGCTGTGAGCGGCTGCTGCAAGCGGCTCCCGAGGTGCTCGGCGACAAGTGGGAGCACCTGCCCGCTGAACTCCGCGGCCGGTGGACGCGGATGCTCACGCACTGCCGCCGGGCCCGGCTGATGGCCTACCGGGTGGTTTCGATGCAAGCCACCGGGCGGGTGAATCCCGGTGACTCCGCGGCATATCGGATCGCGGTGACGCGGCTGGACCAGGAGAGCGCCGAGGTGCTGATGGAGATTGCCGCGGCGCTCCCCAGGGGCGGCAGCAGGAAAGCCGAGTACTTCCGCGCCGAGGTCGAGGACCACTGGCGGTACTCACAGGCGTCCACGGTGTCCTCGGGCAGCATCGAGATGCAGCGCATCCTGCTGTCTCGGACCATGCTGGCCGGAAAGGCGTGACGCAAATGATTCTGGATCTCAGCGATGACGCGCAAGAGTATGGCCGCGAGGCCCTGAAGGCGTTCGAAGCCGCCGGTGGAGATCAGTTGTTGGCCCAGGCCGACGCCAAACCGGATACCCGCACTGGGCTGGTCATGCCGGTGCTGGACGGCCTCGGCGTGTTCGAGCTCGAACCACGCGGCGACGCGGACTCATTGGAGGCCGCCGCGGCTGTGTGCCGCAGTGCCGGCTACTGGGCCCTGCCGTATCCGGTTGCCGAGCGATTGGCGCGCCCGGCGGATTTGGATGTCGACGGGCTGGTCGTCATCGACGCCGATGCTCCGGAAGCAGCGCTGCAGGGCCTGGACGACCGTTGGGCCACCGTCACATTGGGTGGCAACCGCAGTACGGTGACCAAGACCGGCGCGCCGGGTCCGTCGTTCGCCACCGCACTGGAGCTGTCCGCTGCGGACAGTTCAGGCCTGGATGACGTGGCGCTGGCCCTGACACTGCCGTCGTGGACCTTGCTCGGCATGCTGGACCGGGCCATCGATCTGACCGTCGCGCACGTCAGCCTGCGCAAGCAGTTCGGCCAGACGCTGTCGTCCTTCCAGGGGGTGCAGTTCCAGCTGACCGACGCCGAGGTGGAACGCAGTGGGGTCGACATGCTGGCCAAACACGCGCTGTGGAGCCTCGGTACCCACCCGGCCGACGAAGCGATCAACGATGCGCTGGCTCTGCGGCTGGCCGCGATCGAAGCCGCCGAGGTGGTCTTTCGGGTGTGCCATCAGTTGCACGGCGCCGTCGGCTTCTGCGATGAGACCACGCTGTCCTGGCTGTCGCGCTACAGCCAGCCGTTGCGCCGCTTGCCCTTCGGGGTGTCCACAACGCGCGACACGCTGACTGCCCGGCTGGGCCGGCGCGGACTCACCGGGTTGTTCTCGTGAGCGAGCTCGAGGAATTCCGGGCCACCGTAAGGGACTGGTGTGCGGCGCACGTCCCGAAAGACTGGCGCGCCAACCAGACCGGCGTCGGCGACGACGAATTCGTGTCGTTCCAGAAATCCTGGTTCGCCGAGTTGCACACCGCCGGATACGCGGTCCCGCACTGGCCCGCCGAATGGGGTGGCGGTATGTCGGTGCCCCAGCAGATCGTGCTGTACCAGGAGTTGGCTGCGCACGACGCGCCGCGGCTGGTGCTGGCCTTCGTCGGTATCCACCACGCGGCTTCGACGCTGCTTGCCGCGGGCACAGACGAGCAACGCAGACGCCACCTGCCCGCCATCCTCGACGGAGAGATCTGGGTCCAGGGATTCTCCGAGCCGGAGGCCGGATCGGATCTGGCTGCCCTGCGCACCACCGCCCGCGCCGAGGGGGACAACTTCATCGTCAACGGCCAGAAGCTGTGGGCCAGTGGCGCTCTGCACGCCGACTGGTGTCTGTTGCTGGCCCGCACCGATCCGGACGCGCCCAAACGGCACGGGATCTCGTACTTCCTGATGGACATGACCACACCCGGCATCGATGTGCGGCCGATCCGAAACGCGGTGGGGGACTCGCATTTCTGCGAGATCTTCCTCAACGACGTCGCGGTGCCCGCGGCCAACCTGATCGGCCCGCTCAACAAGGGTTGGCAGGTGGCTCAGGCGACGCTCGGTGCCGAACGTGGCATGACCATGCTGGAATTGTCGGAGCGGTTGGGCAATGCGGGCTTCAGGTGGCTACTCGAAGCTGCGCCCCTCGACGACCCCGTGGTGGCAGACCAATTGGCGCGGTTCGAAACTGAACTGACCGGACTGCGCGGGCTGTGCCGGGATCTGGTGGAACGCACCGAGGCAGGGCGCGCCGGCCCCGCCGATGCCTCGATCGTGAAGCTCTACTACAGCGAGTTGTTGCAGCGGATGACCGGATTCGGTGCCGAGCTCGGAGGGCTGGCCGCCCATACCGTGCTGGCCAAACCGGCGTCCAGCGGCTGGGAGTCGGGGGCCTGGATGCTCGATTTCATCGGATCGTGGGAATGGACCATCCCCGGCGGAGCCAGCGAGATCCAGCGCACCATCATCGGTGAGCGCGGTCTGGGCCTGCCCCGAGAGCCGAGTGCGGTGTGATGAGCGAATTTTCCGAACTACACGACGAACTTCGTTCGGTGGCAGCCGATCTGCTGGCCAAAGACAGCATCGACTGGCCGCTGCTGGTCTCGGCGGGATGGGTCGGACTGGACGCCCCCGAGACGACCGGCGGCGCCGGCGCGACGTTCGCCGAGGTTGCAGTCATCTGTGAGGAGTTGGGTCGAGCCGCTGCCTCCACCGGCTACCTGGGCGGTGCGGTGCTGGCGATCGGCGCGTTGAACGCATTGCAGCCCAACGAGTCCCGGGACGCTCTCGCGTGGGCCGTGGTTGCCGGGGACACCCGCGCCGCAGTGGCACTGCCAGGGGAAGGCGAAGCGGCGCCCTTCGATCTGGCCATCACCCGGCTTGGCTGGCGGGTACACGGGCAGGCATCTTTTGTACCGGATGCGGCCGGCGCCGAGCGGTTGCTGATCCCCGCGCGTGACGCCGACGGGGTCGCGGTGCTGGTCGACGTGGCTGCCCAGGCGTCCGGGCTGACGGTCGCCGACCAGCCGGTGCTCGACGAGACCCGCAGGCTGGCCACCGTGACGGCCGAAGGCGTGGAAGTCGATGAGCATGCGGTGTGGCGGTTCGACGGCGACGCCGAGGCGTGCCTGCGTGCGCTCACCGAGCGTGGCGCGCTTGCCGTCGCGTGTGACAGCCTTGGCGTCGCGCAGGCCATGCTCGACACCACGGTGTCCTACACCGGGGTTCGCCGACAGTTCGACCGTCCGATCGGCTCGTTCCAGGCGGTGAAGCACGCCTGCGCCGACATGCTGGTGCGGATCTCGGTGGCCCGACAGCTCGTGAACGCGGCCGTCGCGACACCTGGACCACGCGCGGTTTCGATGGCCAAGGCCTATGTCACCGAGGCGGCCGTGGAGGTGGCCGGCAAGGCCATGCAGTTGCATGGCGGCATCGGCTACACCTGGGAGAGCGGCGTGCACGTCTATCTCAAGCGGGCCGCGCTCAACCGTTCGCTCTACGGCTCGCCCGCCGAACACCGCGCCGAGGTCGCGCAGCGCTACCACTAGCCCCGCGAGCAGACACAAACTCGCACTTTTCAGGCCCAAACAGTGCGAGTTTGCGTCTGCTCGGCGGGGTGCGATGAGTTTTCCGCACGGGGGTGGTCAGACTTAGCGACTGTCCATTCGGTGAAGGAGCAATAATCGTGGTTACCCGTCAGAGCGCCCCGCTGGGCGCCCCCACCTGGATCGACCTGGCCACGTCCGACCTGGAGCGCGCCCAGCGGTTCTACGGTGCCGTGTTCGGCTGGACGTACGAGACCGGCGGCCCCGAGTACGGCGGTTACGTCACCGCCTCGGTCGACGGCCAGGTGGTCGCCGGCCTGATGCGCAACGACCCGCAGTGGAACGCGCCCGATGCGTGGACCACCTACCTGCACACCGCTGACGCGGACGCCACGGTGGCGGCCACCATAGCGGCCGGCGGAAGCAACTGCGGTGGCGTGATGGACATTCCGGCCAAGGGGCGGATGGCAATGATGACCGATACCGCAAATGGGTTCTTCGGCATCTGGCAGCCGGGCGGGCATGACGGTTTCGCGGTTTTCAACGAGGCCGGCGCACCGGTGTATCACCAGCTGACCACCAGTGACTACGCGAAGGCGCTGGACTTCTACCGGGCGGTGTTCGGCTGGAACACCGAAGTCGTGTCGGATTCCGATGAATTCCGCTACAGCACTGCCAACTTCGACGGTGAGGCGCTCGTCGGGGTGATGGATGGATCGGCGTTCATTCCCGAGGGGGCTCCGTCGGCGTGGACCACCTTCTTCGGTGCCGAGGACGTGGACAAGACGATCGAGCTCATCGTCGCCAATGGCGGCTCGGTGGTCCGGCCGGCCGAGGACACCCCCTACGGACGGCTGGCCGCTGTGGCAGACCCGACCGGGGCCGGATTCAATCTGTCGTCGTTGCAGGGCTGAGCGCGAAGTCGGCGAAGTCGAAGCCCGGCACCACCACACAGCTGACCAGGGCGGGCTCGTCGTCACGCGGCTTGGCGCGTTGCCAGTAGCCGGGCGGCACCAGCAGTTGCGGGTGCTGCCCGGCGGCGATGTCCGGACCCAGCAGAAGGCCTGTCGCGGTGTCTTTGTCCGCACCGATCTCCAGCACCAGCGGGCTGCCCCGATGGTGGAACCACAGCTCGGCGCTGCGGACCGTATGCCAGGCGGACTGTTGGCCGGGCATCAGCAGAAATAGGATCGCGGTCCCGGCGCTGCGCGGCCCCGAGTAGCCCGACGGCAGCGAGGTCTGGCTTACCGTCAGTTCGCTCCGCCACGTCTCGCGATACCAGCCGCCCTCGGGATGAGGCGCTAGATCGAGCTGTCTGGCCCAGTCGGGTAATTCGGTCACACCCGATAGTCTCGTCGCTATGGTTCGTCTGCGTCCAGGTTGGCGCGTGGCCCCGGGGTGGCTGGTAGCCCTGTGTGCCGCTGTCCTCGTGGTGGTGGCCTGGTTGCCATGGCTGACCACCAGTGCCAATGGCGGCGGCCGGGCCAACGCGATCGGGGGCGCGGTGGGCAGCATCGTGCTGCCACACGGATTCGGTGCCGGGCAGCTGATCGTCCTGCTCGGCGCCGGGCTCATCGTGGCCGGTGCCATGGCCGGGCGTGGCCTGTCGCAGCGCTGGGCTTCGGCTGCGGGACTGACGATTTCGCTCGCCCTGGTGGCGTTGACGGTGTGGTACTACACGCTCAACGTCCAGGGACCGGTGGCCGCGGGGTACGGGCTCTATCTCGGTGGCGCGATGGCGGTGCTGGCCGCCCTGTGCTCCGTGTGGTCTCTGGTGTCGACGTTGGGGCAAAGATGAGCGCATTCGTGTCGCCCGTGGAGCTGACCGGGCAGCGTTGGGTGAGGTTGGAACCATTGACGACCGGACACGTCCCGGAGATCGACGCTGCTGCTTCCGACGGTGAGTTGGCGTCGTTCTGGTACACCGCGCCACCGCGGCCCGGGGCCGCAGCCGAGTGGGTGCGCCACCTGCTCGAGCTGCGCAAGGCCGACGACGGCGTCAGCTTCGCCGTGCGCACCCTCGACGGCAGGTTGGTGGGCTCCACCAGTTATCTCAACGTCGACGCGCCCAACCGCCGACTGGAGATCGGGCACACCTGGTATGTCGCCGATGCCCGGCGCACCGGCGTGAATGCCGAAACCAAGCTGTTGATGCTGGGCCACGCTTTCGATGAGTTGAATTGCGTTGCAGTGGAATTCCGGACGCACTTCTTCAATTTCGCCAGCCGCACGGCGATCGAGCGGCTCGGTGCCAAGCTCGACGGTGTCCTGCGCAGCCATCAACTGTTGGCCGACGGGTCACGTCGTGACACTGTCGTCTACTCGATTCTGGACATCGAGTGGCCCGCGGTGCGGTCCAACCTGAAGTTCAGGCTGGACCGCCGCGGCGGGATCACCTAGTCCGCATCGACAGTGGTGGTTTCGATCGACTTGCGGTCGGCGCCATGCGCCACTTCGATCTTGCGGGGCCTGGCACGTTCGGCCATCGGGATCGTGACGGTGAGGACACCGTTCTCGTACGTGGCCGAGATCGCCGACGAATCGATTCCGTCGCCGAGCGACAACTGACGCCGGAAATTGCCGAAGAACCGCTCATTGGTGAGCCACTGCGCGGATTCCTCCGAACGGGCGGTTCGATGCGCTGAGATGGTCAGCGTTCCGTTGTCGACATTGACGTCCACCGACCCCGGATCCACCCCGGGTAGGTCGGCCGTCAAGACGTAGTGGTCACCGATTTTGCAGAGGTCCATCGGCATGAACCTGGGTGTGCGTGTCGACCCGGAATCACCTGACAGCAAACTCCTGGTCAGAACATCAAGGTCGCTGAACGGATCAAAACGAAGCACAGCAATTCACCTCCCGTACGATCTCAGAGCCCGCCACCCTGGCAGGCAGCCAATCACTGTGCACCGCCGATATTAGCACTCGACATGGGGGAGTGCCAGAAATTTTTGAAGTGATTTTGCGGCGGTTTGTGCATGTCAGCCTCGTGGCTACGGTGGCGGCGCTCGTAACAGCACAACCCCGGACCGTGAAATATGCGCAGGGTTCAACGCCGCCCCGAGCGGCGGATCCCATCGAGCGTGGAGCGGGGCCCGCCGACGCTGCCGGAGCGACGGCCGCGGTACAGAACAGGGGTGCGTAGCAACCGCGACGTCCGAGCCGGTCAGGCTGCCGACACCGTGGTTCCGGTGAGCTCCGCGCCGCATCGATCACACTTCAGAACAGGCGAGAAAGCGTGCCCGTGGCCGGTGTGCGTGAGGAGCACCGCCGGGCCTTCGGGAGCGGGGAACGCCCGCTGTGCCCAGGCCAGCGCCGTCACCAACACGGGTAGGAATGCCGCGCCCTTCGGTGTCAGCCGGTACTGCGGGTCCTCGGCATCGGCGGTCAGAATCCCGTTGTCCCGGAACGTCTTCAGGCGGTCAGCGATCGATCCCGGCGGGGCGGCGAGCGCCCGCTGAAACTCCGCGAACCTGGAGGTGCCGGTGAACGCAGCGACCAGGATCGCGAATGCCCAGCGGTTGCCCAGCACGCTCATGGACTGAGGGAACAGGCCGGACGGGGAGTCGCGCCGATCGTCGACCGAGCGGCGCCGGGTCGTCACCGTGGGCAGCGACCGTGACCAGCCTCCGCTCGGCCCCCAGGCGGCAGTCACGTCGCCGGCCGCCGTCGGGTCTCCGCATCCGCCGCAACAGAGCACTGGCGAGAAATCCGCACCGCAGCTCAGGTGGTGCATGGCGGGCAAGGGCTCGCGGTGTTCGGGCACCCAGTGGCGTTCCCACGCCCAGATGGACACCAGCACCGGCCACAGCGCTCGTCCGCGCGGCGTGACGAGGTATTCGTCGCGGGGCGGCCGCCGCTGATACCGGTGACGTTGCAGCAGATCTTCTTTGGTGAGGGAGCGCAGGCGGCGGGTCAGCACCGAATTTGAGATGGGCAGCCGCGCCGTGAACTGCCCGTAGCGGGTGGCGCCCAACAAGGCCTGTTGCATCACCAGCAGCGTCCACTCGTCGCCGACGAGACCCAGCATCTGTCCGACGGCGTTGGTGTCTCCGGCCGGGAGGTCAGTCACGCACCAGCCATCGGCGCAGCTCGTCACCTGGCGCCCAGGTGGAGTGGGTTCCGCTGGAAACTCGTTCCGGCAGAGCCAGTTTGCACACCGGCCCGTCGGCGACCCTGGCGGCCTCGAACACCAGGCAGTAGGACGCGTCGTCGTTCATGTCTGTGGTGATGGTGACCAGGTAGCCGTCGTCCTCGCTGCGGCTGCCCACACGAGGCGCCATCGCGGTCTCGCTGCCGTACACACCGTCATCGAAGGCGTAGCGCTGTTCCGATCCGGTGTGCAGGTCGTGGCGGACCAGCCCGTCGAACAGGAACCAGCCGGGCTTGCCGGTGGCGGCATAGGCGTAGCGGTAGTCGCGCCCGGCGTAGCCGGGGTTGATCATGCCGAATTCGGTGATGCTGTCGGATAATTGCTCTTCGCGGGTCTTGCCCGTGGCGAGGTTGAACCGCCAGCGGTGCAGCCTGGTCTGCATCTTGTCCAGCGCCAAGGCCGGTGCGGCATGGCCCTGGAAAAACCCGTCGAGCACGATCTCGTCGCCGTCTTCGTAGGCGTTGGTGAAGTGCAGCACGTAAGTGGTGTCGGCTTCGAACCATTTGACGTCGCCGGCGGTTCCTCGGCGGGGGAGCACTGCGAAGCGGGACGGTATGTCGCGGTGCAGCTTCGGCAGGTGCACGTTCTTCTTGAGGAACTCGGCATCCCAGAACAACGGAAAGTCGTTGAGAATCACGTAGTTCTCGGTGAACGCCATGTCGTGCGGTAGCCGGGGCCCGGGCAGTTCGACGTCGACGTAGTGCACCAGTCGGTTGTCGGCGTCCACGACGCCGTAGTGCATGTACGGCGCTTCCTTGCCGTAGTTGAAGAACAGCAGTTCGCCGGTGGCGTGATCGGCCTTGGGATGTGCCGATACGCCCCATTCGGCAGGGAAGGCCCCGCCCCAGTCCTCCTTGCCGAGGTTGTCGCCGGTGTAGGGATCGACGCGGTACAGGTCGCCGCACTGGTAGAAGCTGGTGAGCGCGACCCCGCGGTGCACCGTCACGTCCGTGCTGGAGGCGTCTTTCATCAGCGTGCGGGCACCCCAGCCGCGGTCCCGCTTGGCCAGTTCGACGGGCTCGGCGATACCGGGCCACAGCGGGCCGCCGGCCTCGTTTTCGGCCAGGAAGCCATCGGTGCGGATGAACCTGTTGCGGTAGAAGGCTTTTCCCTCCCGGAACCCCACGATGTGCAGCATCCCGTCCCCGTCGAATGGGTGATAGGTCTGAAACGCCGGATGCAGCGGGTTCTCGGTGTTGCGTAGGTACACGCCGTCGATGTCGGACGGAACTTCGCCGTCGACGACTGCCAGATCGTCGGCGTCGAATTCGGTGGTCTGCGGCCGCCAGGCCCCGGTCCGGTAGGGGTGGGCGTCATCCTCGGGCAGCGTGGACAGGAACTTGGTCACGATCTCGGTGTGCATGTCTATTCCTTGCTCGTCACGACGAAGCTGACGGTGGTTGCGGTGCTGCCGCCAAAGTTCAAGGTGCCGAAGGTCTTTGCATCCTCCACCTGGTAGGGGCCGGCGGAGGCACTGACCTGCTTGGCGGCGTCGAGCAGCATCCGCACCCCGGACGCGCCGACCGGGTGGCCGCCGCCTATCAGCCCGCCGCTGGGGTTGATAGGCAGTCGCCCGCCGATCTCGATCTCGCTGTTCTCGATGGCCTTCCACGATTCTCCGGGGCCGGTCAGCCCGATGTGGTCGATGGCCAGGTACTCGCTGGGGGTGAAGCAGTCGTGGACCTCGAACCCGTCGAGATCCTCCAGACTCACCTCGGCGCGGCCGAAGCAATCCAGAACGGCTTGGCGGACGTGCGGCAGCAGGTACGGATCCGCAGCGCTGTGGTCGAGCTTTTGGCGTAGTCCGAGGCCGACTGTGGTGTGACCCCAGCCGCCGATGCGGGCGATCGGGCGCGCGGTCGGGTGCGAACGGAGATAGGCGTTGCTGACCAGCACCAGCCCGGCTCCGCCGTCGGTCATCTGGCTGCAGTCCAAGCGGCGCAGCCGACCTTCCACCACCGGATTGGTGGAGTCGTCGTCCGCAATCGGAGTGGGTACCGTCCAGTCGCGAGTCTGCGCGTTGGGGTTGGATCGGGCGTTGCGGTAGTTCAATGCGGCGATGGCCCGTAGATGCTCGGCGTCCAGGCCGTAGCGCTGGTCGTAGGCATCGGCCACCTGGGAGAACAGCGATGGCCAGGCGAACTTGGCTTCCTCGGCTTCATGGCCGATCCAGGCCGCGGCGCCGAGGTGGGCCGCGGCGGTGTCGCCGGGCACCGTCTTCTCCAGTTCCACGCCGACGACGAGGGCGCTGTGGTAAGCGCCCGAGCGCAGGTCAGCGATGGCTCCGAGAACGGCGATACTGCCCGATGCGCATGCGGCCTCGTGGCGGGAGGAGGGTATGCCCCAGAGGCCGGGATGGACGGTGGCCGGCATGGCGCCCAGGTGGGCCTGGCCGGTGAACAGTGCACCGAAAGCGTTCGCGACGTGGATGACGCCGATGCTCCCGGGCTCGATCCTGGCGCTGTCCAAGGTCTGGTCGACGACCTCGCGCGTGAGCCCGGCGAAGTCGACATGCTCACGAGTGAGGTTGCGGGCGAAGTCGCTCTGGTAGCCGCCCAGAATCCAGACATCCTCCATGGCGGCGACGCTACTACAACTAAGAGAGTGACTAGAGCCGGTTGAAACAAATAACGCCGTGGCAGAAATCCAAGTTGGATTCCCGCCACGGCGTTACCCGTGGTTAAAGCGGGATCAGTCGTCCCAGCCACCGTGGCCGTGGCCGTGTCCGCGGCCGTGCCACCGCGGGCCGTTGTGCCACCGGCCCCACCCGGGACCTTCGACACAGGCGCTGACGTAGCCGTACGGCCCAGTCGCACAGATCTCGGGACCCGCCGACGCCGGAGCGGCTGCCGCGACTGCCACGCCGACCGGCACCGCCAGCGTGCCCAGCCCGATTGCCGCCACCTTCTTCAGTTTCGAACGCATCTTTCCTGCCTCCGGGTTTGTTAGCTGTGTACGAGCTCAAGACCCCCGTCTGTAGATAACATTAGTGCATCTCATCATGTTCCTGGGAATCGCCTGGGACGTCGCCGTACAGCGGATTTGCTCTCGCGAAGCTCTTCCCGGTCAGGCTATTGAATTTATTTGCCAAGTGAAATGGTGATGTCAGCGGGCTCTTCGGAGTGTTGCCAGTCGGGCGGTGTGACAGCTGGGTCGCGTGGTGTGGCCGGCGGGCTGGGCGAGTTTTGCCCGCTTCAGGGGTCTCCACTCAGGGGTCGAACGGCAGAAGGGGTATGGGTCTCAGGTCGGGGCCGGGCGGAGGCCTCAGGTCTCCGCCCGGCTTCGGTGACCGATTCAGCAGCCGCATGTGCAGGACGACGAAAGCTGCGCTTGCCCATTCGCGTCACCGGAATCCGCCGTCTCTGTCCCGGGGCGCCAGTCGAACGGGAAGTGCTTGCTCGAACCGCCACTGTGCTCATGTGACCAGTCGAAGCCCACGGCGTGGTCCTCCTTGACCACGCCCCACGTGGCAACCTGGCCCGGTCCGACCTCGGCGCCCGGCGCATTGATCGTGGTCACCCGGCGGTTCGGGTCAGCCGTCGGACCGGTCAGTGCCTCCA
The DNA here is from genome assembly GCF_005924235.1 of Mycobacterium sp. DBP42. Classification (NCBI taxonomy): domain Bacteria; kingdom Bacillati; phylum Actinomycetota; class Actinomycetes; order Mycobacteriales; family Mycobacteriaceae; genus Mycobacterium; species Mycobacterium sp. DBP42. The sequence goes on from NZ_VCMY01000013.1 coordinate 21,310, forward strand.
CCAACAAATCGACCTTGCCGGGAATCTCGGCGCGCCAGTAGGCAAGGTCATCGGCGGCCTCGAAGCTGACCGGGGCGTATTCGATGCCGCGCATCTCCTCGATCAGGCTGCCGAATTCTGCCGGCCAGCCGCCTTCCTTGCCCGTGAAGATGCGCTCGAGTGCATCGCGCTGAGCGGCGTTGCCCTTTTCATCGATGTAGAACATCAGCTTCATGGTGGCGTTCGGGTCGCCGATCCACATGTTGCCGGCGAACTCACCGAGCGCGATCACGCTGAGACCCGCCAAATCGGTGTCGCCGAAATGCCCTTCGCGAACGTGCCACACCAAGGTGAACAAGCAATCTCCGTGCGTGGGCTCCTGGGCGAAGCTGCACGGGCAAGGCAACTTGCAGCTGCACACGTCGAACCATTCTCCGCGCAAATGCCAATCGACCTGTGTCGACGAAGTCGTCATCGATCCCGCTCCTTCCGTTGAATACCCCCAGGGGGTATGTGACGCAGCGACCGTAACATCGTCGAACTCGGGTGTGCAAGTACCCCCTAGGGGTATGATTGGCGCCATGTTCACTCGGATGCGCGACGCGGCATTGACCGCAATCGTCTCGACGTCCCTGGCCTCCTGCGCTGCATCGACCGGTCCGCCGGCGGCTGCTCCCACCGGATCCGGCGTGGTGGACGTCGCCGATCATCGACTGGTCGGCGTCGACGAATTCGCCACCACCATCGGAAAATCCGAGACACTGACGATCAACGTGCACGTGCCGTACCAAGGCGACATCCCGGGTACGGATCTGTCGATTCCATTCGATCGGATCGTCGAGCAATCCGATCGGTTGCCCCCAGATCGCGATGCCATGATTGCGATCTACTGCCGCACCGGACCCATGAGCGCAACGGCCGCGACAACGCTGAAGTCGATGGGCTACACCGACGTGGTCGAACTCGACGGTGGAATGAAAGCCTGGCAGGCCAGTGGTCGTCCGCTCGTCGGCAACTGAGTCGGACTGTGCAGTTATCCGTCCGAGGACAGGGTGAGCAGACGGCGCAGGATCCACACGATCCGCGCAAGCGACGCCACGGCGGCAAAGGCCGCCCACATGATGATCGCGTGTAGCCACCAGTAGCCGTTGTGGACGTTGGCATCGGTCGTCAGCCCGACGAGCGCTGCGATGAACAATGCGAACAAGGTCGGCAATGCCGTGACGAATGTGGCACCCACCCGACGTTTGAGTTCCAAAGCGGCTTGACACCCCTTAGGAACTCAAGATCAGGGAGACGCGGCCGCGGCTACCTTGGCGATAGTCGGCACGTAAGACCACCGAGGAAAGCTACCCCTCTGCCCTTTCTGGGCAGAGGGGTACTTTGGTGATGTGATGCGCTTCACCGATCCAGCAGTCGAAGCCTGGACGCAGCTAGAGCAGCCCAGATCGCGACATGCGTTGTTGCTTCGGGCGGCTGAAGTGTTGGACAGCATCGAATTCGACACCGTCTCGGCTTGGGAATCAGCGCAAGACGTTCGCATTCCAGGTGTGACGAGCAGGGTGCGTCGAACTCTCATCGAAGAAGGCGACCCCAGCTTTTGGGTGTACTGGCGGGTTGCAGGTGACATCGATCCCACGACGGTCGACACCGAAGTCGATGTTGACGTTCTTGACTTCGTCCACGACTACTGAAGCGTGAGCGCTCAACGGTCGTAAAGCTTGTGTGCATCGAGTTTCTCCGCCGTCCACTCCCACTTCTTGCGAAACGGCATCTCCGGCGGGATCGACGCCAGCGCAGCGGCGATCGTTGATTCGAGACGCTGGATGTGGCGGGCACGCGATGCTCCACCCGGCATCTCGGCGCGGAGGAAATCGATTGAGCGTAGCTCCGCGTATGTGTTGCTCGGTGGATCGTTCAACGGTTCAGGAGGATTCAGTGGGATAACGCTGTCGCCGACGATGTCCACGACCGGTGGCGTGAGCACTATGCGTGGAGTATCTGCCGGCCGCTCAAGAAGATACGCCTCAATCAGCGCCGGTCCATAGATCATGTTTTCGCTGTGAAAGCAGTTGCCGAGCGTTACCGCGCCGCGGCACAGGACCCCGAACTCTGCCAGATAGTAGAACTGGATACCCGCCGTCACTCGCAACAGTCGACACAGGGCGTTCTTCTGTCCGTCCGCGTCGAGACCCTGTACATCGACCGAAGCGCCGATGTTGTCCGAAAAGTAGGTAGTGCGAACGGGTCTCGGAGCGGTGGTCATCTCGGAGACCCGTTCCTGGACTTCGACCATGAATGCCAGCGCATTCATGAATCGCTCGTCGTCTCCGAACGCCTTGGCTCCCAGGGCATCGATGAAGGCGACCGCGCTGCGTCTGTATACCCGCCCAGATCGCGCCAGTTGCCTTCGGCCAGGCCCACTTTTGCCGGCGTGGTCGGTGATGTCACGGGTCATCGCAGAGCCCCCCGATGTGTCAATCGATCGACTTCCGGGTCACGCTGCACGGGATGCCGGCGATGTAATCGATTGCGTTTCTAGGCCTTCTTCGCCTTGCCACCGCGCAATCTGGAACTTGCGGGACGTGGCCGAAGCTGGCCGGAATCGGCCAATTCCACCGCTCGGCGGAGACGCTCGGCAATAGCGGTCACGGGGACGCTGATCACGGGCGTCAACGTAAGCACGCCCATCTCGTCCTCCTCGATTCTGTATCGCTTGTGATTGGGATTGCCCGCCTTGCCCAGCGAGATGCGCCGGCGAGGGTCGACCTCGACTTCGCTAACGAAATGAGACATGGAAAGCATCCTCCTTGTGCGATGCCGAACGCATCCGGTGCTGTCCGTCGGCGATGACGGCCAAACCGTGGTACTTGCCGAGCTCCGCGTCGAAGGGCCACTGCGGTGAAGTCAGTTGCTGCAGTCCTGCCACCTCCTCCTCCGGATCGGCATGGCGCGACATAACTAGCCATCGACAAACGCCATGTTACCCGCATGGGGTTGACCGTCAACTGCCCAATTTGGGCAGTACCCTAATTGGGCAGCCGTGACCAGCCTACGCCGATGGTGCAGCCGCCGCACGACCGCGCGGTGAGCTGAGGAAGGGAAGGGAGTGCCGGGGATCGGCCGAACGATTGTCAGGGCTCAACCGGAGGCGATACGGCAAGCATTACCCGACGTCAGGCGTACAAAAGAGTGCCCCCGGCAGGATTCGAACCTGCGACACCGGCTTTAGGAGAGCCGTGCTCTATCCCCTGAGCTACGGGGGCGGGGGACCTATCGAAATAGGTGTCTAAAACCCATAGGGACGCCTCATGCTAATGGGCGGACGTGGATTTGGCGGAATCGGGGCGTCACGGCGTGGTGCCGATGCGGTTGACGAGGCTGGTGCGCTGGGTGAGATAGATGTGACTGCCCGGAGGGCAGAGCTGCTCCCGCTGCGGCGCTCAGGCGGTTGCGGGCTGTTGATGTCGCTGATGGATGTATGAGGCGATCGCGTTGCGGCCCAAGGCAAATCTGATCATGACGCTGTGCTGGCGCGTGGCGGAGTGTGCGGTGATGCGGCCACCGTAGAGGGTGCGATCGAGGGTGTTATTGAGGGATTCGGCGTCTTCGCGCCAGCCGTAGCAGCGGTCGTAGACGCTGTCGCCGTTCTCGGTTTTGGTGTGTTGGCGGAGGTGTTCGGTGCGGTTGTAGCTCTTCTTGAGGTCGTCACGCGTTTGGCCCCGCCTACGGCGTTCCCAAAGCCGCCGTTTGAATCGCCCCGGCGTGTCCGGAGACTTACGGGGTTGAGAACTCTGCGGTGTGCTGAGTTCGGTGGTGACGGTAGTACAACGCCTCGCACTCGGCCGGTGGCATGTCCCCGCAGTACTCGTAGAGGCGGCGGTGATTGAACCAGTTCACCCATTCCAGGGTGGCGACTTCGACCTGGTCAACGGTGCGCCACGGCCCGAATGGCTTGATCAGTTCGGTCTTGTAGAGCCCGTCGATGGTCTCGGCCAGGGCGTTGTCGTAGGAGTTTCCGGTGGCCCCGATCGAGGCGTCGATGCCGGCCTCGAGGAGTCGATCGGTGAACGTGAGGGAGGTGAACTGGCTGCCGCGGTCGTTGTGGTGGTTCAGCCCGGACAGATCCTCGACACCCTCGCGTTGACGAGTCCAGATGGCGTGCTCGATCGCATCGAGCACCAACTGGGCGGTCATGGTGGTCGCGGTGCGCCAGCCGACGATCCGCCGGGCGTAGGCGCCGATCACGAACGCTACATAAACCCATCCTGACCACGTCGACACATAGGTAAAGTCCGCCACCCACAACATATTTGGTGCATTTGGACAGAAACGGCGACCGACCAGGTCATCGGGCCGGACCGCTTGCGGATCGGCGATCGTGGTGCGCTTGACCTTCCCACGGCGAGCACCGTGCAGGCCGAGTTCGCCCATCAGTCGCTCGACGGTGCAGCGAGCCACCTCGATGCCCTCGCGGCGGCATTGCAGCCACACCTTGCGTGCCCCGTAGACCGCATAGTTCTGCCGGTGCACCCGGGCGATCTCGACTTTGAGCTCCTCGTCGCGCACCTGCCGCTTGGACGGCTGGCTGCGCCGGGCGCAGGCGTCGTAGTAGGTGGACGGCGCGATCTTGCAACCATGCGCGGACAGCACACGGCAGATCGGCTCGACGCCGTACTCCTGTTTGTGGGTGTCGATGTAGTCGAGGATCACCGATTGCGGCGGTCGAGCTCCGCCGCGAAGAAAGTCGATGCCGATTTCAGAATATCATTGGCCCGCTTGAGTTCTCGATTCTCCGCGCGCAGCTTGCGCAGCTCTTCAGCCATGTCGCTGGTCACCCCGGGGCGAGTGCCGGAGTCGATCTGGTCCCGGCGCACCCACGTCAACAAGGTCTGCGGGGTACCGATACCCAGCTTGGTCGCCACCGACTCGATCGCCGCCCACTCCGACGAATATTGATCGCGCACCTCAGCGACCATCCGCACCGCACGCTCACGCAGCTCAGCCGGATACTTCCTCGAACCTGCCCTAACTCCATCCTTCACAAGAGATGAAGTCTCCGGACTCACCGGGGCGATTCAGATACCGGGTAGAGACGCTGACCCACCACCCCAGCCGCGCTGCTGCCGCATTCAAGAACTCTGCCCTCGACTCGCATGACCGTGGACCAACAACACGGGTAGAGATCAGTTGGACTCATTCATGGGGAACACGCCACGATCATTGGTTCAGAAGCCCCGCGGTGCAAGCCAATGCGGCGATTTCGTCGTAGTAACTTGCCTCCACCGACCGCATGGAGAGTGGTTCAGTGAGTACTTCGATTCCCTCGGCAGCAGTTGGACCGTTCTGCCGCTCGACAGCAGTGGAGACCACTTGGGGCACGCCCGATCGTGGTTCGCCCCCATACTTGAGTCCGATAGCGAAGGGGGCGGCCAGATGGCGGATCAGGAACAGCAGGAATTGCCGGACTGGCGGGCGGCCATGATCTCGGATCTGCGTGGCCCTGATATCACAGCAGCCACCCGGGCGCTGTTGGCGTTGACTTATAACGATCCGGATCGCACCGCGGTCGAGTGGCGTGTTCCCCTTGAATGAGTCCGGCTTGTTTTAGAGTCCTGTGGCCCCGAGGTCGGGCCGGAAGGGACGATGAAACACATGGCTGGTCGCAAGCGGCATTCCGCGGAGGACATCGTGCGCAAGCTGCGCCGCGCCGATGAGCTCGCTGCCGAGGGTAAGACCGGTGAGGAGATCGCCGCCGAGCTGGAGGTGTCGCCGGCCACGCTCTACAACTGGCGCCGCACCTACGGCGGGATGGACACCGACGCCGCCAAGGAGCTCAAGGAGCTGCGCGAGCAGAACGCGCGCCTCAAGAAGCTGTTGGCCGAGGCCGAGTTGGAAAAGGACGCGCTGCGGGAGGTCGCCAAGGGAAAATTCTGAGCCCAGCTGCCAAGCGCCGCGCTGTGGACATGCTCAAGGACGTTTTGGGCATGTCGGAGCGGTTGGCGTGCAAGGCCGTTGGGCTGGCCCGCTCCACCTACCGCCGGCTCCCGCTGGCTCAGACCCCAGAGGATCCTGACGCCGGCATGAGGGCCTGGCTGCGCGCCTATGCCACCAAACATCCCTGCCATGGGTTCCGCCGTGCGTGGGCGGCGTTGCGCTACGACGAGCGTCGTGAGGTCAACAAGAAGAGGATCCACCGGCTGTGGCGCGAAGAGGGCCTGCAGGTGCGGGTGCACAGCCCGCGCAAGCGGGCCGGGGTGTCCTCGATCCCGCCGATCGTCGCGGATGCACCGAATGTGGTGTGGGCGATCGATTTCCAGTACGACTCCACCGTCGACGGCAAGGCGATCAAGATCGCGTCGATGATCGACGAACACACCCGCGTTTCGCTGCTGAATGTGGTGGAACGCTCGATCACCGCCGACCGGCTCGTCGACGAACTCGAAGCCGTGTTCGCGGCGGCCGTCGGGCCGCCGAAAGTGCTGCGGATGGACAACGGACCAGAGTTCATTTCCCAAGCGCTGCAACAGTTCTGCGAAAACAGGGTCGGCATGGTCTACATCCCGCCGGGCACGCCGTGGAACAACGGCCACATCGAATCGTTCAACAACCGACTACGCAAGGAGTGCCTCAACCGCAACCACTGGAACACCCTGCTCGAAGCCCGAGTGGTCATCGGCGACTTCAAGCACGACCACAACCACCGCCACCGCCACTCAGCCCTGGGCTACATGACCCCGGCCGAGTACGCTGCGGCATGCAGGCACACCCACACCCCGATGGCCTGCCAGATCAACTGAATCCGGATCAACAAACCCGACTCTGAAACCGGGTGGACTCAGTAACGGGGACTCGCCACGAGGTCCTCCTGCTCTGCCAGCTTTCTTCTTCCGACGTCGACCCCGAGGTCAGGGCACTGGCGGTGACGTGTATGGGCCACGTCGGCAGGATTCACCGCGCGGTGAGCCCTGAGACCGTTCGTCGACTGGAAGCGCTGATCGACGACGCGGAGTTGGGCGGTCGTGCCGAGGACGCACTGGGAGACATTGCCGCGTTCGGCGCGGTGAACTGACACCTGGGTCGGTTTGCCAAAGCCGCGGGTCAAGCTCAGGGCGGTGTTCCGAAGCGAGTTTGTCTTCGGCCCAAGGCAGCTCATTGACCTCAACGATGGTTACGGTTGTATCTTGCACCGACGACTGCACAACGTCCGCACCTGGATCGGCCGACCGCCGACGGCGCACAGGCCGTGTGAGACCTGATCGAACTTCTTCAATGAGGCGGCGATACCGGAGACGCCGGCGTGTATGACAGCATGTTCGCTGCGGATATCACGCCGGTAGTGGATGCCCGGCCGGCAGTATCGCTACCAAACTGATACCGCGGCCATGTTCGCTGCAGGCCGAACGGAAATTTGCTCGGTAACTACCGAGAACCGCATCAGCACCTCGATGATCGACCGGCACGCTAGCGCTGTCGTAGTCTGCCGATTCAGCTCGGCTGGTATCGGCCTATCGCGGCGCTGACACTACGGTCATCTTGCTGGAGCACGCGTTCCGGGATCGACACAATCGCGTTCTGGGGCCGCAGGCAGCACTACAGCTGATCAGCAGCGTCAGAGTTTCTACAAGTCCCCGGGGCGGGACCTATCGAAATAGGTGTCGAAAACCCATAGGGACGCTTCATGGTAGTTGGCCAAGCGCCAACCGGTGGCATCGGGGCGCCCGCCGAGGAGGTTCCTGGGCGTGTGTTACCGGCCGGGAGGTAACCCGCCTGCCGGAAGCGGTCGAGGCTACGCGGTGAACGTCACGGTGGCCTCGACGAGGGCGTTCAGCACATCGGGAATGACGAACACTTGGGTCCCTTTGTCTTTGGCCGTTCGGACGCCTGACGGGGGCCCGAATCAGATCGCGGAGCCTCGCGTTGTGGCGGGGCCTGCCGCTCAGGCTTCTGGCGAACCGGGGCCTCACGTTGTGGCGGTGCCTGCCGTTCGGGTTGTTGCCAAACCGGAGCCTGTCGGACCGGCGCCTCGCGTTGCGGCGGTGCCTGCCGTTCGGGTCGCTGCCAAGCCGGAGCCTGACGCACCGGGGCCTCAGGTGCCGGGGCAGGTGTTTGCGCCGGCGGTTCCGGAGCGGGCTTCTGCCGCGGTGCTTGCGGTTCGGGGCGCTGTTGCGCCGGTTCCCGGCGGGCCGGCGCCTCCTGCGCGGGCGCTTCCCGTGCCGGTGCTTCCTGCACCGGTGCCTCACGAACAGGGTTGTCCCGGCGTGGTGTCGAGTCCTCGCGGGGCGGTGTCACCTCGGGGCTGGGCGGACTCGCCGGTTTCGGATCGGCCGGTGGCGTCACCGCAGGGTGATCCGGTCTCAGCTCGGACGGCGGAGCCCCGGCGCGGTCAGGTGCGTCCTTTTTCGGGTCGCCGGGCATCGGCCCGGGGGACCTGTCGGGTTCCAATCCCGGCGTGACGTTGTCCGGTTTCGGCAACCGATTTTCCCGCGGCTTGTCGGCGTCGGGTGGTGTGTAGGCGGGTGCCGGGTCCAGTTTGGGCGCGGTGAATCCGGGTTTCACCTTCGACGGCGGCGTAGCCGGCGCCGGTGCGGTCAATGCCGGTGGTGCAATGGATGTTTCGTTTCTGGTCTTGAGTGTGTCGGGCTTGTCCTTGAGCGTCGAGAGCTGAGGCGGCCCGGTGAGGATGGTGACCGGACGGGTGAGTTCTTTGGTGAAGTCACGGGCGGATTTGTCCGCGAGATCCTTCATCAGCGGCCCGGAGACACGTTTCACCTTTTTGTCGGAGATGAATTGCGTCAGTGAGGCATTCAGGTTCACCACCGGGGACGAGAGGTGAATATCCACCTTGATGCCGCGGTTTGGGGCGGGCGGTGCCCAATCGCGGCTGCGCGGATTGTGCCAATCTCGGTGCCGGTTCCAGTCCCGGTACCGATCCGGGTTGAACCCGTGGGCCCGATCCCACTGTGCGCGGCGGTATACCGGATTGTGTACGTGGAACTTCCACTGGTAGTACAGCCGGTACGGGTGGTGGCGGTCGTACCAGTCCCGTCTGCGTGGGTCACCCGGGTGGTTGCGGCGCTGGCCCCATTCGTTCCAGCCATTGCGGTCCCAACCGTGGCGGTCGTAGCCGGCCCAGTTGTACCCGGCCCAGTTGTACCCCCAGCGGTCATAACCCCAGCGGTCGTAACCCCAGCGGTCGTAACCCCACCGGTCGAAGCCGAGGAAATCGAAGCCGTACCGGTTGTAGCCGCCGAGGTCGTAGTTGTACCAACCGCCGGGGTTGTAGCCGTAGAGCCGGCCCCAAGACGGGTCGTAGTAGCCCAGGTTGTTCAGGTTGGGCGTCACCGGCGGGTCGATGGGCTGCGGCCAATCGGCTATCGGGGATTCCGGAATGCCGGCCGGCGCCGGGATGTAGTCGTCGGGAGCGCCGTATCCCCAAGTGGGCGCGGCTGCGCTGGTCAGTGCCACAGCGTCCGGCTGCTGAGGGTCGGCGGCCGGTGGCGCCGGAGGCGGGACGGGCAACGGTGCGAGCCGGAGCACTGAATCGGGCGTGTACTGCAGAAGTTGTTGTGTCAGTTGGAGATAGAGATTCTGCAAACTGGTTCGCTCAGGTGACGGCGACACGTGGTCCAGGCCTTGTTTGGCGTGGTTGAGTGCGGTGCGGGCGTCGGTCAGCTGATCCGGTGTGGGCTGCTGCCCGCTCCCGAGGATGTCCTGTGCCTTCTTCAGGTCGTTGACGACGGCGGTCAGGGCAACGTCTTGCGCGTGGTCGGGGAAGATCGCCTTCTGGACTCCCCACAAGGTGCCGCCCGGTGAGGCCTTGTACGTCGCACCGAGCAGTCCGGCGACGAGCAGCACGACCAATCCAGCGGCAATGGCGGCCTTGCCTCGGCGTGACCGGGGGATGAATCTGCGGCGCGGCGGTAGTGGCTCGGCGGGTTGCAGGGACCTCAGGTCCACGGGTGGGGGGATGAGTGCAGTCATGTCGACCTCCTTGATGACGACCAGTGACCTGGTCACATCGCTCCCGACCGCGTGATTTCCAGATGTTCGGGCGTCGATGAACGACGCCCGTATGTATGCCTAAGCAAAAATAAGCATAACTAAATTCCAGCCGGCGTCACCATAGCCGCCCGGCACGTCTGGCCGGATTCTCATCGATACACAGCTCGCGCACAGGTGCGGCCACGGCGCCCACGTCGGGCGCGGACCGCTACTGCCCTGAGCTCTCGACGACCGCCTTGATGCGTTCCAGCGTCTTGCGCATGTCGCGAATATTGCGGCGGGTGCGGAGTTGCCCGCCAAGGAGTGAGAAGACTGTGGTGAACGCTCCTGGGGTCATCCGGAAGGATTCGGTGACATCGGTGTCGGCCCCGGCGGGTTCCAGCCGGTAATGCCAATTGTTGACCGACCGGTCGCCGACGAGCACCGCGAAGCCGAACTCACGCCCGGGCTCGCAGGCGGTCACCTCGCAGGTCGTCCAATAGACGGGCCCGATCTCGTTGCGCTTGACGTGTCCGCGGAACCGGGCGCCGAGTGCAGGGCCGGTCGCACCGCCCAGCCATTCGGCCTCCATCACCTCCGGCGAGAACTTCCCGGTGTTGCGTACGTCGGAGATGAGTTCCCAGATACGGTCCGCCGGTGCGGACATCCGCACGGTTACCGAGCCTTCCATGGACATCTGTGCGCCTCCCGGGTCGGCGTCAACGTAACACCGGTGGCGGCCGGGACTACGTGTTTCCCGGGGTTCGCAGCGATGGTCGCCGGTGTGATTGTCGACGGGTGCAGGTCTCGGGCATCACCCTAGCCGCCGGTGACGTCGGGGGAGTCGGCGATCTCGCGCATCTGATCGACCAGTCGGGCCGAGACCTGCGCGGCCAGCCACAGCGTCGTCTGGTCCTCTTCCGGCAATCCGGCCAGCAACTCGGAGATGCGTTGCTTGCGGACAACCGCACGTTCCTCCCACAGTTGCCGGCCGCCCTCGCTGACCTTCACCAAGCATGCCCGGCCGTCGTCGGGATCGCTGCAACGCTCCAGCAGCCCTTGGCTTTCCAGGCGTTGCACCAGTTGTGTCATGCCCGACTGGCTCGCGCCCTCTGCCTCGGCGAGGGCGGTGATCCGCATCGGGCCCTCCCGGTTGAGGCGTACCAGAACCAGCGTCGCGCTCGCGCTCAACCCCTTGCGGTCGGCGAGATGGCGCCACATCAGGTCGGCGCTCGCCACGAGCATCGCCGAAACCGCTTCCACGCTGCTGTCGGTGGGTGTGCTGGCCACGGTCCATTTATATCACTAACAGGAAATAAACTACCAACCATGCGCGCCGCAGGTTTCGCAGAAGCGCCGGAATCTGCCTGTCAGACTGCTGTGAATGTGAGGGATGGGTGGTGGGTGCCTTGAGGAATGGTTCCTATGTGCGATATATATGTCCGTCATGATCGGGGAGCAACCCACGAACGCACGTGGTCGAGAACTCCGCAGGGTGGGACGCAAACCGCGCAGCCTGACCGTCCTGGAGAAGGGATGGCTCCCGCTGGTGACGGTTATCGCCGTCGGTGTGGGCGGGCTCGGGGTCTGGAAGGTGCATCAGCTGTCAGAGCCGGGACCGGTGCCGACGGTGCTCGCCGCGCAGGCTCCTGAACAGTTCACTCCCAAACAGCTCACGTATGAGCTGTTCGGAACCATCGGCAATGGTGGGCTCGTGAGCTACGTCGACATCGACGGACATCCGCACCGGGTGGATCTCACCGAGCTGCCGTGGACACACACCGAGACGACAACGCTCACTGTCGTGTCCGGCAGCATGTCGGCGCAGGTCAACGGCGGTGAGGTGGGCTGCCGGATGTTGGTCAATGGCGTTGTGCGCGACGAACAGTCATCCACTCACTCCGAAGCCGACGTCACGTGCCGGGTGAAGTCCGCGTGAGCAGCCACCGGGCGAACCGGCCCTTCGTCGCGCGATCCGTGCGCGTCCTCGCCGTGCCGATCATCGTGTTCTGGGCGCTGCTGGCCGTCACCACCAACACGTTCGTCCCGCAGGTCGAGCACGTCGCCGAACAATTGGCGGGCTCGATGATCCCGAGTTACGCCCCGTCCCAGGTCGCGATGCTGCGCATCGGGGAGAAGTTCCAGGAGTCCACCTCGACCAGCCTGACCATGCTGGTGTTCGAGGCCGACCGGCCCCTCGACGATGGCGATCACCGGTACTACGACGACCTGATGAACCGGCTCAAGCACGACCCCGAGCACGTGCAGTACGTGATGGATCTGTGGGGCAAGCCCATCACCGCGGCTGGTGCCCAAAGCGTGGACGGCAAGGCAACTTTCGTACTGTTGCGGTTGGCCGGCAACATCGGGCAACTCCAGGCGAACGAGTCGGTGAACGCGGTGCGCGACATCATCGCCGACGACACGCCGCCGCCCGGGCTCAAGGTCTACGTGAGCGGCGCGGCGCCGCTGGCATCGGACACCCTGACGATCGCCAATTCCAGCCTCAACAACATCACAATCCTCACGATCATCCTGATCGTGATCATGCTGCTGGTGGTCTACCGCTCGGTCGCCAACCTGCTGGTTCCTCTCGTCAGCGTCTTGATCGAAATGCTTGTCGCCAAGGGCGTTATCGCGACCCTCGGGCACTTGGGCGTCATCCCGCTGTCGTCGTTCGCGGTGAACATCGTGGTGGCATTGACGCTCGGGGCCGGAACTGACTACGGCATCTTCCTGCTGGGCCGCTACCAGGAGGCCAGGCAGGACGGCGAGAGTCGCGAAGACGCGTTCTACACCGCCTATCGCAGTGTCGCCCCCATCATCATCGGCTCCGGACTGACCATCGCCGGCGCCTGTTACTGCCTGAGCCTGGCTCGGCTGGACTACTTCCACACGATGGGACCGGCGGTCGCCATCAGCATGCTGTTCACCATCGCTGCGGCCCTCACTCTCGCGCCGGCGCTGCTCACGTTGGGCAGCCTGTTCGGGCTGTTCGACCCGAAGCGGATGGCCAAGGGGCATCTGTACCGCCGGATCGCGACAAGCGTGGTGCGGTGGCCCAAACCTGTCTTCGTCGCAAGTGCCGCCGTCGTGATGATCGGCGCGATCTTCGTACCCACCTTCAAGGTCAGCTACGACGATCGCGCTTACCAACCTGCCGATGGTGCAGCCAATCTCGGCTTCGAGGCCTCTGATCGGCACTTCTCGCAAAGCAAACTGTTCAGCGAGATGCTGATGGTCGAGAGCGACCACGACATGCGCAACTCGGCCGACTTCATCTCGCTGGACCGTGTCGCCAAGAGCCTGATCCGGCTCCCCGGTGTCGCCATGGTGCAGAGCATCACCAGGCCGCTGGGCCGGCCGCTGGAGCACGCCACGATTCCCTACCTGTTCACCACCCAGGGCAGCGGCAGCGGCCAGCAGTTGCCGTTCAACGAGCAGCAGAACGAGAACACCGACAAGCAGGCCGAGATCCAGGCGCGTTCGGTCGAGGTGCTGCAGAAGGTGATCGGGCTGACCCAGCAGATGGCCGACGAACTGCATTCCACGGTCCTGACCTTGGAGAACCTCAAACAGGTGACCGACGACATGAACGCCGGCATCTCCAACCTCGACGACTTCCTGCGGCCGTTGAAGAACTACTTCTATTGGGAACCGCACTGTTTCGACATCCCCGCGTGCTGGGCAATGCGATCGCTGTTCGACTCGCTCGACGGCATCGACAGTCTCGATGCCCAGATCGCCGACGCCGTAACCTCGTTCGAGGCCATCGACCGGCTGCTGCCGCAGATGATCTCGCAGTTGGAACGCATGATGGCCGACAGCCGCTCGCTGCTGGGCGTCATCACCAACAACTACGGCCCGGCGCATCTGCAGTCCACCCAGACCGACCAGACGTACTACGACCTGATCAACGTGGGCAACGACTTCGACCAATCCCGCAGTGACGACTTCTTCTACATCCCCAGGGAGGCCTTCGACAACGAGGACGTCAAGACCGGCATGGAGCTGATGATGTCGCCGGACGGCAAGGCCGCCCGCTTCATCGTCACCCATGAGGGAAACGCCATGGGGCCCGAAGGGATCGACCACGTCGACCAGTTCCCCGGCGCGATCAAGGCTGCGCTCAAGGAGACCTCGCTGGCCGGTTCGAAGATCTACATCGGCGGCGCGGGCTCGAACAACAAGGACATCAAGGCCTATGCGGCCTCGGATCTGCTCATCGTGGCGATCGCCGCGTTCGTCCTGATCTTCCTGATCATGCTGTACCTGACCCGGAGCCTGGTCGCGGCCATGGTGATTCCGGGCACGGTGGCGTTCTCGTATGCAGGCGCGTTCGGACTGTCAATCCTGGTGTGGCAGCACCTGATCGGGCTGCACCTGCACTGGCTGGTGTTGCCGCTGACCTTCATCATCCTGGTCGCGGTCGGCTCGGACTACAACCTGCTGCTGATCTCCCGGGTCAAGGAGGAGTCGGGTGCGGGCCTGAACACCGGGCTGATCCGTGCCCTCGGCAGCACCGGCGGCGTGGTGACCTCTGCCGGTCTGGTGTTCGCGTTCACCATGTTGGCGATGTTGATCAGCGATCTGCGCACCATCGGCCAGGTGGGCTCGACGGTGTGTATCGGCCTGCTGCTCGACACGCTGGTGGTTCGGTCGTTCGTGGTGCCGTGCCTGTTGCGCTTCCTGGGTCCGTGGTTCTGGTGGCCTACATTCATCCGGCAGCGGCCGCTGCGGCAGCCGCTGCCCCAGCACCAGCGCGTGGAGGCGTGACATGACGACGTCGACTCTGTACGGCATCCTGTCGATCGTCTTCTTCGCGCTGATCTGGGTGTTCGCCGTCGTGGCTTTCGTGTTCACGAGGAGGATGAGGGGCCACGCCCACGTCACCTCGAAGCTCGCCATCGGCACCCTGTCGGCCACGTTGCGCAAGGTCCGGAAACGCGAAGCGCTCACGGAAGACGAACTGGCCCTGGCCCGACAGGTGCTCGCCGACCGCGGCAGCATCCTGGCACTCGCCGTTCCGGCCACGCTGTTCTGCATCGGATGCTTTTATGTCTTCGGCAGCCTCGAACAATTGCACGGACGCACTCCGTCAGAGCGCACGTTCCTCGGCGTCTTTCCGATGATCACCTCTACCAACATGGCGTTGCAGATCCTCAGGAGTGCGCGCCTGAAGCGGAGGCTCCCGTGATCGAGCCGGCCGATCGGTCAGGCATCGTGCTCCCGCCCGAGCGCGTCGAGCATGCAGTTGACGGCCAGTTTGCCCAGCGCGTCGGAGGCCAGCGGGCTGTCGCCGGTGAGCAGACGGCGGTCTTGGTGCACGGTGCCGGCCATCTCGTCGTTGACGATTGTGAGTCCTTGCTTGACGAGTAGGTCGGCGACCAGCCACTGCAGGCGCCCGGGCAGGTAACCGATGTCGATGTTGGGTCCCTCGTCGAGCGAGTCGGGGAACACACACACCGAGTATCCGGCCAACGGCGACTGGTCCCTGCCGATGCTCGCGGCCAGCAGGGCGGCCGGTCCGTGGCACAGGGTGATGATGAACCGGCCGTGATCCAGTGCCCAGTCCAGGGTCTGACCTACCGCTTCGCTGCCCGGCAATCCGACGACGGCGCCATGGCCGCCGGGAATGAAGACCGCCAGATAGTCGGAGGCCGCCTTGAGGTCCGCGACGACCTCGGTGAGCTTGAGAGGTTCTTTGAGTTTGGGCCTGAGGGTCTCGTAGGTCGCCAGAACGGCCTGGTCTTCGTGGGGCATGGCCCACAGTTCCAGCTTCGCCGGGTACCCGGAGATGGTCGCGACGTCGACGTCGAACCCGGTTTGCATCAGATGGTGCAGCGGCAGCAGCATCTCCACCGGATGGTTGCCGGTGGAGAACATCTTTCCGTTCTGGCACAAGACATATCGCTCTTCGGTAGCGATCATCAGTACCTTCCACCGGCCCTCGGTGTAGGCACCTGCGTGTTCGACGCCGGCGAAGTCGGTTTTGGCCGAGGTGTACTGACTCAACGAGTAGGGCGACGGGAAGTACGCGTTGTCCTCGGCCTGATCCGGTGTGGGTGCCTTGCTGAGGTCGTCTGCTGCTTGTGACATGGTTTTCACCACTTCCTATTCCCGACTCGGTGCGGTGAGGTCAGTAATACCCGGCGTTCAGCGACCTCACGCGTGTCACCGCAGCGGCAGCTCGGCGAAGACAGGTGTGGTCGGCGTCGTCGAACCACTGCCAGGCTCGACGGTGAACGCCAGTGCCGACGCGTCGCCGAGGTCGGGGAGCACCGCGGTGGTCGACGGCGCGACGGCTGCCGAATCCATGGTGCCTGCCGATTCGGCCTCGTCCCCACGTAGCAGCCACATTTGATAAACCGTGCCGGTTTCCGGGGGCGTGACGCCATTCATCACCAACACCCCGGCGTTGCGTTCGCGGGAAAAGACGACAGTCGCGGTACCGCCGGTGGGAATCGACCCGGACACGGTCCGGACGTCGGGGGCGGCGAAGATCTGCTCGGCCGTCGTGGTCTGGGGGCTGGGCCGCAGTGCGAAGCCGATGCCAACGCCGGCCAGGGCGATGACGACGGCTGCTGCAGCCGCCAGCGCCGCGTTACGCCAGCGTGGTGCCGGCCGCAGCTCGCGCACCGAGACCGCTGCCAGTAGTTGATCACGTAGACCTGCCGGTGGCTCCAAGGCTGTGGCACCGGCCACCCGTGCCATGGTTTCCTGCACGTCGCGCACCTCGGCGGAGAACTGGGCCGCGACCTCGGGAGAAGCAGCGGCCAGGCGCTGTTCGATGTCGGCGCGCTCGCCGTCGGACACGGCGTGCAGCGCATACGGGGTGGCCAGCTCGAGCAGTTCGGAGTCAACCGGATCGGTCATGCCGCCCCCAGACAATTGCGCAGTCCGCGGAGAGCATCACGCATACGGGACTTGATGGTGGCCAGATTGGCCGCCAGCCGCTGCGACACCTGGCTGTAGGTCAGACCGTCGTAGTAGGCGAGGTGGATGCATTCCCGCTGGGCATCGGTGAGCGAGGACAGACAGTCGGCGACCCTGCGCTGTTCGTCCTGGGTGATCACCGAGTCCGCGACGTAGTCGGCGGCCGGTTCCATGCTGGTCATCCCATAACGGGACTCACGTTGGCCGGCAGCTTGCTCGGCACGGACCCGGTCCACCGCTCGCCGGTGGGCCAGTGTCATCAGCCACGCCATCGGAGATCCTGCGGTCGGGTCGTAGCTGTCGGCCGTGCGCCACACCTGCAGGTAGATCTCCTGGGTGGTTTCCTCGCTGTATCCCGGGTCCCGAAGAACCCGGGTGACCAGGCCAAACACCCGCGACCGCGTATGGTCGTACAGTTCGGCGAAGGCGTCGACATCGCGTCGGGCCACCCGCCGCAGCAACGCGTCGAGTTCGGCGGTCACCCACAGCAGCCTAGCGACCGGGGCGTGCGCCGTCATGTTTATCCAGATCTCGGTGGCATCGGTATGAAAAACGCAGTGCGCGAACGGTATTCCTCGAACCCCGGCCGGCCCCCCATATGCTTCTCGGCCAATCGGGCGCCGGTCGCGTACACCAGGAAGTACGTCATCAAGACCGGGGACAGCACCGTCGCGAGCGACAGCCAGCCGCAGATGGTCACCAACCACAGCCCCCACCAGACGCAGCTGTCGCCGAAATAGTTGGGATGGCGGGTCCAGGCCCACAACCCGCGATCCATGATCACTCCCCGGTGGGCCGGGTCGGATTTGAACCGGCGCAGCTGATGGTCTCCGACCGCCTCGAACACCAGCCCGACCACCCAGATCAGCACGCCCGCGATCAGGACCGGTCGCAGCACGCTCGGAGTCGGCCCCAACGTCGACGACAGCTGCACCGGCAGTGCGACAAACCAGGTTGCCGCCCCCTGGATGACAAACACCTTGCGCAGCACGTGAGCGGCCGAATAGTCGCCGCCCAAGAGCTCCTCGTAGCGTGGATCCTCGCCCTTGCCCGCGGACTTGAGCACCATGTGCCAGGACAGCCGGCCCGCCCAGACGGTGATGAGCACCAACAGCAGGATGCGTCGGAAGAGATCGCCGGCACCGAGAACTGCGCTGACGGCGGCGACCGCGATGAACCCGATGCCCCAGGCCACGTCGACGACGTTGTACCGCCCAAGGCCTCGGCCGATGAGGAACGTCAACCCGTGCACCACGGCGAGTGCGGCCAGCGACACCGCGGTAACGATCAGCATGTTCACCGGTGCCCTCCGATCGGTGCGAATGTCCACTGGTAGACGTCGAGATAGCCGGAGGCGAACCCGGCTTCGGAGTACGCCAGGTACAGCTCCCACATGCGGGCGAATACATCGTCGAAACCGAGCGCTGCCACCGTGTCACGGCGCGAGACGAACTGTTCTCGCCACAGCCGCAAGGTCTCGGCGTAGTGCGGCCGCAGCGACATCACATCGACGGTGCGCAGCCGGGTTCCGCGCTCGGTCAGTCCGATGATCGCCTCGGTCGACGGCAACAGACCGCCGGGGAAGATGTACTTCTGGATCCAGGTGTGTGTGCCGCGTGAGGCCATCATGCGATCGTGCGGCATGGTGATGGCCTGGATCGCGACCCGGCCTCCAGGAGTGACGAGCCGGTCGAGTGTTCGAAAATAGGTGGGCCAGAAGCGATATCCGACGGCTTCGATCATCTCGACCGACAGGACTGCGTCGTAGCAGCCGTCGGCGTCGCGGTAATCGAGCAGGTCGATACCGACCCGGTCTGACAGGCCGGCCGCCGCCACCCGTTGCCGGGCCAGCCGTTGTTGTTCGGCCGACAGGGTGATCGAGCGGACGCGCGCCCCACGCTGTGCGGCGCGGATGCAGAGCTCACCCCAGCCGGTGCCGATCTCCAGGACGCGGCTGCCCGGCCCCACGCCTGCCGTGTCGAGCAGTCGGTCGATCTTGCGGCGCTGGGCGTCGGCCAGGCCGGCTGCCGTGCCCGGAAGTTCAGGGAACAGCGCGCTGGAGTACGTCATCGTCTCGTCGAGAAACTCCGAGAACAGCTCATTGGAGAGGTCGTAGTGCGCCGCGATGTTGCGCCGGGACTGCGCCGGGTTGTTGCGGGCGGACCGCGGTGATCGGGGCAGCGTCACAGTACGAAAGCGTTGCAGCGCAGCGGGAACCAGGTCGCCCATCGACCTGCCGAACTCGGTGAGCAACCCGACGAGGTCGGTGGAGTGCCACTCACCGGCCATATACGATTCGCCGAACCCGATCAGGCCGTGACAGCCGATCCGCCGAGCCACGGCCCCCGGCCGTTCGATGACCATGGTGGGCAAGGTCGGATCAGCCGCCCCGATCACGGTTCCGTCGGGAAACGCCAGCCGTACCGGCAATGTCGCGGCGGCCCGTCGCAGTAGTTGGTTGGCCACCGCGCCGGAGATCGCGGCCACCGGTCCGCGCGGTGGATGGGCCACGTCGGGCCAGCGGGTCGGGTCGATGGCGGGATAGGTCCCGGTCCGAGTGCTCACAGTGCCCTTCCTCGGTGCTCGGTGACGAACTCAACGGCTTCATCGGTGGGTCGGGGCACCAGCGGGACCCGACGCAGCCACAACTTGATTCCCTCGACCCGGATTGCGAGGGCCCCGGCCAGCGGGGCCAGCGGTGCGACGAATTGCAGGCGGAGCAACTGCCGCGCGTTCGCCACCATGCGCTCGCCCCGCAGGGTGGCGACAAACGCCGGATGCCCTTGGCGGTGCAGGGAAATGGTCACATCAAGATGTTCATCAGGCTGTGGTGCGCGGACGCGGTAGTGCCCGTCGACGTCATTGAAGGGCGAGACGTACAAGCGCTTGGACACGCATGCAGGTTGTCCGGCGGGCAGCAGATAGGCGTGCCGTTGGCCATAGGTGTTGTGAACCTCGGCGATCACACAGCGCAGCGTGCCTGCGGCATCGTGGCACCAGTACAGGCTCAGCGGGTTGAATACGTATCCGAGCACTCGCGCCTGTAGCAACGCGGTCACCCTGCCCCCGCGGAGATCCACATCGTGCGTCGACAGAAACGTGTCGACACGTTGGCGCAGCGAGTCTTTCGGTTTACCCGCGAAGTGGTCTGCGGCCTCGAATCGGGCGAAAGGTATGAGCCAACGCGGCAATCGCGGCATCCGGTCGAGATCGACAAACCAGCTGTAGCCGCGGTAACTGAAGCGATGACGCACGGGTGCGAGCCGGACATGGGTAATTTCAGTGCGGTACAGAGCGGGGCTCAGCATGCCGCCGGCTCCGCAACCGTGCCTTCGGCCCATCGGGCACCCAGGCGCTCGGCGGCCCGCAGTCCCGAGGCGGCGCCGTCCTCATGGAAGCCCCAGCCGTGGTAAGCGCCGGCGAACACGACGCGGTCATCGCTGAGCGCAGGTAGAAGCTGCTGCGCGGCAACCGATTCGGAGGTGTAGACCGGATGGTCATAGACCATCTCGGCCAGGACCTTCGACGGGTCCACGCGGTGGGCGCCGCCGAGGGTCACCAGATAGCGCCGAGTGCCGCCGAGCCTCATCAGCCTGGTGATGTCATAGGTGACGGTGACGGCGTGATCAATCGGGTCGATCAGATAATTCCAGGAAGCGCGCGCTCTCGGCAGGCGTGGGAGTACCGACTCGTCGGTGTGCAACTGCGCCTGGTTGACGCTGTAGGGGATGGCCCCGAGGATGCTCCGTTCGGCCTCGGTCGGGTGGTCCAGCATCATCAGCGCCTGATTGGGATGGGTGGCGATGACCGCGGCATCGAACCTCCGGGGAGGGTGTCCGTCGACGGTGACCAGAACGCCCTCGGCGCACCGCCGCACGGACCGTACGTGCGCGCCGGTGACCGCCTCGGGTAGCCCGGACACGATGGCCTCGACGTAGTTGGCCGACCCGCCGACCACCGTGCGCCAACTCGGCGAGCCGAACACCGAAAGCATGCCGTGGTGCTGCAGGAAGACGAACAGATACCGCGCCGGGTAGCGCAGCGCTTCACCGGGCGGGCAGGACCACACCGCGGCGACCAGCGGAGTCATGAATCGTTCGGTGAAATACCGGGAAAACCCGTGCCGGTGGAGGAACGCGTCCAAGGTCACCTCGCCTTGTGTTGCCGGCCGCCGCAGCAATTGGGTTGCCAGCCGGTGGAATCGAGTGATCTCGGCGAGCATGAGCAGGTAGCGTGCCCGCGTCAGGTTGGACAAGGAAGGGAACAACCCGCCCAATCCCCGCGCGCCCGCGTACTCCAGGCCGGTTCCTTCATCCCGTACCGACATCGACATGTCGGTCTCCTGCGTACGGATCCCCAGTTCGTCGAACAGCCGGCACAGCGTCGGATAGGTACGGTCGTTGTGCACCAAAAAGGCCGTGTCGAGCGCAATGGTGCGGCCGTCTTCTATGACCTGCTGGGTATGGGCGTGGCCGCCGAAGCGGCTGTCGGCTTCCAGCAGGGTGACACGGTCACGCGCGGACAGGACATAGGCAGCCGTCAGGCCGGCAACACCGCTACCGATCACCGCAACGGCGCGCTCGCCAGGATGAGTGTGCTCCACACCCGGTATTCGGAGCCGGGCACGGCCCGGATGGGAAGGACTTCTACCGGAGTTCGGCGATCACCTTCCCGAACGCCTCGGCGTGGGCGATCTGCACGATGATGTAGGTGATCCCGTACTGTGCGCGCAGGCCGCGGATTCGGTCGGCCATGGCGCTGACCGATCCGGACAGCACACCGGGGTGGCGGAGCAGCTCGTCGTCGCTGAGCCCCGGCAGGAAATGGCGCGGCACATTCAGAGTCGGCATCTCGGTGCCGGGGGCGGGCATCGCCGTGATGGCGATATTGAGTTCCAAGTCGCCGAACCTGTCGCCGGCGGCCTTGCGCAGGAACGAGATCCGCTCGGCCAGTGGGTCGCCGTCGACGTGGTCGCCGCCGGTGAGGCCGACGATGTCGGCCGTCTGAGCGGCCACCGTCAGCAGCCGGTCGCCGTTGCCCGCGATGAGGATAGGAATGTCGGGCGTGTGCTCGTTCAGGTACTCGGTGGTGTGGCGTAGATAGTCGACGCGCTCGCGCGCGCTGGGGAACGGAAGTTCGGCTGCTTCGAACTCCTCGCGCACGTAGCCGGCGCCCAGGCCGAGGTCGAAGCGTCCCTCGGACAGATCCCACAGCGCGGTGGCGTCGCGGGCCAGCAGTGCCGGCTTGTAGAAGGCGGCATTGAGCACGAACGTCCCGACGCGCAGTGTGCTGGTGGCCGCGGCCACCGCTGTCAGGGTGGGAAACGGGGCCGGTGCACCGAGATGGTCGGGAACGTTGAGGACGTCGAAGCCGAGGTCTTCGGCCCGGCGTGCCACGTCGGCGATCTGCGATTGGGATCCGGTGGCGCGCAGGCTGACACCAAAACGGAAATCGTTGGGCATCACCCGATCTTAGGCATGGCGCCCGCAGGTTTGGGGGCGTCGGCGGCGGGCAATTCTGAGCCGTGACAAGTCATCCGACGGTGGGCGTGGAGGAAGAGTTCCTGCTCATCGACCCGCAGAGCGGCGAGCCGATCGCCCGGAACAAACAGGTCGCGGCGTGTGCCGCCGAGCACGGCGTAGACCTGCAACTGGAGCTGACCAGCTGTCAGGTCGAAACCACCACGGATGTGATGGGCACCAGCAGTGCGCTACGGCGCGAACTGACCAGGTTGCGCCGTATCGCCACGGAGGCTGCCGCGGCCAACGGGGCACAGCTGTTGGCGGTCGGGCTGCCGCCGACCGTGCCGCACAAATTCCCGGTGACACCGACCGCGCGTTACCGCAGGATCGCCCACCGCTTCGGCATGGTCGCCCACGAGCAGGGCATCTGCGGCTGCCACGTCCACGTCGCGGTACCGAGCCGGCCGCATGCCATCTATGTCAGCAACTGGCTGCGGCCCTGGCTGCATGTGTTGTTGGCGCTGACCGCCAACTCGGCGATCTATCGCAACACCGACAGCGGCTACGCCAGCTTCCGCAGTGTGCTGTGGTCGCGCTGGCCGAGCTCGGGTCCGCCGCCGCACTTCGATTCGGCCGCGGACTACGAGGCCACCATCGACATGCTGCAACGGGCCGGGGCCGCCCTGGACGACGGCATGATCTATTGGGATGTGCGTCCGTCGGCGAATTTCCCGACCGTGGAGGTGAGGGTCTCCGACGTACCCGCGACGGTGGCCGAGACGGTGCTGCTCGCCACCTTGATCCGGGCCGGGGTGATGACCGCGCTGCAGCTGCGCGCCGAGGGCGAATCCGTTCCGGTCCTGGCGGATTACGCGGTCCGGGCGGCGCACTGGAAGGCCGCCCGCGACGGGCTCGAAGGCGACGGCATCTACCTGCTGGGAGACCAGTCGACAGTCCCAGTGCGCGAACTCTTGGACCGATATCTGGAGACGGTACGGCCCGCGCTGGAGGTGTTGGGCGAGTACGAGATGGTGCGCGGTGAGATCGCACGGATCGCCGCCGAGGGTAACGGCGCGATGCGGCAGCGACGGGCCTGGCGCCGACGCAACGAAATCGCCGATGTGATCCGCGAATTGGCGTCAGCTGTGACCAGTGACTAAACCGCCCAGCGGCGCAGGAAGTCGACCCAGGTGTGCGGAAGTTCGTGGTGCACCGCACCGGCGAGGATGCGTTCGAGATAGCCCGGCCGCGGTGGACCCGGCTCGACGCGATGGTCGATGTAGACCCAGGCCGGTGCGGCGCCGCCGTCCGTGTGCACGGTCAGCCGGTCCCGGCGATAGCGCACCGGGACTCCCTCGGCGCTGTCGAGTGCGGCCAGATCGTGGTCGGTGACATGCCACAACACACCGTGCACCGCGGTCATGTCGAAAGGTTCAATCGTGGCCACACCGCGCTGGTTGATCAGCCAATTGTGGCCGTCGAGGCGGGCCGGTCGGGGATCGACCGCCCCGGGACAGCGCCGGGCCATCTGTGCCACGCACAGATTCGAGCCGTAGGCGAAGTACGGGTGCAGCATTCAGCTCGCGACGGTCAGGTAGATCAGTACCACGTTGAGCACACTAATCAACCCGGCAACTCCCCAGCCCAGTGCGGTGGTGACCCGGTGGTTGACGTCCTCGGCCATCAGGTTCGCTTTGCTGGTCAACCGCACCAGCGGGATCAGTGCCAGCGGTATGCCGAAGGACAACACCACCTGGGACAGGACCAGGGCGCGACTGGGGTCCACGCCGATGGCCAGGATGACCAGCGCTGGGATCAGGGTGACCATCCGCCGCAGCAGCAACGGGTAGGAGCGACGCAGCAATCCCTGCATGATCATCGCGCCCGCATACGCGCCGACGGAGGTCGACGCCAGGCCGGAGGCCAGCAATCCGATGGCGAACAGTAGGGCAACCGTGGGGCCCAGGGTGTCGCGCACCGCGGCGTGGGCGCCCTCGATGGAGTCGGTGTTGTCGCGTCCCTGCAGGTTGGTGGCCGCGACCAGCAGCATGGCCAAGTTCACCGCGCCGGCCAGCAGCATCGCCAGGCCGACGTCGTAGCGGGTGATCCGCAGCAGGCGTCGCCGGACGGCGCCGGGTTGGAGATGACCGTGGCGATCGCGGGCCAGACCGGAATGCAGGTAGACCGCATGTGGCATCACGGTGGCCCCGAGCATCGCGGTGGCCAGCAGCAGGCTTTCGGCGCCTTGGAAGCGCGGGATCAGTCCCGTGGCGACCGCGGCCGGCGGGGGTGTGTTGACGAACAGGCTGGTCAGAAACCCGATGGCGATGATCATCAGCAGCCCGGTGATGACCCGCTCGAATACCCCTTGCCCCCGCCGGTTCTGCACGCTCAGCAGCAGCAGCGACACCACGCCGGTGATGACGCCACCGACCAGCAGCGGCAGGTCGAACAGCAGGTGCAACGCGATGGCCCCGCCCACAACTTCCGCGAGATCCGTTGCTACGGCCACCAATTCGGCCTGTATCCAGTAGACGATCCGTGTCGGGGTGCGGGTGTGGTCGGCAACGACCTCGGGCAGCGATCGTCCGGTGACCAATCCGAGTTTGGCCGATAGATACTGCACCAGGCCCGCCATGGCGTTGGCCACCACGATGACCCAGACCAGAAGGTAGCCGAACTGGGCTCCTGCGCTCACGTTGGCGGCGACGTTGCCGGGATCGACATAGGCGATCGCGGCGACGAACGCCGGGCCGAGCAGCAGCCAGCTCGGCGTCACGCGCGTCTTGGTGTCCTGTAACAATGCCCCTGCTTTCTATCCGGGTGTGCGAATAGAAAAGTTAGGGTACCCGAAACCTTGTGGTGATCGTCAGGCGCGGGTCGAACATGACCGTCACCAGCCGACGCCTCCGAACCCGAAGACCGGTCCGTACCAGGGCCCGTAGTTGTTCATCGCCGGTGGGGAGGTCACGATCGCAGTGCTGCCATTGGTCTGGCACTGGGTGGTGTTGGGCGACGTGTTGGTGCAGTTCGGCGCGGCCGCGCCGGCCGGGGCCGTCAGAATCGCCGAGCAGGCCACCGCCAGCCCTGCGGCCAGGCACCGAACCGTGTTGCTCATGACCTACTCCGATCGTGGAGTAAGTCTACGTCCAAACGCTACTGTCAGCGCTGGTCAGAGGACGAAAAACTCGTCATCCCAGGGGATGAGGCGAAACCTCATCGCAGCTCGTTCCGCCGAGGACCTATCCGGCAGCGACGTACAGACCACGGCCGGTGATCAACGGCAGATCGAGTGTGGTCCGGATGCCCGGCTTGGCGTCCACCACCGCCGGGATGGCATTGACCACCCGCGCCGCCGTCGCCACCAGACCGGCATGGTTGTGGTCGCCGTTAGGGCTGCTCAGGCACAGGTCCAGGGTGTAGGACGGCTCGCCGGTCACCACCACCCGGTAGGAGCCGCCCTCCTGCGCGGGCTGCGGCCAGTCCGGGCACAGGTCGTCGCGCAGCCGCGTGACGTGCTCAAGCACCACCGCGGCCTTGCCGTCGCGCATACCTCGCACTTCGAACCGCAGCGCTGCGGTCGTGCCGGCGGGGATGTGCCCGGCCGCAATCTCGAAGTCTTCCGGAGCGGGCACCCGGGTGTGTTCCTCGGTGACCTCATCGAGTTCGATACCGAGCCCGGCGGCCATCTGACGCACCACCGAACCCCACGCCAGGCTCAGCACACCCGGTTGCAGCAGCATCGGGGTCTCGTCGATCGGCTTGCCGAAGCCCATGACGTCGAACATCACCGCTGCGCTGTCGTAGGTCGCGTAGTCGACGATCTCCATGCAGCGGATCTGCTGGATCTGCTGACACGTGCCGGCAAGGGCAAGCGGCAGAAGGTCATTCGCGAAACCGGGATCGATGCCATTGACAAACAGTGACGAAGATCCCTCTTCGGCGGCAGTGGCGATCGGCTCGATCAGCTCGGCCGGTAGCACCTGCCACGGGTACTGCAGGAACACCGCCGAGCTGGCCACTACGTTGACGCCGGCGGCCAGGATGCGCCGGTAATCCTCGAGCGCCTCGGGCAGCCGGTTGTCGGCGAGCGCGGTGTAGACCACGCAGTCCGGCTCGGCGGCCAAGATCGCGTCAAGGTCGGTGGTTGCCAGGATGCCGGTCGAAACATCAAGGCCGGCAAGCTCTCCGGCGTCCTTGCCGGCCTTGGCCGACGAGGACACCCACACACCGGTCAGTTCGTAGTCCGGATTGGTGACGAGCTGCGCCAGGGCGTGCTTGCCGACGTTACCGGTACCGACCGCGGCTACCCGAATGGTCATTGTTCTCCTCAGAGGTCAGGGATGGGCAGATCGAGATTGGGCATGTTGAGGCCGCCGTCCACTTCGAGCACCTTGCCGGTCAGGTAGCTGCCCGCGGGGGAGGACAGGTACACCGCGGCGGCGGCGATGTCGGCGGGGTCGCCGAGGCGGCGCAGCGGGGTGGCCTTCTCCATCGGGTCGCGCAGCGCCTCGTTGGAGGCGACGATGTCGAGGGCTGAGGTCAGAATCGAGCCCGGCGCGATCGCGTTGACGCGGATGCGCGGGCTCAGGTCGAGTGCGGACAGCCGGGTGTAATGCGCGAGGGCGGCCTTGGCGGTGCCGTAGGCGGCGAACCCGCGTCCGGCCAGGCGGCCCACGGTGGAGGTGATGTTGATGATGCTGCCGCCGCCGGAGTGCTCGAGCATCAGCGGTACCGCCGCACACGTCAGCGCGTGCGCGGTGGACACATTGAACGTGAACGCGTCGCGCAGGTCCTTGGTGGACGTGTTCAGGAGCGGTGCGGGCATGGTGCCACCGACGTTGTTGACGACGATGTCTAGTTTCCCGAACGCATCGACGGCAGCGGCCGCGAGTTCCGCGGTGGCCTCGGGATGGGCCAGATCGGCGGCGACGACGTGAGCCTTGCGTCCCACTGCCGCGATCTGCTCGGCGACCGCGTCGAGTTGGGCCTGGGTGCGGGCCGCGATGACCACGTCGGCACCGGCTTCCGCGAATGCCAGGGCGGTGGCTGCGCCCAGTCCGCGGCCCGCTCCGGTGACAACCGCAACCTTGTCGTCCAGTCGGAATCTATCCAGAATCACATGCACTCCGTTCGCTCGCTCGGCGCCACGCTAGCAGGGTGAGCCGACGCTCGTGGGGCGTTTCTGAAACACGTTCTAGTTGGTCTGTGGATCACTGCGCCGACATGGTGCGTCGCCCAAATCGCCACCGCAGCCCTGGTGGCGGGAGCACAATCGAGTTGTCAGCTCAAGGTGGGGAGTCGTCATGACCCAGCAGCGATACGACTTCTTCGGCGATGCTTTCGCGGAGTATTTCCGCCCGGCCGTCGACCGTTACCCGTCGACGGCCGGCACCCTCATCCACCGCTTGCTCGCCTGCACCGATGACCTGCAGGACCGGTTGGCTCAGGCCCGTCTGGCGGCCTCGGTATGGGGTGAAGAGGAGTTGGGCCACCCCGGCCGCGCGCACCCGGCCGCGGAGTTGTTCGTCATCACCCAATGCGGGCTGATGTACGGCGCCCGGTTCGTCGATGCTCGTCACGGCCTGTACTATCTGGCCACCCCGCGCACGATGTTCGACGCGTTCGTCGATCAGATCGAGCACACGCCGCTGCGTCCTGGCGTGGTGGTCGCGGTGGACCGCCGCTGCAGCCATGACCTCGAATCGGCCCACCCGATGGACGCGGCGCTGCGCCGCATCCTCGACGAGCACGAGGCTCTGCGCGTCGACGTGCCTGCCTGACCACGGTTCCGGCGGGCTTATGTTAACGCCGTGTTGCGGCGGTATTCACTGTGTGTTAACCGGTGTGCATTCGGTATGAGATTGTCCGACAACGGAATTCACCGTCCTAGGTTTAGCCCACATCACCGAAACCGAAGGGATGGGCTGAATCCAGTGAAGCCGAAGTTGACAAGCACGTGTGCCGCCGCTGTCGGATTGTGTGGGCTCGGGACTGCGTTGGCTGCGCCGGCCGGCGCCGCACCGACCGACGCGTCGGCGAGTGAGACCATCAGCGAACTCGAAAGCCAGGGTTACCGGGTGATATTGAGCAAAGTGGGCACCAAGGCGATGGACGACTGCACGGTGAGTGCCGTCCGGCAAGGCCGTACGGTCACCGCACCGCAGATACCTGTCGGTGCGGCAAGCATCACGTCGTTCAACCCCGGACAGAATCTGCAGTACACAACGGTCTACGTGGATCTGGACTGCCGCCGCTGAGCTACTTCTTGGCGGAGGCCTTCTTCGCCGCCGCTTTCTTGGCAGGGGCCTTCTTCGCAGGTGTCTTCTTGGCAGGAGCTTTCGCCGAACCGCCACGTGCCTTCACGCTGGCCTCGAGTTTGGCCAGCAAGTCCGACACATCCTCGGTCTCGTCGAGCTCGGTCGGCTGTTCCTCGACCGAGAAGGCTTCTCCGCCTTCAAGTTTGGCTTGAACCAGCTCGCGTAGCTGTTCCTGGTAGTCGTCGCGGAACTGGTCCGGTTTGAAATCGTCGGTCATCGACTCGACAACCTGACCTGCCATCTTCAACTCGGCCGGTTTGATGTCGACTTCCTTGTCCAGCACCGGGAAGTCGGGGTCGCGGATCTCGTCGGGCCACAGCAGCGTGTGGATCATCATGACGTTGCGCTTGCTGAAGTCCTTGACCCGCAGCGCGGCCAGCCGCGTCTTGTTGCGAAGCGAGAAGTGCACGATCGCGACCCGTTCGGTCTCGGCGAGGGTCTTGGCCAGCAGCACATAGGACTTCGACGACTTGGAATCGGGCTCCAGGAAATAGCTCTTGTCGTACATCAGCGGGTCGAGCTGATCGGCCGGGATGAACTCGACCACCTCGATCTCGCGACTGCGTTCCTCCGGCAGGGTCGCGATGTCCTCGTCGGTGATCACCACCATCTGTCCGTCGTCGGACTCGAACGCCTTGTTGATGTCGCGGAACTCGACGACCTCGCCGCATACTTCGCAGACTCGCTTGTAGCGGATGCGCCCGTTGTCCTTGGCGTGGACCTGATGGAACTTGATGTCGTGGTCCTCGGTCGCGCTGTAGACCTTGACCGGTACGTTCACCAGGCCGAAGGCGATCGAACCCTTCCAGATGGATCGCATTTGCCCAGTATGGCTTGA
Source organism: Mycobacterium sp. DBP42 (assembly GCF_005924235.1). Classification (NCBI taxonomy): domain Bacteria; kingdom Bacillati; phylum Actinomycetota; class Actinomycetes; order Mycobacteriales; family Mycobacteriaceae; genus Mycobacterium; species Mycobacterium sp. DBP42. The sequence goes on from NZ_VCMY01000013.1 coordinate 50,829, forward strand.
TCTGGCCGCGAGTGCGAAGAACCGCCGGATCGGTGCGCCGCGTCAGGTGCCCTTGACGAGGCGGCCAACCGACTCGGGAGTGTCGACGTCCACACTGACCCACGGTGCGGGAATCGGATCGCCGGCCACGGTCCGTAACGGCACTACGCCGGCCCATCCGCCGGAGTCGGCTGCCTCGTCGGGCGGGGATGGCGGCCCGACGCGCACCTTGACCGTCCAGCCGTCGGGGGTGATCGGCAGGGCCATCGCGAGTGTCGCCGAGAGCTCCTTCGTGGTGCTGGGCCGCACCTCAGAGCTGCGGCCGGGAATCAGCGCGTCGCTCATCAGATCCAGTGCGTATGCCGCGTCAGACGGATCGATGACGGTCAGGTGGCCGCGCACGACGGCCGACCGGTAGTTGGCTGAGGAGTCGAAAAGCGTATCCGCCACCACGATTCCGTCCAGCAGCGTCACACAGAACGCGGCCGGCGCTCCGGCTGCGACATGCCGCAGTGCGCCCGCACCGGTCGACCCGTGCAGGATGATCCGGTCATGGTCGCGGGCGTAGAGCATCGGTACGACCCACGGTTGTCCATCCAACACTGTCGCCAGTGTGCCTACGGCCGCGGCGTCGAGCACCGCATCCAGGTCGGGCCGGTCGGTGCGGGCGCGCTCGCGTTCTCTCCTGATCTGCTTCACACGACGCATTCTGCGGACATACCGGCATGGTCGAAAGATCCAGAACTGGCAATAGTGTGCAGACCACTATTGTGGCGACATGGCACGCCATGCACCCGAGCTGCACCTGGTCTGGCAGCTGCCCGCTGACGGGGCGCCGCTGCGCCAACGCATCGCTGCGGCCGTCATCGAGCAGATCAGGCTGGGCGGGCTGCGTCCCGGCGACGCGCTGCCGTCGACCCGCAGCCTGGCCACCGAACTCGCAGTGGCTCGCTCGTCGGTGGTCGACGCCTACGACGAACTGGCCGCGGCCGGCTACGCCACCGCCCGCCCCGGGTCGGGCACCCGGGTCGCGGCCGGTGCCGATGCCGCAGCCCACGCAGGCGCGGCCTCCCACGTCAGCTCGAGCGGCCTCACGACCTCGGTGCCGGCGGCTCCGAGACCGTCACCACCCGTCTGGGATCTCACGCCCGGCCACCCTGATCCCAGCCTGATCTCCACGACCGACTGGCGGCGGGCCTGGCGGACGGCCGCGGCCGCACCCGTGCCTGCCGCCGCCGCTGGACCACAGGGCCATGCTGAACTCCGCGCGGCCCTGGCGAGTCATTTGCGTCGCACCCGCGGGATCGTCACCGACGCGGACGATCTGATCATCGTGCCCGGCGTGGCCGCTGCGCTGCGCACGCTCTCCGCGGCGGCCGGACTGAACGGGCGCGATGTGGCGTTCGAGGAACCGGGTTATGACGAAGCCCGGCGTACGTTCGAAATGTCCGGCGCCCGAACACGTGCGGTGGTGGTCGACGGCGACGGGCTGGATCCTGGATCGCTGCGGGATTCCGATGCGGCCGTGTATTGCACTCCGGCGCATCAGTATCCGCTCGGCGCGCGGTTGCCGGTGGGCCGCCGTGCCCGGCTGGTCCAGTGGGCGGTCAAGACCGGCGCCCTGCTGATCGAGGACGACTATGACGGCGAGTTCCGCTATGACGTTTCCGCGCTGCCCGCGTTGCGCGGGATCGACGACGGCCGCGATTGCGTGGCGTACATCGGGACCGTGTCCAAGATCCTCACGCCCGCGCTGCGGGTGGCCTGGCTGCTGCCCCCGCCGGGGCTGCGCGATGACGTCGCCGATGCGCTGGGGCGCAGCGGTGAATCCATCTGTGGGGTAACCACTCTGGCGTTGGCGCGGTTCATCGATTCGGGTGCGATGACCCGTCACCTTGCCAGGGCGGCGCGCACGTACTCGGCGCGGCGGTCCGCACTCGTCGGCGCGCTCGGCCGGCGGCGCAGGGGACTCCAGCTGGAGGGGGTCGAGGCCGGGCTGCACGTGGTGGTGCGGCTACCCGACGAGAGCGACGACCTCGCGGTCACCGCGCTGCTCGGCGAGCAGGGAGTCACCGCATCGCCGCTGTCCACCTACTTTGCCGGTCCGCCCGGCGCCCGAGGCCTGGTGTGTGGATACGCCCGGCTGCCCGAGACGCAGGCTGACGCGGTTGCCGAGCGCATCGTGAGCGCGATCGGTCAGCTCTGAGCGCCGTCTCGCGTTGCGCGGTCAGGCAGGTCGGCGCCCGGCCGGGCCACCGTCAACGCCGCGGTCAACGCGGCGCACCTCAAGACGCCTTCGAGGTCCCCGGCACTTATCCGGGCCAGGTCACGGCGGCGGTCGGCACCGAGCAATCCCAATGACCACAACGCGTCGAGCAGGCCCGTCATGAAGGCGTCACCGGCGCCGACGGTGTCCACCACATGCACCGGCTGCGCCGGAACCGACACCGATCCGGCTCGGCACACCGCGAAAGCGCCCTGCTCGCCGGAGGTCACCGTGACCACGGACGGACCGGATTCCAGCCAGGCCCGCGCGATCTGTTCGGGGGAGTGGCGTGGGGCCAGCCAGCGAATATCTGCTTCGGATGCTTTGACGATGTCGGCGCGTTCGACGAGTCGGTCGATGCGGCCGCGGGCGATGTCGCCGTCCTGGATCACGTCCGGCCGCACATTCGGATCGAAGCTGATGGTCGCCGACATGCGGTAGGCGTCCAGCAGCGCCGCAGTAGCCCGACATCCCGGCTCCAGAACCGTGGCGATCGAGCCGGTGTGGACCAGTTGCGGGGTGGCCACCTCGGGGGTGCCGGTGAGCTGCCAGTCGATGTCGAAGGTGTAGTTGGCAGAGCCCGCCGCGTCCAGGACCGCCAGAGCGGTTGGTGTTCGGCTGGCCGTCGTGCTGCCCGAAACCAGTTGCACCCCAGAATCTTCCACGTACTTGATGATGCGCTTGCCGTGATCGTCCTCGGCGATGTGGGTGAGAAAGTCGACACCGCGGCCCAGCCGGCTCAGCCCGACGGCGACGTTGAGCGGGCTGCCGCCCACGTACTCGCCGATGACCGCGCCGTCACTCTCGACGACGTCGATCAGCGCCTCGCCGATAACCAGGGCCCGGCTCATGGCTCCATGGTAGGTGGGTCTGGCTAGACCCGTCCGGCGATGAAACCCGCCGCCTGGTCGGGATACGGCGGGAGTTCGTAGGCGCTGTGCGCGGCGCGGAGACGCCCACCCTGCACGCAGATCGGATCACCGGGGCTGCACAGGTCGATGGCCCGACCGGCGAATTGCCCGGCCCCCGACAACGGCGTGCCGAACCGATTGCCGGGGTTGCCGAACACCGCGACGGCGGCGACCCGGTCGGCACTGTTGGGCGGCAGCGCGGGAGCTGAGCCGATGGTGCCGATCCGGTCACCGATCGGAGGTACGCCCGCCAGCATGGAAACCGCAGCCGCGCCTTGCGAGAAACCACCGAGCACCACCCGGGTGCCGGGGCATTGATCGGCCAGCCAGGCGATGTGCCCGGCGGCATCGTTGGCCCCGTCTGCAGTCGTCAGGAAATTGATCCCGGCCGGATAGTTGACCGCATACACGCCGAGGCTGCGCGGTGCGATCCGCGGGCCGAGCTGGTCGACCAGAGCCTGGCCCACCCGGCCGATCCCGGGCGGCTCACCGGTGCCGCGGGCGAACACCACCTCGACGTCCGAGCAGGGATCGGCTGACGCGGCAGGCGCCGGACCGCAGAAAACGAGCGCTGCGGGCATCAACATGACCGCGACCCAGCGGAGGAGCAAACTGGCCATGGGATTCAGTGCCATCGGGCCATGCTGACATGGGGACGGAGTCTGTGTCTCGGATGTTGGGTATACGTTGGCCTCATGGCGGGCGTGATGGAGCGCTATGAGCGGGTTCGGCTGACGAATCCGGACAAAGTGCTCTATCCGGCCACCGGCACCACCAAAGCCGAGGTTTTCGACTATTACCTGAGCATTGCCGAGGTGATGCTGCCGCACATCGCCGGGCGCCCGGTGACCCGAAAGCGTTGGCCGAACGGGGTCGCGGAGGCGTCGTTCTTCGAGAAGCAGTTGGCGTCATCGGCGCCGGGTTGGCTTGAACGCGGCACCATTGCGCACAAGTCGGGCACCACGACTTACCCGATCGTCAACACCCGCGAGGGCCTGGCCTGGATCGCGCAGCAAGCGGCGCTCGAAGTGCATGTGCCGCAATGGCGGTTCGATTCCGGCGGCGGTCAGGGGCCGGCCACCCGCATCGTGTTCGACCTCGATCCTGGTGAGGGCGTCACGATGCCGCAGTTGTGCGAGGTGGCCCAAGCGGTGCGCGAGCTGATGGGGGATATCGGTCTGACGACGTTTCCGCTCACCAGCGGCAGCAAGGGCCTGCATCTGTATGTGCCGCTGGCTGAGCCGATCAGTTCCCGGGGCGCCTCGGTCCTGGCCAAGCGGGTGGCCGTACAGCTGGAACAGGCGATGCCAAAACTGGTCACCGCCACCATGACCCGCAGCGTGCGCGCCGGCAAGGTGTTCCTGGACTGGAGTCAGAACAACGCCGCCAAGACCACGATCGCCCCGTACTCGCTGCGGGGGCGCGAGCACCCGACCGTCGCGGTGCCCCGCACCTGGGACGAGATCGGCGATCCCGACCTGCGCCATTTGCGGTTCGATGAAGTGCTGCAACGGGTTTCCGATGACGGCGACCTGCTGTCCGAACTGGATTACGATGCCCCCGTGGCTGACAAGCTCACCACCTACCGCACCATGCGCGACGCCGCGAAAACACCGGAACCGGTGCCCAAAATGTCACCGCGGACGGGCGACAACGACAAGTTCGTGATCCAGGAACATCACGCCCGGCGCTTGCATTACGACTTCCGGCTGGAGCGCGACGGAGTGCTGGTGAGCTGGGCGGTGCCGAAGAATCTGCCGGAGACCACCTCGGAGAACCGGCTTGCCGTGCACACCGAGGACCACCCGATGGAATACCTGACGTTCCACGGCGAGATCCCGAAAGGCGAGTACGGCGGCGGCAAGGTCATCGTGTGGGACACCGGTACCTACGAGACCGAGAAGTTCAACGACAACTCACCCGACGGGCCCGACGAGGGCGGGGAAGTCATCGTCACCTTGCATGGCGAGAAGATCCAGGGCCGGTACGCGCTGATTCAAACCGAAGGTAAGAACTGGCTGGCGCACCGAATGAAGGACCAGCAGTCCACCACCCCCGATCCCAAGGACTTCGCACCCATGCTGGCCACCGAGGGTTCGGTCGAGAAACTCAAGGCGACGCAATGGGCGTTCGAGGGCAAGTGGGACGGCTATCGGGTGCTGGTCGAGGCCGATCACGGCCGACTGCAACTGCGGTCGCGTCGCGGTCGCGACGTGACCGCCGAGTATCCCCAGTTTCAGGCGCTGGCAGCCGATCTCGCCGATCATCACGTGGTCCTGGACGGCGAGGCGGTGGCACTCGATGACCATGGGGTGCCCAGTTTCGGCGAGATGCAGAACCGGGCCCGCTCGACCCGGGTCGAGTTCTGGGCGTTCGACATCCTGTGGCTCGACGGCCGGTCCCTGCTGCGCGCCAAGTACTCCGACCGGCGAAAGTTGTTGGACGCGTTGGCGGTCGGTGGTGGACTGATTGTGCCCGAGCCGTTGACCGGCGACGGACCCGAGGCCATGGAGCATGCACGTGAGAACCGATTCGAGGGTGTGGTTGCCAAGAAGCGGGATTCGACCTATCAGCCGGGCCGGCGCTCGGCGTCCTGGATCAAAGACAAGATCTGGAACACCCAGGAAGTGGTGATCGGCGGTTGGCGCCAAGGTGAGGGCGGGCGTAGCAGCGGAATCGGTGCGCTGGTGCTCGGGGTACCGGGCCCCGACGGTCTGCAATTCGCCGGGCGGGTTGGCACCGGGTTCACCGAGAAAGAACTGAGCAAGCTCAAGAGCATGCTGAAACCCCTGCACACCGAGGAATCGCCGTTCGAGGAACCCCTGCCCAAGCTCGATGCCAAAGGCGTCACGTTCGTGCGGCCCGAATTGGTAGGGGAGGTGCGCTACAGCGAGCGCACCTCGGACCACCGGCTGCGCCAGCCCAGCTGGCGGGGACTGCGGCCCGACAAGGTGCCGGATGAAGTGGTGTGGGAATCAGGGCACTAGATGAGCGAACCGTCGACGGCTTCCCGTAGGCCCTTGGTCGCCAGCTCGTCGGCGAGCTCGTTGTCGGCAATACCTGAGTGGCCCTTCACCCAGAACCATTCGACCTGATGTTGCGCGCACGCGGCCTGCAGCCGCTGCCACAGGTCGACGTTTTTCACCGGCTGTTTTGCGGCCGTCAGCCAGCCGTTGCGTTCCCAGCCGAGCACCCACTTGGTGATGCCGTTGCGCACGTAGGTGCTGTCGGTGTGCAGGTGCACCACCACCGGTCGGGTGAGTGCCTCGAGCGCCATGATGGGCGCTGTCAGCTCCATCCGGTTGTTGCTCGTGGTGCCGGGGTCGCCGCCATACATCTCGCGCACGCGCTCACGGTGGCGCAGCACCGCGCCCCATCCGCCGGGGCCCGGGTTGGGCCGGCAGCCACCGTCGGTGTGGATCACGACGACGTCGTCGCTGAGGAGTCCGGCGTCGGTCATGCGCTGAGGATAGGCAACGGAGTCGGTTGGTCTGCGCCCCGACACACGTCAACGGCGGGGAGTCGCCGAGATCACGGCCGTGCGGACCGACATTCCGAAGTCCCTGTTCCGGACCGTGGTGATCCGTCGCCCCGGCTGGACGGCGTCTTTGATCGGGGCGGTGTGCTTGCCGAAGAAGGCGGCGGTTGCGTCGATGTCGTCGACGACGTAGGTGATTCCCCACAGCTTCGACGGACCGTCAGACGCGGTCGCGGGCGATCCGACGACCTCGAGGATCACCTCCCCGAGCCGGAAGAAGACCTGGCGCATCGGCCGGCCACCGAGTTCGGCGTCCCGCTCCCGGCGCGGCTCCACGCCGATGGCACCCAGCGATGAGACGGTGCGGCCGAGGTCGGGGGACAACAGCACGACGTGGTCGATTGCGCTGACACCATTCGGGTGTGTGCCCGCGTGTGCGATGTCTGTGGTTGACCGCAATGTCGGGACGCCGTCGACGTCGTCGAACGATCCCTGCGGTGGCAGACCGCGCAATGACCACCCGACGATGCTGGTGCCGCGATCGTTTCCGACCAGCCGGATGCGAACGCCGCCCACCCGGCAGACCGCGTCGGGATCAACACTGAACCCGGCTCGCACCCAGGCGTCCGGTGGGTCGGCGACGTCGAGCACGTCGACGGTGACGGTCATGGACGTCGAATCTAGCTGGCCGGCTTACTTGCGGGGCGGTCGTAGCACCTTCATCGCCAGTCGCATGACCGGATCGGGCACCCGGTCCTTGGCGGACAGTGCCGTGTTGGCCGCACGGGTGCGCAGTGGGGTGCCGCGACCGAACCACCGGTTCAACGGCCCACCGGATGGCTCCAGGTCCACGTGTAGCGGAGGCTTTCCGTCGGCGGCGCCGAGCGCGTGCGCGATGACGATCCGCTGGATCTCGCTGGTGCCCTCAAAGATCGTGTACAGCTTGGCGTCCCGGTACCACTTCTCGACGGGGTGGTCGGTTATGTAACCCCAGCCGCCCATCGTCTGGATGGCCCGCTCGGTGGTTCTGACCGCAACCTCACTGGCGGCCAGCTTCGACATCGAACCCTCGCCACGCGCGAACGGAACGCCGCTGGCGGCCATCCACGAGGCTCTCCAGGTGAGCAGCCGGGCGGCGTCGATCTGGGTGGCCAGGTCAGCGAGCGGAAACGCCACGCCCTGGTTGTCGATGATCGGGCTGCCGAACGCGACGCGGCGGTTCGCGTACTCGGTGGCGTATTCCAGTGCGGCCCTGGCAATTCCGAGTGCCTGTGCGGCGACCATCGGCCGGGTCTGTTCAAAGGTGCCCAGGGTGGCAGAGGCCGAATGCTGCCCGCCCTCAACGGCTTCGCGTGCCCGCGCCAACTTGTACTCGAGCTTCTCCTGGCCGCCGAGCAGATTGCCGGCCGGTACCCGGACGCCGTTGAACTTGAGCTCGGCGGTGTGCGAGGCACGGCAGCCGAGCTTGTCGAGTTTCCGCACCATTTCCAGGCCCGCAGTGCCGCCCTCCACCACGAACAGGGCTTGTCCCTTGTGGCCGAGGTCTTTGTCGACGACCGCGTTGACCACGTGCACGTTGGCGATGCCGCCGTTGCCGATCCACATCTTGTGGCCGTCGATGATCCAGTCCGCATCTGGCTCCGGCCCGCTCCGGGTGGCATACGTGCGAAGGTTCCGTACGTCGCTGCCGCCCTCGGGTTCGGAGATCGCCAGGGCCGCCAATTTGAGGTCGCCCGGGGTGCCGAAACACTCTGGTGCCCACTGCAGCATCTGTTCTGGTGAGGCGGCCTGGCCGATCGCCGACAGGGCCAATGCCGGCATGACGATGGCCAAGCCGATACCGGCACAGCCCCAGAACAGTTCCTCCATGAACATCGGCAGAGACAGGCCCGTGGGGTCACCGATCAGGTCGCGATAGAACAGCGGACTGTAGAAGCCCTGGGCCGCCGCCTCTTCGAGCACCGGCCAGGGGAACTCCTGGCGCTGGTCATACTCGGCGGCGACCGGTCGGATGACCTGCTCGGCGAACTCGTGTGCCCTTCGGGCCAACTCATGTTGTGCCGCTGTGGGCGTGATGTCGAATGCCACAGCGGAGGGGGTACCCCACTGCGCCGCCGGCCGAACGTTGCGGCCATGCCTTCAGTCGGACGCCTGCCCAGCCGCCGCGATTCGTTGTCGCGCTTCGGCAGGCGAGATCCGAAGCCTTCGGGCCAGGACAGCGGCCGGATCAAACCGCGGCGGTGATGCGGTCTCGGTGGCCACCATCCGGCCGAGCAGCCGTTGTTGCGCCGTCGCCAACCGTTTCTCACCGGCGTCGAGCCGGCTCAAAACCTCGTGGAGCTCCGAGCGTGTGAGGGCGTGCACCGACAGCGCATCGATTTCTTTGCAGGCGGCATTGAGGTGATCGAGGGCTTCACCCACGATCGTCCGCTCGAGATCCCTATCGGATACCAATATCGAACTCATGTTCGGTACGGTACGCCGACCGACCGACAAGTGACGCCGAGGCAGAAACGCTCCGCGACTCCAGCCGCAACAACAATCGGCCGCACAATTGTGCGGCCGATTGCGGACGTGTAATTGCGCCAAACCGCTAGATGCGGTTTGGTGGCTCAAACAATTGCACTGCCTGTTTTATTCCTCACTCAGCAGGCGACGTCAATATATGCCGTCTTTGAAATGACGGTGGTATTGATCGAACTTCCGCCCCTGGAATCGTCGGTGGCGTATGTCTGTCCCTGGCGTACCCCGAGCACGGTGCAGTTGGCCAGTGGCGCGGCACCCGTGCGGTTGACGATCACATGGTATCCGCTGGTCTGAAGGCTCTTTACGGTTTGCTCAGCGGATTGCTCGGTCGGGGCGGCAGCGGCGACGCCCCCGAGGTAAGTGCCGGCGGCCAACGCGCCTGCGGCTAATGTGGCGATGGTATATGACTTCATTTCCCAACCCTCCGTTGCAGGCCGCACCGGAAGTCCCACTACTTCCGGTTGCCACCTATTACGTTTAATTGGCGAAAGGGTTCGAAAATTCCAGAATTCTCAGCTGAAATTGCGGAATTTCTCAGGTTGGGGGTGCCGCAAGATGAGCGGCGGCAAGGCGGTTCTTCCGATCTCGGTGCCCGGGCCCGACGTCGGCTCGGGCGGGTAAAGAAATCATCAGCGGTCACCGTGACGGATCTGTGCCATCGTTGAACCATGAGTACTGACGGGTACAGCGTCGATGACGACGACCAGTTGACTCAGGAGGACACCCTGATGGATCGGGGTGTCGACGACTTGCTCGACGAGGGGTACTCGCCGCCGGATCGCTGGCGGGAGCCTCGGGACCACGAGACCCTCGACGAGCTGTTGGCCGAAGAAGAACCTGACCCCGCGATGCAGCTCGATGATTCCGACCATCCCGACGAGCAAGCCGGCGACGATGAGGTCGGGGACCTGCGTTCGGGGCGGTTGGTGGCCCCCGACGCGGGATTTGGCGCCGACGAAGAGGCAGAACTGCTCGGCACCGACGTCGGCATCGACGGTGGTGCGGCCTCCGCCGAGGAAGCCGCGGTCCACATCATCCCGCCGTCGTCACCGGATGGCGGTCTGACGTTCTGACGCCACCGACACGGTGAACACCAACAGCCCGCCGATGGCCAGGAGTGCACCGGCCGCCGCCGGTGCGGTGTAACCGAGGCCGGCCGCGATCACCAGGCCGCCCACCCAGGCGCCCGTGGCGTTACCGATGTTGAGTGCGGAGTGGTTGAGCGCGGCGGCCAGCGTCTGGGCATCGTGGGCGACGTCCATCAACCGGGTCTGCAGCGCCGGACCGACGGCCGAGCCGGCCGCACCGACGCCGAACAGCAGCGGCAGCGCGGTCCAGGGGCTGTGGGACCCCAGCGAGAACGCTGCCAGCAGCACCGCCAGGGAACCCAAGGACAGGTACAGCGCGCGGGTCACCGAGGTGTCGGCCAGCCGGCCGCCGATCAGGTTGCCGACAACCATGCCGAGGCCGAACACCATCAGCGCAACGGGAACCATCGCGCGAGGCAGGCCGGTCACATCGGTCATCGTGGTGCTGATGTAGGTGTACACCGCGAACATGCCGCCGAAGCCGATCATGCCCACCAGCACCGCCAGCCACACCTGAGGCCGGCGCAGCGCACCGAGTTCGGTGAGCGGACTGGTGACGTGCATGGACCGCAGATGCTCGGGCAGCCACCGCCACTGAGCCGCCAACGTGACCAGGCCGACGCCGACCACGAGGCCGAATGCGCTGCGCCAACCGAGGGCTTGGCCCAGCCAGGAGGCCAGCGGCACACCCAGGACGGTCGCGATGGTGAGGCCGCACAGCACGTACGCCACGGCCTTGGCCCGGTTCTGTGGGCCCATCAGATGGGCGGCGGCCAACGCGGCGATCCCGAAGAACGCGCCGTGCGGCAGGCCCGCGACGAACCGGGCGATCACCAGGGTCGGGTAGGTCGGTGCCAGCATGCTGGCCAGGTTGCCGAGGGTGAAAACCGTCATCAGGGTGAGCAGCAGGGCCTTGCGCGGCCAGCGGGCGGTCAGCGCGGCGATGACCGGCGCCCCGACCACCACGCCCAGCGCATACGCGGAGATGACATGACCGGCGGTGGGCTCGCTGATGCCGAAACCCGCTGCGATATCGGGCAGCAATCCCATCGCGACGAACTCGGTGGTGCCGATACCGAAGCCGCCGAGGGCCAGGGCGAACACCGCGAGCATGCGCACCGTGGGATCAGGTGCGACAACGGCGCGCGGCGGCGGGCCATCCGTTCGGGTCGGACGTTCGAGGGATGTCGTCATTCTCAGGCTTTCCGAGGGGGTACGGATTGGAGCTCTCGGACAGCGTTGGCGAGAACGGCGGGTGCAACGCTAACGGCGCGGCGAGTGTTCCCTCAAATTCATCGTTCGGTGCCCGCCGCATTTCACACGTGGGCTGCTGAGCGGGCGCTCGGTGCGACCCGGGTGTGGAAAACCGCGCAACATCCGGCGCAAAGAAAACCCGCTAGACCTTGGCGATGACGTTCTCGGCGAATTTCTCCAGGTGCCGGATCTTGCGGTCCAGCGGCTCGGGGTCGTCACCCTTGATGTAGGGCAGGCGGAAGCCGACGATCACATCGGTGACACCTTTGTCCTCGAGCCGCTTGATGCCGTCGGGCGTGTACGCGTCGGCCGAGATGACGTGGACCTCAATCGGCCCGGTGCGACCTTCGTCCTCACGAATCTGGTTGAGCCGCTTCAACAGCTCGTCGAGGTCGTCGGTCCCGCCGCCGTGCATCCAGCCGTCGTTGCGGGCCGCGCGGCGCAGGGCGGCCTCGGCGTGCCCGCCGACCAAGATCGACACCGGCTCCGACGGTGCCGGGGTCATCTTGGTCTTGGGGATGTCGTAGAACTCGCCGTGGTACTCGAAGTAGTCACCGGAGGTCAGGCCGCGGATGATGTCGATGCACTCGTCCATGCGCTTGCCGCGTCGCGCGAACGGCACCCCCATCAACTCGTAGTCTTCGGGCCAGGGGCTGGTGCCCACGCCGAGGCCCAGTCGGTTGTCGAACAGGGCATTGAGCGACCCCACCTGCTTGGCCACCAGGGCGGGCGGGCGGATCGGCAGCTTGAGGACGAAGAAGTTGAACTTGAGCGTGGTGGTGGCCGCACACAGGGCCGAGGCCAACACAAAGGCCTCGACGAATGGCTTGCCGTCCAGGAACTCCCGGTTGCCGTCAGGGGTGTACGGGTACTTCGAATCGGATTCGAAGGGATAGGCAACGCTGTCGGCGATGGTCATGGCGTGATAGCCGGCCGCCTCGGCCGCCTGGGCCAGCGGAATGTAGTAGGTGGGATCGGTCATGGCTTCGGCGTAGGTGAACCGCATGCCGTACACACTAGAACGTGTTCTAGTTCTGCGGGGCCGATCGGGCGGGCATGATGACCGCATGCCCGCCTGGCTGACCCCGAACGTCCGGGTGTTGTCGGCGGTGTCCTTCTTGCAGGACACCGCGAGCGAACTTCTCTATCCGCTGCTGCCGATCTATCTGACGACCGTGCTCGGGGCCCCGCCGGCGGTGGTCGGCGCGGTCGAGGGCGCCGCCGAAGGAGCAGCGGCGATGACCAAGCTGGCGGCAGGCCCGCTCGGTGATCGGTTCACCAAGCGGCCCCTGATCGCCACGGGCTATGGCATGGCGGCCCTGGGCAAGGTGATGGTCGCAGCGGCCAGTGCGTGGTCCGGCGTGCTCGCCGGCCGCGTGGTGGACCGGCTCGGCAAGGGCATCCGCGGCGCGCCCCGTGACGCCCTGCTGGTCGCCGACGTCGACGATGCCGCCCGCGGCCGTGTCTTCGGATTCCACCGTGCCATGGACACTTTCGGTGCCGTGATCGGTCCACTTCTGGGTTTGGCGGGCTACGAACTGCTCGACCACCAGATCGCACCGCTGTTGTGGGTGGCGGTGGTGCCCGCGGTCCTCAGCGTGCTTCTGGTGTTCCTGGTGGCCGAGAAACGGCGCACCCGGCCGGTCAACGAGCGCCAGCCGGTCTTCGCCCGGATGCGCGACCTGCCTGGGCGGTACTGGCGGGTGACGGCCGTGCTGGTGGCGTTCGGTCTGGTGAACTTCCCTGACGCGCTGTTGTTGTTGCGGCTCAATGAAATCGGCTTCTCGGTGGTCGAGGTGATCCTGGCCTACGTCACCTACAACGCGGTGTACGCCATCTCCAGTTTTCCGGCCGGGCTGCTGGCCGACCGGATCGGCCGGCTGCCGGTGTTCGGTATCGGCCTGGTGTTCTTCGCAATCGGTTACGCGGGTCTGGGGCTGACCACCGATCCGCTGTTGGCCTGGTTGCTGATCGGGTCCTACGGCCTCTTCACGGGATGCACTGACGGGGTCGGTAAGGCCTGGGTGTCCTCGTTGGTGGGCGCCGACCTGCAAGGCAGCGCACAAGGAGTCTTCCAGGGGCTCAGCGGGTTTGCCGTGCTGGGCGCGGGGGTTTGGGCCGGGCTGGCATGGACTGCGGTTCCAGGTCAGCCCGGCCAATTACCGCTGCTGATCTCGGGCATCGGCGGGGCGGTGTTCGCGGTCGTATTGCTCGGCCGCTCCGTCGTCACCCGGCCGCGCTGACCTCGGAGCCCTCGGCGCCGTCCAACTCGAACGGGGGTTCACCGATCCCGGAGACCGAGTGCGTGCCCTGCGATGTGCGCTCGGTGATGCGGGCGTCGACGGTGCGAGCGCCGATGGTCAGCCGGACCGGACCTGCGGCCACGGTGCTCGGCGCATCGAGAATCGTTCCCCGCCAGTGGTACTTGCCGTCGATCGGATCCAGATGCCCGGCCAGCCGCACATGCACGCGGCGATCGCCGTCACCGGTGTCGAGGATGGCGAACCCGTCGTACACCTCTTCGGTCACACTCCCCTCGGAGCCGGGGGTCGAATCGGCTGACGTAGCCAGTGCCTGCGGTGCCTTGGCGGGGAGGAACCCGGAGCGCCGCCACATGCGGCGTCCGATGCGTCCCATCAGCCCGACCTCTTCGAGGAAGGCCGCCAGCGGCGCGAATCCGGAGATCTGCACCTCGCGACGGTGGGCGCTGGCCCGGGCCACCCGGCGGGCGGCGCGCGCATTCAGGCCGACGCGTGCGTACTGCACCTTGTTGGTGAACAGATAGCGGAAGAAGTACCCGCCGACACCGTTGAGGTTGGCCACCCAGGCCCGGTTGTACCAGCGCATCGAAGGGGTGCGCTGGCGCAAACCGTCGCGGGCGAACTGGATGTGACGGGCCTCCTCGGTGACGTGAATGCGCATGAGGCGTTGCACCATCGGCTGCAATTCGGGGTCGTCCATCATCTGCCGCTGCAGTGAGTCGAAGATTTCCTCACCGATGAGTGCGGCCACCCACAGCACCGAGCCGCGGAAGAAGAACGGCAGCGTGTTGATGATCATGCGCTGGTACAGCCGCGGCCGCACCGGTTTGGCGCCGATCTTGTCGATGGCCTTGCCGAACATCACCATGTGGCGGGTCTCGTCGCCGAGTTCGGTGAGCTCGTAGTGCGTGGAGTTCGAGGTGGGGTCCTGATGCATCATCTTGCGCAGCAGCGCCTGGTTGAGGATGTTCTCGAACCAGATACCCGCCGAGAGCGTGTTGGCCAGCTCTTCGCGCGAAAGCTCGATCTGCTGCTCGCGGGACATGTTGTCCCACAACGGCGTTCCGTACAGGGACACGATCCTTGGCGGCAGGAAGAACTTGTCCGGATCGATCGGCGCCTGCCAGTCGATGTCCACCACCGGCGCGTAGGACTTGCGAACCGAACCCTTGAGCAGGCGTTCGGAGAATGCGTCCCGCCGCGCAGCGTTGGCCGAGCCTCCGCCGGGTCTGACCGAAGTTGTCACCGTTGACGTTCCCTTCGTTTGTGGTCCCTCTCACTTCGACGTTAGGTATCGACAATGCGTGATGTCAATACCCCGGGTATCGGGTACTTCGGGTACCCGGTTTCGGGTCGGTTAACCTTCGACGGTGCGTCGCATCCATGTCATCGGAATCGGGGCCGGTGATCCGGACTTCGTCACGGCTCAGGCCATTGCCGCGCTCAACGACACGCAGGTGTTCTTCGCGATGGACAAGGGTCCGCGTCGCGGTGCGGCAGACGATCTGGTCGCGGTACGCAAACTGATCTGCGATCGCTTCATCCGCACCGAACCGGGAAAACCCGGCTACCGATTCGTCGAATTGGTCGACCCACCGCGAGCCGCGGCCGGCGACGTATCTGGCTACCGCCAGGTCGTCGCGGACTGGCATGCCGAGCGGGCCCGGATCTGGGCGGCCGCCATCGAGACCGAACTCGGGCCCGACGGCGTCGGGGCCTTTCTGGCCTGGGGGGATCCGTCGCTCTACGACAGCACCCTGCGGATCCTGGACAAAGTCTCCGAGTACGTGGACTTCGACTACGACGTCATCCCCGGCATCACCGCGGTCCAGGTGCTGACCGCACGGCACCGCATCCCACTCAACGACGTCGGCGAACCGGTGCTGATCACCACCGGCCGGCAGTTGCGCGAGCACGGGTTTACCGGAAGCGCCGTGGTGATGCTCGACGCGGACTGCTCATTCCAGCAGTGCCCGCCGCAGACCCGGATCTGGTGGGGTGCGTATCTGGGTACGCCTGATGAGTTGCTCTATGCGGGAACGGTCGGCGATATCGGCGACGAAATCGTTGCTGCGCGTACCGAAGCGAGAGCTCGCCACGGCTGGATCATGGACACGTACCTCCTGCGCTCGGCAGACTAGACCGCCATGAGCTCATTTCTCCTGCGCGCCGCGGTAACCGGATTCGCGCTCTGGGTGGTCACTCTCGTCGTGCCGGGGATCTACTTCATCGGAGGTGATTCGACCATCGCCCGGGTCGGCATCATCTTCGTCGTCGCGGTGATCTTCGGTCTGGTCAACGCGTTCGTCAAGCCGATCGTGCAGATCCTGTCCATCCCGCTGTACATCCTCACGCTCGGCCTGATCCACATCGTGATCAACGCACTGATGCTGTGGATCACGTCGTGGATCACTGACAACACCACGGGTTGGGGTCTGCACATCGACCAGTTCTGGTGGACGGCCATCTGGGCGGCCATCGTGCTGTCGTTGGTCAGCTGGCTACTGTCGTTCGTCAAGGCCCTCGCGTAGGGCGCGCGCCTGTTCGCCGAGCGCCACTGCGGTGTCTGCGGCGGCCTCGGCTCCCGACTCTGTGTCGCGATCACGCTCGGCGCCCCAGCAGGCCACCAACGTGCGGTATGCCAGCTGCTCAGTGGAGACGACGGCCGGCCACATGCGTTCGGCCCCAAGACGTTGCGCGGCCGATCCACCGATACCCGCGTCATAGGCCGGCAGCAGTTCCATGGCGCGCAACTGCAGATCGCGCCGATCGGTACGGGCCGCGGGGGAGGTGGCGTCGTCGGCGGCCAGGTGCGGCAGGGTGGCGGTCACCGCGTCGAGCGTGGCATTGATCGCAGTGCGCAGGCCGGTCGGGTGGCGGAGACGCTGGGTGGCCCAGTAGACGGCCAGCGCCACCGCGCAGCCGATCAGGGTGTCGCTGCCGCGGGTGAGCAGCAGTTCACCGAGATCGTCGACGCGTTGACCGCCCGAGGCAATGGTGAGCGCCGCGGGGGTGATGAACACGACGGCGAGCGTGTAGTTGCGCACCACGTACATCTCGATGATGAACTGCAACGTTCCGATCACCAGCGCCAGCCACAGGCCCTGCGGGTGGAGGGCGAGAATGGTACCGGCCACGCCGAGGCCGAGCCAGGTGCCCAGCGTGCGTTCCACGCCTCGGACCACGGTGCGCTGCCAGTCGAAACCTTGATGCAGCATCAGCACCGCCGCGGCCATCGCCCAGTACGCATGCGTCATCGTCAGGGCCTGCGAGATCAGCACGGCGATGACACCCGAGATCGCGACCGCGATCCCGACGCGCGCTGCCAGCTGCAGGGACACCGAGCCCGGGGTCAGCGCCCGGAGCAGTAGTCGCGAAGCGCTGGGACGGCCGAGCGGAATCCCTTCGGCGCCATGCTCATCGGTGACCGCATCGGCCGGCACGGTGGCCAGGTGACGAGCCAGGGCCGCCCCGTCGTAAGCCGGCGGCTCACCGGAATCGGCGGCGCGCATCGCTTCGGCGAACAGCACGTGCAGCCGGCGGTTGACCACCCGCAGCCGATACAGCGCCTGGTCAGGCTTGGGTTGGACCGGCTGATAGGTGACCAGGGTGACCCACGCGGTGTGCAGTAGCAGCGCCGCCTTGTGCCGTGCGGTCGCCTCCGCGTCGGGCCCGCCTCCGATGTTCTCGATGTAGGCCGCGACGGCGGAGGCAGCCGCAGCCACCGCAGCCTTCTCCGGTCCGCGGGGCCGGATCAGAGCCCCGGACATGTGCACCAGCCAGGCGAACGCGCCACCGGCCAGCACCAATGCGGCGTGATGGCCCGGGCCGAGATGCAGTGTCGCCGGGGTTCCGGTGCCGGCCGCGCAAGCCAGCACCACCATGTAGGCCCCGGGCGGCCCGATGGTCAGTGCGTGGCAGACCAGGGTGGCGGCCACGGCGATCGCGGTTACGGTGAGCACCCCGAGCCACGGCGCTGACGACGCCCAGTCGCCGAGCGCCACCGCGGCCGCGAAACATACCGCGACCAGCCCGAGGTAAACGCCGCGATTCAGGTAGGGCCGACCACTGCCGTACAGCGAGGTGAAGCCGCCGATGGTGGCGATCAATCCGGCCGTGGTGTCGCCGGCCAGCCAGCCCACCAGAACGGGCACGGCCATGCAGATTCCCGCGCGCAGCGCGAACGGCCACCGCCGCGGCACGCTGTTGACCACGAAGATGTTCCGTATCGGATTGGTCGCTCGGGGAGCAGGCCGGTCGGACATGTCTACAGCATGCTCGGCGTTTCGCTGACACACTGGACCCATGCCTGAACTGCCCGAAGTCGAGGCGCTGGCCGACCATCTCCGCCGACATGCGACCGGCCGGGAAGTCACCCGGGTCGACGTGTCGGCGTTGTCGGTGCTCAAGACCTTCGATCCGCCGACGACGGCGTTGCACGGCCAGACCGTGACCGGCGCGAACCGCTGGGGCAAGTACCTGGGTCTCGAAGTCGGCCCGTGGCACCTGATCACACATCTGTCTCGGGCCGGCTGGCTGCGCTGGTCGGACAAGCTGTCGCCGACACCGCTCAAACCGTCGGGGAAGGGCCCGATCGCGCTACGCGTGCTCCTGGGGGAGGGCGTCGGCTTCGACCTCACCGAGGCAGGGACGCAGAAGCGCCTCGCGGTCTGGGTTGTGGCCGACCCGCTGGCGGTCCCGCAGATCGCCTCGCTGGGGCCGGACGCACTGTCACTGGATTCGGCGGCGTTGGCCGCGGTCTTGTCCGGCAACTCGGGTCGGATCAAGAACGTCATCACCGACCAGAAAGTGATCGCCGGGATCGGCAACGCCTACAGCGACGAGATACTGCACGTGGCGAAGCTGTCGCCGTTCGCGAGCGCCGACAAGCTCTCCGAGGCCCAACTCGGCGCATTGCACGACGCGATGATCTCGGTGCTCACCGATGCGGTCGAACGGTCGGTGGGCCAGCAGGCGGCAACGCTCAAGGGGGAGAAGCGCTCTGGACTGCGCGTGCATGCCCGCACGGGTTTGCCGTGCCCGGTGTGCGGGGACACCGTGCGCGAGGTCTCCTTCGCCGACAAGTCGTTTCAGTATTGCCCGACGTGTCAGACCGGGGGCAAGGTGCTGGCCGACCGGCGGATGTCGAGGCTGCTCAAGTAGCGGCCGTCAGGCGTGAGTCGTCACCGGGCGCACCGCTTTGCTCAGAGTCGCAGTAGATATGCGAAGTTCTAGCACGCCCTTTCGCATTGCGAGGTCGTTTCCGCTGAACAACAGGGCTTTTGACTTTCGTTGTGGTAAATAATCCGGTATGCATTGCGCGGGATGTGAGGCGCTGACAAGATTGCCCGGAACCGCCATGGCCATCGTCCTGGTGCTGATCCTGGTGCGACCCTCAAGGGGCGACGATGCCACGCAGTGACAATCCCACTCACGAGGACTCCACCGACTCCGCGCTGAGCATCGATTTCATCGCCCGGCTCGGTACGGCCATGCTGGGCGCCGACTATCCCATCCCGGTCGTGCGGCACACACTGGAGCGCTTCGCCGATAAGAAACAGATCGACTGCCCCCTGCTGGTGCTCCCCAATTTCGTCCAGGCGGGCGACCGGCATCAGACCAGGGTTGTGCGCCGCGACAGCCCGCTGCGCTACGACCAGACTTTCCCGCTGGGCGAACTCGTCACCCGCGCGGAGCGGGGACAGGTCGATCCAGCGGACGGGCTGGCCGAGCTCGACCGCATCCACTCGCTGCCGCGTCGCTACCCCGGCTGGGTCGAGGTGCTCGGCTACGGGTTGCAAAGCGCGGCATACGCGTTGATCTTGCAGCCGACTCTGGTGTCGCTGGTCGTCGCGGCCGGGTTCGGTCTGCTGGTGGGGATAATGGAGCTGGTCACCCGCGGCAATACGGCGCTGCGGCATCTGCTTCCGGTGTTGAGCGCCTTCGCCGTCACCTATATCGCGTTCAGCCTCGGCCGGTTGCTGCACATGGGGCACGACAGCCTTCGCGTGCTCATCGCCCCGCTGACCCTGTTCCTGCCCGGCGTGGCGATCACCTTGGCGGTCATCGAATCCTCCACCGGGGAGGTGGTGTCCGGATCGGCGCGGCTGATGGCCGGATTCACCCGGCTCGCTCAACTCGCCCTCGGCATCGTGATCGCGGTGCAACTGCTCGGGCTGTCCTGGTCGGAACTGGTCGACACCCAGGTCAACACCCTGGGCGGGTGGGCACCATGGCTCGGTGTTGCCGTCTACGCCGTCGGGATCGCCCTACACTTCGGTCCGCCGCCGGGATTCATGCCGTGGCTCACGCTGGTGCTGTTCATCGCATACGGCGCGCAGGCGCTGACCGCCGCGGTGTTCGGTGGTTACACCAGTGGTTTCGGCGGCGGACTCATTCTGATGATCTGCGCGCTGGCGCTGAGTCGGCTGCCGAATATGCCGGCCGCGCAGGTCGTGCTGGCCCCGGGCTTCTGGTTGCTCGTGCCCAGTTCGGTCGGCATGATCGGCATTGCCGACATGGCCGCGGGGCAGGGGACCGGCGCCATCACGGTGATGTTGGTGTCGATGATGTCGATCGCACTGGGATTCACCACCGGCTTCGCGATCTGGAACGTCTTTCGGCGCCGGGGCGACGACGTGGAATTCGTCGATTGAGATGCCCGGTTCTTGACAGTTGTCTAACTCGGTTATCCTGCAGCGATGACCCGTCAGAAGATCCTCATCACCGGTGCCAGCTCTGGACTGGGCGCGGGCATGGCCCGGCAATTCGCGGCCAAGGGCCGGGACCTGGCGCTGTGTGCACGCCGCACCGAGCGTCTCGACGAGCTCAAGGCCGAGCTGGCCGATCGGCACCCTTACATCAAGGTGGCGGTCGCCGCGCTGGACGTCAATGACCATGAGGCCGTACCGCGGGTGTTCGGTGAGCTGTCCGAGGAGTTGGGCGGCATCGATCGCGTCATCGTCAATGCGGGTATCGGCAAGGGCTGGCCGCTCGGCGAGGGCAAGCCGTGGGCGAACAAGGCCACCATCGAAACCAATCTGATCGCCGGGCTGGTGCAGATCGAGACGGCGCTGGAGATGTTCAAGAAATCCGGCAGCGGTCATCTGGTGCTGATCTCGTCGGTGCTGGGCAATACCGGTGTGCCCGGCGGCAAGGCGGCCTACTGCGCCTCCAAGGCCGGCATGACCTCACTCGGTGAGTCGCTGCGCGCGGAGTACGACAAAGGCCCGATCCGGGTGACTGTCATCGAGCCGGGCTACATCGAGTCGGAGATGACGGCCAAGTCGGCGACCACGATGCTGATGGTCGACAACGAGACCGGTGTGCGCGCGATGGTCGAGGCCATCGAGAAAGAGAAGGGGCGGGCTGTCGTGCCTCGCTGGCCGTGGGCGCCACTGACCCAGGTGATGCGGTTGCTGCCCCCCAAGTACACCAAGCGCTTCGCCTAGCCGGCCCACTGCTCGGCCCCTTGGGTGTTGACGCTGCGTACCTGGCGTAAATGTGCGAGTAGCGCGAGCCGTCAGCGCACAGTCGGCGACGTCGCAGCCGTAGCCAAGCACCCGCCCGACTACGTGGCGAGGGTTTCAACATCGGGGAGATCTGGGTAGCCCACCTTCATGACCTCAAGACTGATTGCCTCGATGTTCTTTGCAGGTGCTGCGGCTGGGGCTGTCGCGTTGGCTCCAGTGGCCGTGGCCGATCCCCCTCCGCCGCCTCCGTGCACCAATGCCGACGGCACACCCTGTGCTGACATCGGTACGGCCGGTCCGGGCGGCGCCAGTGGCCAGATCCCCGGTGGTCCGGGCGGGACCGCAGGCCCCGGTGGCGCCAGCGGCGCGATCCCGTACGGCCCCGGAGGCGCAGCGGGCCCGGGTGGTGCCACGGGCGAGATCCCGGGTGGTCCGGGCGGGACCGCGGGACCGGGTGGCGCTACCGGCGGTATCCCGTATGGACCTAGCGGCACGGCCGGTCCTGGCGGGGCCAGTGGCTGTATCCCGAATGTGGGATGTGCGACGGTCCCGGGGATGCCCTAAGCCGAACGTCCGCGTTCGACGCGGTACCGGCGCACCAGCGCATCCGTAGATGAATCCGACTGCCTGCTCGGTGATTGCGGCTCCGTGATCACCGGCAGCAGTGCCTTTGCCTGGGTCTTACCCAGCTCGACGCCCCATTGATCGAAGGAGTCGATGCCCCACACAACTCCCTCGCTGAACACCTGGTGTTCGTAGAGGGCGATGAGCTGACCCACGACCGACGGCGTCAACCTGGTTGCCAGGATTGACGTCGTCGGTCGGTTTCCGGGCATCACCTTGTGTGGGACCACTGACTCCGGCGTCCCTACTGGAAGATCCCGGGCAATGGCCGCTGCATCTCTTCCGAAAGCCAGCACCTGGGTTTGGGCGAAGAAGTTGCTCATCAGCAAGTCGTGCATGCTGCCCGTGCCGTCGGCTGTCGGCAGATCGTCGGTGGGTTCGGAGAAGCCGATGAAGTCGGCGGGAACCAACCGGGTGCCCTGGTGCAGCAATTGGTAGAACGCATGCTGGCCGTTGGTGCCCGGCTCGCCCCAGAAGATCTCTCCGGTATCGGTGCTCACCGCAGAACCGTCCGCCCGCACCGACTTTCCATTGGACTCCATGGTCAGCTGCTGCAGGTACGCCGCGAACCGGGACAGGTCGTTGGAGTAGGGCAGCACCGCACGTGATTGTGCGCCAAAGAAATTCGAGTACCACAGTCCGATCAGCCCCAGCAGCGCCGGAGCGTTCGCGGCCAGCGGTGCGGTGCGGAAGTGCTCGTCGACCAGATGAAAACCGGACAGGAACTCGGCGAAACGCTCACGGCCGATCACGGCCATCACCGACAGGCCGATCGCCGAATCCACCGAGTACCGGCCACCCACCCAGTCCCAGAAGCCGAACATGTTGTCGGTGTCGATGCCGAAATCCTGCACCAGCTTCGCGTTGGTGGACACCGCCACAAAGTGCTTGGCCACCGCGTCCTCGCCGAGTGCGTCGACCAGCCAGCGGCGCGCTGCCGTGGCGTTGGTGAGCGTCTCAAGGGTGGAGAACGTCTTGGAGGCAACGATGAAAAGCGTTGTGGCCGGGTCCAAATCCGCCAGCGTCGCGACCAGATCGGCCGGATCGACGTTGGAGACGAAGCGGGCGCTGACACCGGCGTCGGCGTAGTGACGCAATGCGTCATACACCATCACCGGGCCCAGGTCCGAACCACCGATGCCGATGTTCACCACGGTCTTGATGCGCTCGCCGGTGGCGCCGGACCATTCGCCGCTACGCAGCCGGTCGGTGAAATCACCCATCCGATCCAGAACAGCGTGCACGTCTGCGACCACGTTCTGGCCGTCGACGGTCAGGGCCGCGTCGGCGGGCAACCGCAGCGCGGTGTGCAGTACGGCGCGGTCCTCGGAGGTGTTGATGTGCTCGCCGGCGAACATCGCATCGCGGCGGGCCTCGAGGCCGGCGGTGCGGGCCAGATCCGTCAGCAGCTCCAGGGTGCGCCGGGTGATCCGATGCTTGCTGTAATCGATGTAGAGATCGCCGACGGTCAGCACGAGCTCGGTGCCACGGTTCGGGTCCTCGGCGAACAGCTCGGTCAGATGGAGGTCACCGATCTCGTCGTAGTGCTTCGACAATGCCTGCCATGCGGGAGTTGCGGTGATGTCAGCACTCATTCTGTCGACCTTAATGCGGGTTCGGGAGCGAAGGTGTACATGATGGATGTATGGCCATTGAAGACTTGATTTCATCCGTGCCCACGGGTCTGTGGATCGGTGGTGAGGAACGTCAGGCCGCGTCGACGTTCAATGTGCTGGATCCCAGCGACGATCAGGTGTTGGCCACGGTGGCCGACGCGACCGCCGCCGACGCTGTCGCCGCATTGGACGCCGCCTGCGCCGTTCAGGCCGAGTGGGCCGCGACCGCACCGCGTAAACGCGGCGAGATCCTGCGTTCGGTGTTCGAGGCGATCACCGAACGAGCCGACGACATCGCCGCACTGATGACCCTGGAAATGGGCAAGGTGCTCGCCGAGAGCAAGGGCGAGGTTGCCTACGGCGCCGAGTTCTTCCGCTGGTTCTCCGAGGAGGCGGTGCGCATCGCCGGCCGCTTCACACCGGCACCGGCAGGCACCGGCCGCATCCTCGTCACCAAACAGGCCGTCGGCCCGTGCTACGCCATCACGCCGTGGAACTTCCCGCTGGCCATGGGCACTCGCAAGATGGGCCCGGCATTCGCCGCGGGTTGCACCATGATCGTCAAACCGGCGCAGGAAACCCCGCTGACCATGCTGCTGCTGGCCAAGCTGATGGATGAGGCCGGCCTGCCCAAGGGTGTGCTCTCGGTGCTGCCCACCAGCAACCCGGGTGCGGTGACCAGCGCGCTGGTCGACGACGGCCGCTTGCGCAAGCTGACCTTCACCGGCTCGACGGGCGTGGGCAGGGCCCTGGTGAAACAGTCCGCGGACAAGCTGCTGCGCACATCGATGGAGCTGGGTGGCAACGCGCCGTTCATCGTGTTCGACGACGCCGATGTGGATGCCGCGGTCGACGGGGCGATCCTGGCCAAGATGCGCAACGGTGGCGAGGCCTGCACGGCCGCCAACCGGTTCCACGTGGCCAACTCGGTGCGTGAGGAGTTCACCGAGAAGCTCGTCAAACGGATGAGCGAGTTCACCCTCGGCAAGGGCATCGACCCAGCGTCCACGTTGGGCCCACTGATCAATTCCAAACAGGTCTCCACCGTCACCGAGTTGGTCTCCGATGCGGTGTCTCGCGGTGCAACGGTTGCGGTCGGCGGCGTCGCTCCGGGCGGGCCGGGCAACTTCTACCCGGCCACGGTGCTGGCCGATGTGCCTGCCGATTCCCGCATCCTCAAAGAGGAGATCTTCGGCCCGGTCGCCCCGATCACCGGCTTCGACACCGAAGACGAGGGCGTGGCCGCCGCCAACGACACCGAATACGGTTTGGCTGCTTACGTTTACACGCAGTCCCTGGACCGCGCGCTGCGGGTGGCCGAGGGCATCCAGTCCGGCATGGTCGGCATCAATCGCGGTGTCATCTCGGATGCGGCCGCGCCGTTCGGCGGCATCAAGGAGTCCGGTTTCGGTCGTGAGGGCGGCATCGAGGGCATCGAGGAGTACCTCGACACGAAATATATTGCGCTAACCCGCTAACGCTCGGTCGCGCCTTCCCGGCTCGGCGCCCGATGCCCCCTAAACTCTGGGGCTCAGACGCCAAGACGGGAGGGCATGACGTGACCGCGGCGCCAGTGCGTGCTGCCAGCCGGCGTCGGCGTGCCTCCATCCGGCGCGACATCCCCGCACTCGACGGCATCCGGGCCATCGCCGTGGCCCTGGTGTTGGCCGGCCACGGCGGAGTCCCGGGTGTGGCCGGTGGCTTCATCGGCGTCGACGTCTTCTTCGTGCTGAGCGGGTTCCTGATCACCTCGCTGCTGCTCGACGAGTACCGGCGCACGGAGCGCATCGACCTCAAGGCGTTCTGGATCCGCCGGGCCAAGCGTCTGCTGCCCGCGATGGTGCTGATGACCTTGGCCGTGGTGATCGCCCGCCCCTTGTTCTCGTCGGACGCGGTGTCCTCGCTTCGGGAGGATGCCGTCGCGGCGTTCTTCTGGATGGCGAACTGGGTCTTCGTCGCCGCGGACACCGACTATTTCAGTCAGGGCAGTCCGCCGTCGCCCTTACAGCACACGTGGTCACTGGCGGTCGAAGAGCAGTATTACGTCATCTGGCCACTGCTGGTGCTGGGCACTGTGCTGCTGGTACGCCGCCGCTCGCCCGATGCGACCCGCGCCGTGGTGTTCGGGTTGGCGGTGCTCGGAGTGGTCGGATCGGCGGTGGCGTCGATCTGGATGTCCGGCGATGCCACCCAACTCAACCGCGTGTACTTCGGCACCGACACTCGGGCCCAGGCCCTGTTGGTGGGTGCGGCGGCCGCGGCGCTGCTGGTGCGGGACTGGTCGGCGCTGACGATGTCGGGCACGCTGATCCGGGCCCGGTGGCGGCGCTGGATCGCCTGGGTGCTGCCGGTGATCGGGGTGGCCGTGCTGGCGGCGGCCGCGCACTTGGCCACCGGCAGTGCCGACGAGTTCCGCCACGGGCTACTGATCGTGGTGGCCTTGGGTGCGGTGCTCGTCGTCGCACCGGTCGCCCTGGATCAGGACGGCTACGTGGCGCGGATCCTGGCCTGGTATCCGCTCGTCACCCTCGGCGTCATCTCCTACGGCGTCTACCTGTGGCATTGGCCGATCTTCCAGATCCTCAACGGCGAACGCACCGGCCTTGAGGGCTGGTCGCTGCTGGCGCTGCGGTGCGCGGTGACCATCGCGGTGTCGTGGGTGTCGTGGTGGGCGATCGAGCAGCCGGTCCGGCACTGGCGCCCGCAGCACGTGCCGATGCTGCGGTTGGCCGCGGCGACGGTGGCCACCGCGGCGGTGGTGACGATGACCGTCGTCCCGGTCGGGGCCCCGATCCGTCCCGCGGGTCCGGATGTGATGGCCGCCGCCGCGTCCGAACAGGATGTCGGCGCGGAACGGCCCGTCCTGGTGGGGCCGCCGCAGGCGCTGCCGCCCGGCACGCGGTCGATCGCGGTGTTCGGTGACTCGGTGGCCTGGACGTTGATGCGGTACCTGCCCGCCACCCCGGGATTTCACTTCAACGACTACACGACGATCGGCTGCGGTATCGCGCGCGGCGGCCCGTACCGCTCGGCCGGGGAGACGCTGAACCAGAAGCCGGAGTGCGATTCCTGGCCGGCGCGTTGGGCGCAGCGGATCGCACATGACCGGCCCGAGACCGTGTTGTTGATGATCGGGCGCTGGGAGGTCGTCGACCGCACCTGGCGCGGGCGCTGGACGCACATCGGCAACGACGCCTACGACGCCTATCTCAAGGGTGAGCTACAGCGCGCCTTGGACATCCTCAGCTCGACCGGCGCGCGGGTGGTCGTGACCACGGCGCCGTACAGCCGGCGCGGCGAGCGCCCGGACGGCACGCTGTATCCGGAGGACCAGCCCGGCCGGGTGCAGACCTGGAACACCATGCTGCGGTCGGTGGCCGGGCAGCGGCCGAATGTGTCGGTGCTCGATTTCAATGCCAAGCTCAACCCCGACGGCAAGTACACCGCGAAGATCAACGGGGTCAGGATGCGCAGCGACGGCGTACATCCGACATCGGAGGCGGTGCAGTGGCTGACTCCGTGGCTGCTGGACTCGCTGAAGATGCCCGCGAAACCCGCGGGCCGATAGACCTAGTGGCCCAACCGGCCACGGCCGAGTTGCAGCAACAGAATGGCGAGGTCTTTGCCCTCGGGGCCCAGCACGCTGTAGCGCTCGATGACCTGCATTTCGCGGCTGTGCACCAGGCGGGTGCCGCCCGAGGCCATCCGGGCTTTGCCGATCAGCTTGGAGACCTCGGCGCGGCGCTGGACTGCGGCGAGGATGGTGGCGTCGAGTTCGTCGATCTCCCGACGCAGGTCATCGATCTCAGGCACACGCTGATAGTCCCAGTCGGCTCGTGCCAGCGCAAAACTGTCCCCCCTCAGCGGTAAGTTTGAACGCAAGATGACCACTACTTCTCCCATGGCACCGCCGGCCGATGCAGACGTTGACGAACTTCTTGACGGCTTGAACCCGCAGCAGCGCCAAGCGGTGCTGCATGAAGGGTCGCCGTTGCTGATCGTCGCGGGTGCGGGTTCGGGCAAGACGGCCGTGTTGACCCGGCGGATCGCCTACCTGCTGGCCGCCCGCGACGTCGGGGTGGGCCAGATCCTGGCGATCACGTTCACCAACAAGGCTGCCGCCGAGATGCGGGAGAGGGTGGTGGGGCTGGTCGGCCCGCGGGCCCGGAACATGTGGGTGTCCACGTTCCACTCGACCTGTGTGCGGATCCTGCGTAACCAGGCCTCGCTGCTGCCGGGGCTGAACTCCAACTTCTCGATCTACGACTCCGACGATTCCCGTCGCCTGCTGATGATGATCGGCAAGGACATGGGGTTGGACACCAAGCGGTACTCGCCGCGGCTGCTGGCCAACGGCATCTCCAACCTGAAGAACGAGCTGATCGGCCCGGAGCAGGCCGCGGCCGAGGCCTCGGAAGCCGCCGAGGAGATGGCCGGCATCATCGCCCAGGTCTACGGCGAATACCAGCGGCGGCTGCGGGCGGCCAACGCGCTGGACTTCGATGACCTGATCGGGGAGACGGTCGGGATCCTGCAGGCGTTCCCGCAGATCGCCCAGTACTACCGCCGCCGGTTCCGCCACGTCCTGGTCGACGAATACCAGGACACCAACCACGCGCAGTATGTGCTCGTGCGGGAGTTGGTGGGCCATCACCTCGACGAGAAGGACGGGGTGGGCCCGTCCGAGCTGTGTGTGGTGGGTGACGCGGACCAGTCGATCTACGCGTTCCGCGGAGCGACGATCCGCAACATCGAGGACTTCGAGCGCGACTATCCTGACGCGACGACGATCCTGCTGGAACAGAACTACCGCTCCACCCAGACCATCCTGAATGCGGCCAACTCGGTGATCTCCCGCAACACCGGCCGCCGCGAGAAACGGCTGTGGACCGAGGAGGGTGAGGGCGAACTGATCGTCGGCTACGTGGCCGACAACGAGCACGACGAGGCCCGTTTCGTGGCCGAGGAGATCGACGCCCTCGCCGACAGCGAGGGCCTGAAATACGGTGACGTGGCGGTCTTCTACCGCACCAACAACTCCTCGCGTGCGCTGGAGGAAGTCTTCATCCGTGCCGGCATCCCCTACAAAGTGGTAGGCGGAGTTCGCTTTTACGAGCGCCGCGAGATCCGCGACATCGTGGCCTACCTGCGGGTGCTGGACAATCCGGGGGACGCGGTGAGCATGCGTCGCATCCTCAACACCCCGCGCCGCGGCATCGGGGACCGGGCCGAGGCCTGTGTCGCGGTGTACGCCGAGAACACCGGGTCGAACTTCAACGATGCGTTGCAGGCCGCCGCCGAGGGCCGGGTGCCGATGCTCAACACCCGCTCGGAGAAGGCCATCGCGAGCTTCGTGGAGATGCTGGACCAGTTGCGGGCCAAGCTCGATGACGAGCTGGGGGATCTGGTCGAGGCCGTGCTGGAGCGTACGGGTTACCGCCGTGAGCTGGAAGCCTCCAGTGACCCGCAAGATCTGGCCCGGCTCGACAACCTCAACGAATTGGTCAGCGTCGCACACGAATTCAGCACTGACCTGGCCAACGCCCGGGCACTGTCCGAGCAAGGCGAGGGCGAGCCGGTCGATGAGGACATCCCCGACACCGGGGTGCTGGCCCAGTTCCTGGAGCGGGTGTCGCTGGTGGCCGACGCCGACGAGATCCCCGAGGACGGGGCCGGCGTGGTGACGATGATGACGCTGCACACCGCCAAGGGGCTGGAGTTCCCGGCGGTGTTCGTCACCGGCTGGGAAGACGGCATGTTCCCGCACATGCGGGCACTGGGCGATCCCAACGAGCTCTCGGAGGAGCGCCGGCTGGCCTACGTCGGCATCACCCGTGCCCGTAGGCGGCTGTATCTGTCGCGGGCCAAGGTGCGCTCGTCGTGGGGGCAGCCCATGCTGAACCCGGAATCGCGGTTCCTGCGCGAGATTCCGGAAGACTTGATCAACTGGCGGCGCATCGAGCAGCCGTCGTCATCGCTGAGTGCGCCGGTCGGAAACGCCGGCCGCTACGGCACCCCGCGGCCGTCACCGTCCCGGCCGGCGCCCGCGCGCAACCGCCCGATCATCACACTGGAGCCCGGCGATCGGGTCACCCATGACAAGTACGGGCTGGGCCGCGTCGAAGAGGTCTCGGGTGTGGGTGAATCCGCGATGTCTTTGATCGACTTCGGCAGTGCCGGGCGCGTCAAGCTGATGCACAATCACGCACCGGTGCAAAAGCTCTGAGGATTGCCGGTCAAGTTCTGGCGGCGCGTGCCGGTGTGACTGCCGCCAGCACTGCGGTGACCACGGGCACCGTGAGTGTGAGTACCACCACCGATGCCGAACGGGACGCGAAAACCGTCGTCAGCTCGGCGGCCCCGACCTCGTAGAAAAGCCGATCCAGGTCAAACCAACCAAAGATGCCCTGCGCCACCGTGATTGTGCAGCCGGCGATCACGACGTACCGGCCCGCGGCGAATCCGACTGCGGTCAGGAGTGCGCCGAGAATCAGCGTGACTGCCGCGATCGCCGAGGCAATCACGGGTTCGAGCATGGCCAACGTCCATGTCGCATTAGGCGTAGTCGGCAGCAGGTCCGTCAAGTCGGTGATATAGAGCAGGCTGTGATCGAACTGCTCCTTCGCCCGCCAGAGGTGATAACCAGCCATCGCGACAGCCAGTGCTGCGATGAGCGGACCGAGGGAACGGTCCGGACGGGACGCGGGGATATCGGGATCGCTTGCAGCGCCGCGTGATCGGCCGCCGGCCGCCAGGATTACCACAAGCGTCACGATCGACAGGGCGAACCACACCCAACGATGCACACCGAGGGTGCCCGGCGACGACCACACCGGGAAGTCTGGATTGGCCCATGCCGCGAGCTCGATCAGAGACAACACGATCACCGCGACGCTGCCGCCGATCACCAGTCTGCGGCCGCGACGGTCACTGCGGCCCAGCAGTGCTGCACCACCGAACAAAGCGATTGTTACGAGGCCCAGCGCGACCAGGTTGAGGATCGAGTGACAGAACAACAGCGGATCGATACCGAACCCGAAGCCGATGGCATACCAGGCCATGATCAGCGCCCGCAGCGTCGCGACGATCCCCAAGAGGCCACTTATATAGGCAAGGACAATCGTGGTCAGCTCAGTTGGACGCACCACGCCAACTTAACAGCGGATCACCGGCCTCGCCGGGCGCCTATCGGCTCGAGCTCCAGCGGCGGGTCGAGGGCAACATCGTGAACACGATGGCGGCAACCGGAAGCACCGGCATGGCGTAGACGATGGGATGCAGTCTCGCCCCGGCGATGAACAAACTGGCGAAGATCAGTAGCCCGATGACCGCGCCGACGACGACCAGCAGCCGGCCCATCCGTCGTCGTAGCAACAATGCGATGAGCCCTCCGATGGTTGCTGCAGCCGAGATCGCCGCCAGGAAACCGACGGCCACACAGAACAATCGGTCGGTGCGCCACCAGCCCGCGATCAGGTCGGTGGCGATGACGCCGGTGGCCCAACCGCTGAGGATCGCGAAAGTGGCCGCCACGATCGCCGTACGCGGATTGATGCTCACCGAGGTACGTGGGATGGCCACCGGCCGGGCCCGCGGCACGTAGGACGTGCTGGCGTCGTCGTTCGTGGGGCTGACAAGGCCGGTCTGCGCGTCGCTGCCGATGGTGCCCGAGATCAGGCTGGTCTGAGGTTCTGCGCCGGCTGCGGTGGGGATAGCCCCCGTGGGATGGCGCCGGATGATGCTGGTGTGCGGTTCGTCGGCGACCGGCACAGGTTTGAAAACCGGGTCCTGCGGCTGGCGCCGGATGATGCGGGTGCGGTCGTCGTCTTCGTCGGGGTGATCGGCTGCTGACTGACGGTCGTCGCTCACTCAGCCAACATAGCTGCCGACGCTGAGACCTCTCTTGTTCAGCCACGGCACCGGATCGATGCGGCTGGTGCCGTTCTGCAGAACCTCGAAATGCAGGTGGGGGCCGGTGGAGTAGCCCCGGTTGCCGACGGTGGCGATCTGGTCGCCGGCCATCACCCGGTCGCCCTCGCTGACGAGCCAGGTGTTGATGTGGCCATACAGCGTGACGGTGCCGTCGGCGTGGCGCAGCTTGACCCAGGCGCCGTAACCGGCGGTCGGGCCCGCGGCGATCACGACGCCGTCGGAGACCGCCACGATCGGGGTACCGATCGGGCTCGCCAGGTCGATGCCGGCATGCAGGACACCCCAGCGGTAGCCGTAGTTCGAGGTGAACACGTAGCCCTTGGTGGGCATCACGAACAAGGGGCGCGACAGGCGGGCCTCACGTTCGGCGCGCTCCTGGGCGAAGGCGGCGGCCTTGGTGATCTCCTCGGCATGCACCGCGGTGTCGGTGGTCGAGGACACCGAGACGATCTGCATGCCGTCCACAGAGCCGGTGACGGAGGCGCCGTCGACCCGGGTGCCCTCGGAGGCCAGGATCGTGTCGTCAGCCTGGGTCTCGGTGGGGTTCCCGAAGGAGTAGGCGCCGGCGGCGGTGGCGCCCGCGGCCATGGCGGCGATCATCAGGCGGCTCTTGACGGCGCCGGCGTGTTCCCTGCGGTGGGCACCGCGGCGGCCGGACATGTTGATCACGTCGGTCGCGGCGACGCCGTCGCTCACATCGGTGTGGCTGTCGCGGTACGCGTATCGGGAGCTGCGCTCGCCGTCGGCATCCGGGCGGAAGCGGGACGGCACGGCAAGGCGGACGGGCACCAAGTCGTCGGTGTCGTTTAGATCGTCGAGTTCCGGGGCATAGATAACGCCGGATTGGTGATCCTCAGAGCGCTCGTCGAACTCCTCGAAAGCGCTGAAGGGGATGACGTCTGTGACCTCGGCGGCGCTCAGCTCATCAGGGGAAAGGCGCTGTCGGCGGCGGCGCGCGTCCGTCGGCACCCCTCGCGGAGCTGCGGACGAACGATGCTGCGGCAAGACTCGAGAATCCTTCTTCGTCGTGACCTGAACGTTATCTGGACCAGAGGCACGTTAACCAAATCCCAATGATGGTGGCAACTTATGGGTCTATTCCGGGTAGGAATGTGATCCGTATCACCTCGAGCGGGCGGTGAGATCTACCACATGAGCCGGAGGTGATGCTAAGCCATCACTGAGTCGTGGATAAAGTGCCTGCGGGCCCGTCACAGGTACAGCGGACCGGGCAGCTTCGAAGCGCGCTAGAAGCCAAGCAGACAGACAACGCCTATCTAGGAAGCACATGGATCTCTTCGAATATCAGGCGAAAGAGCTGTTCGCCAAGCACAACGTCCCCACGACTCCGGGCCGGGTGACCGACTCGGCAGAGGACGCCAAGGCGATCGCCACCGAAATCGGCAAGCCTGTGATGATCAAGGCGCAGGTGAAGGTCGGCGGCCGCGGCAAGGCCGGCGGTGTGAAGTACGCGGCCACCCCTGAGGACGCCCTGACCCACGCCCAGAACATCCTCGGTCTCGACATCAAGGGCCACGTCGTCAAAAAGTTGCTGGTGGCCGAAGCGAGCGACATCGCCGAGGAGTACTACATCTCCTTCTTGCTCGATCGCGCCAACCGCACCTACCTCGCCATGTGCTCGGTTGAGGGCGGCGTGGAGATCGAGGAAGTCGCCGCCACCAAGCCCGAGCGGCTGGCCAAGGTGCCCGTCGACGCGGTCAAGGGTGTCGACCTTGCCTTCGCCCGGTCGATCGCCGAGCAGGGTCACCTGCCCGCCGAGGTGCTCGACGCCGCCGCGGTCACCATCCAGAAGCTGTGGGAGGTGTTCGTCAAGGAGGACGCCACCCTGGTTGAGGTCAACCCGCTGGTGCGCACGCCCGACGACCAGATCCTGGCGCTGGACGGCAAGGTCACCCTCGATGCCAACGCCGACTTCCGTCAGCCCGGCCACGCCGAGTTCGAGGACAAGGACGCCACCGATCCCCTCGAGCTCAAGGCCAAGGAGAACGACCTCAACTACGTCAAGCTCGACGGCGCGGTCGGCATCATCGGTAACGGTGCCGGTCTGGTCATGTCGACGCTGGACGTGGTCGCCTACGCCGGTGAGAAGCACGGCGGCGTGAAGCCGGCCAACTTCCTCGACATCGGCGGCGGCGCATCGGCATCCGTGATGGCCGCGGGTCTGGACGTCATCCTGAACGACAGCCAGGTCAAGAGCGTGTTCGTCAACGTGTTCGGCGGCATCACCGCTTGTGACGCGGTGGCCAACGGCATCGTGCAGGCGCTGCAGATCCTCGGTGACGAGGCCAACAAGCCGCTGGTCGTCCGCCTGGACGGCAACAACGTCGAAGAGGGCCGTCGCATCCTGGCCGAGGCCAACCACCCGCTGGTGATCCAGGCCGACACCATGGACGCCGGTGCCGACAAGGCCGCCGAGCTGGCGAATAAGTAAGGGAGCCAACCAGAATGTCTATCTT
The DNA here is from genome assembly GCF_005924235.1 of Mycobacterium sp. DBP42. NCBI lineage: Bacteria > Bacillati > Actinomycetota > Actinomycetes > Mycobacteriales > Mycobacteriaceae > Mycobacterium > Mycobacterium sp. DBP42. The sequence continues at coordinate 84,713 of NZ_VCMY01000013.1, forward strand.
CCTGAACAAGGATTCCAAGGTCATCGTCCAGGGCATCACCGGCGGTGAGGGCACCAAGCACACCGCCCTGATGCTCAAGGCCGGCACCCAGATCGTCGGTGGCGTCAACGCGCGCAAGGCCGGCACCAAGGTTGCGCACAAGGACAAGGACGGCAACGACATCGAGCTGCCGGTGTTCGCATCGGTGGCCGAGGCCATGAAGGAGACCGGCGCCGACGTGTCGATCGCCTTCGTGCCGCCGGCCTTCTCCAAGGACGCGATCATCGAGGCCATCGACGCCGAGATCCCGCTGCTGGTGGTCATCACCGAGGGGATCCCGGTGCAGGACAGCGCCTATGCGTGGGCCTACAACGTCGAGAAGGGCAAGAAGACCCGGATCATCGGCCCCAACTGCCCGGGCATCATCACCCCCGGTGAGTCACTGGTCGGCATCACGCCGAACAACATCACCGGCAAGGGCCCGATCGGCCTGGTGTCGAAGTCGGGCACCCTGACCTACCAGATGATGTACGAGCTGCGCGATTTCGGCTTCTCCACCGCCATCGGCATCGGCGGCGACCCGGTCATCGGCACCACCCACATCGACGCCATCGAGGCGTTCGAGAAGGACCCCGAGACCAAGGTCATCGTGATGATCGGTGAGATCGGTGGCGACGCCGAAGAGCGTGCTGCCGACTACATCAAGGCCAACGTCACCAAGCCGGTCGTCGGCTACGTCGCGGGCTTCACCGCTCCGGAGGGCAAGACCATGGGCCACGCCGGCGCCATCGTGTCGGGCTCGTCGGGCACCGCCGCGGCCAAGAAGGAGGCTCTGGAGGCCGCCGGCGTGAAGGTCGGCAAGACGCCGTCCGAGACCGCCGCTCTCGCCCGGGCGCTGCTGAGCTAGTTCTTTCGCGAGCAGACCCAAATGCCCCCGCACGCTCGGCGTGTCGGGGGCATTTGCGTCTGTTCGGCAGTTAGAGGCGACCGCCCAGATGTTCGGCGAGGAACCGCTCGACCGCGTGATACATGTCAATCTGGTTGTCCGGGTTGAGGAATCCGTGTCCCTCGTCGTCCTTGACCAGGTATTCGACCTCGACGCCGCGGTTGCGTAGGGCCTCGACCAGGTTGTCGGATTCCGCTTGGACCACGCGAGAATCGTTGGCGCCCTGGACCACAAGCAGTGGCGTGCGGATCTGGTCGACCTTCGTGATGGGGGAGCGGGCCAACATGTCGGCCTCCTGCGCCGGGTCGTTGTGGTCCCCGACGTACAGGTGCCAGTTGGTGGCCAGGAACCGCCGGCCCACGTTCGGCAATGTCCGCATGAAGTTGGCCAGGCTGGAGATGCCGACATAGTCGATGGCCGCGGCGAAGACGTCCGGCGTGAATGTGACGCCGACGAGTGCGGCGTAGCCGCCGTAGGACCCGCCGAAGATCGCCACCTTGTCGCGGTGGGCGTAACCCTGCTTGACGGCCCAGTCCACGGCGTCGATCAGGTCGTCGTGCATCTTGCCGGCGAATTCGCCGATCGCGGCTTTGGTGAAGGCCTTGCCGTAGCCGGTCGAGCCACGAAAGTTGACCTGTAGCACCGCATATCCACGGTTGGCCAGCATCTGAACGTCGGGTTGAAAGCCCCAGCAATCCCGTGACCAGGGCCCACCGTGCACCAGCAGCACCAACGGCAGGTCGGTCGGCTCGACCCCGACAGGCAGGGTCAGATACGAGTGCAGCTCCAGCCCATCGCGGGAGGGGATGGTCACCGGCGTCATCGGGGCCAATGAATCTGAATTCAGATTCGGGTACGGCCGGAACAGCAGCCTGCTCTCGCCTGTCGCGTGGTCGTACAGGTAGGTGGCCCATGGATCACGGTCGTGGGTGAAGTTGACGACCCACCGCTGCCCGCCGTCGTCGGAAGAGATACCGCCGAGATCACCGTCGGACAGTTTGGTCAGGTTCTCCAGTACCGCAGCGAAATTCGGGTCGAGGGCATGAATGACCTGGCGCTCCCCGTAGAAGCGGGCGCCGATCAGCTCCCCCGTGCGCTCGCTGAGGATGAATGGTGACGGCAGCACCAGCTGATTGCCGAGGTCGAATACCGGGTGGCTGTCCACCTCGGTCTCCTCCCCGGTGGCCACATCGAGGCGGACCAGTCGGGTCCGGTCGCTGCTCTCATTCGATCCGAGCCAGATGCCGGTGCCGTCCGGGGAGATGACGACCGGGAATATGCCCAGCGGGTAGTCGGTGCCGTCGTAGGCCTTGATGCAACGCAATGATGCTGTGGCCGAATCCCATTGAGAAATCTCGACGTCACCGTCGGTCGTCAGCGTATTGGTGAACAGTTCCCCGTTGGGGGCGCACAGCCAGGTGATGACGTTTCCCGGATTCTCCGCCAGCAGCGTGAGTTCTCCAGTGGCGATGTCGAGTTCGTACGCGTCGACGAGCTCGGGATTGCGGTTGTTGGTCTGCACGATCGCTTTCCCGGGTCGGCCCTTGGCGAGGTCGAAACTCGCCCTGGCGCCCGGAAACGGTGTGAGATCCACTGCCGCGGTGCCGGGGTTGTCCAGGTCGATGCGGTAAACGTGGAAGTTCTCGTCACCTCCGTTGTCCTGCATGTAGAGCAGCCAGCGCGGATCGTCGGTCCATTGGTAGATGTAGACGCTGCGGGTTTCGTCCGCGGTGACACAGCGTGGCGGCGTATCGCCGTCGAGGTCCTGGATCCATACGTTGAGGCGGTTCTTCCATGGCGCCAGGTAGGCGATCTTGGTTCCGTCGGGCGAGATCTTGGCGGCTGTGCGCTCGGGTGGGCTGAAGAAGTCCTCGACCGAGATGAGTTCGGGTAGCGCCATTGCGATCCTTTCGGGTTTGCGGGCAAGCTCTTTCGGCCGTTCAGGAGGTGACGGGTCCGCCGAGGCGTCCGTTGGTGGCATCGCGGATCGCCCGGTCGATGAGCGCGAGCGCTTGTTCTTCGGTGACTTTCCTGCCCTCGACGATCACCGCCAGGCTGACGTCTTCGTCGACGACGCGGAACGCCCCGGTGACGGCCGCAGCGCACAGGCGCACGGTGAGGTCGTCGGCAGGCAGGTGCAACCGGTCGGCGATCACCGGGATGAAGCCCTGCTCCATCCGGTCGTGCACCATCAAATACGAGGTCCGCAGGGCGGGCTCGGACGAAGTCATGGTGGCGATGCGCATCGCGCTGATCTCGTCCTCGACATCCTGTGGTGTCAACGGATGTGAAATGCCGTCGGCGGCAAGGTGTTCAGCCAATGACAGCCCGTGCGGCCACCGGTTGAGGATGTCGATGAACCGGTCCGCGGATTTGGCCAGCACCGGTTCGACGCAACTTTCCTTGGCGCGGAAATAACGCCAGATGGTGCGAGTGGAAAGCCCTGCTGCCGAGGCGATGTCGTCACCGCTGGTGCCGGCGACGCCGCGTTCCCAGAACAATTTGCAGGCGTGTCGTGACACCTCCAGACGCGCCTGGTCCTGTTTCTCGCCCATCATTGCCTCCTGAAGCTGTCACTTAGTGACAGCACCAATGTGTCACTAAGTGACAGCGGTGTCAAGGTGTGCTGGTAGGTGCCCGGTTCGTACCCGCCGTTTTCTGCACCACGGCGGTGCTTACTCGGGGACAACTGCCAGGGTGTGGAAACCGGCAAATGCCGGCCTCGGGTCGGTATTCATCTGAGGCGGCTGCTGCCGCCCGGCCGCCAGCAGGCCCGCCGAGGCGAACTTCAGTCCGCTGCGCAGTTCGTCGAGCTGGATCGGGTCATCGCTTTCGATGTAGCGCGTCGTGGTGGCCACGGCCATGTTGAAGAACAGCCAGGCCAATGCCCGCGGGCTCAGCTCGTTGCGGTATTGGTCGCGGAAGTGCGCCATGTGCAGGGTGGTCATCGCCAGAAGTGTCGCGTTCAGGCCGGAGGCGTTCTCCAGCGTGCGGGCATAGTCGGGCCGGTCGGCGACATAGCGGATTGGTGGATGCGCACCGATTTCCCTCTCGAAACGGCAATCGGTTAGCCTCACGAATTAACACCCGTCAAGGAGATTGTCATGGTCGATCCGCGCACCCCCGTCATCGTCGGCGTCGGACAGTTCACCGAACGCATCGACCTCGATGGATATCGCGGCATGTCCTCGGTCGAGTTGGCCACGGAGGCGGCAAAAGCGGCCCTGCGCGACACCGGCGCCGATACTGCCGCCGTGGCGCAGGCCATCGACACCGTGGCGGGCACCCGGCAGTTCGAGATCTCCGGCCCGCAGTCGGCGACCCTGGGCATCTCCAACAACTACCCGCGTTCGGTGGCGCGCAACGTCGGCGCCGAGCCGGCCCGCGCGATCCTCGAAGTGATCGGCGGTCAGAGTCCTCAGCACCTCGTCACCGAGTTTTCTGCGGCCATCGCGGCCGGCGAGGCCCAGGCGGTGTTGCTGTTCGGCTCGGAGAACACCTCCACGCTGCGGCACTTCTCCAAGCGCGAGGACAAGCCGGACCACTCCGAGACCATCGACGGTCAGTTCGAGGACCGCGGCTACGGGTATGACGGCATCTTCGACGAGTACACGGTCAAGCACGGACTGATCGGAGCTCCGGTGCAATACGGCCTGCTGGAGAACGCCCGCCGGGCGCGGCAGAAACTGTCCGTCGCGGAGTACCGGCAGGCGATGGCCGAGCTGTTCGCGCCGTTCTCCAAAGTGGCAGCCAAGAACCCGTATTCGTCGGCTCCGGTGGAGCGTTCGGCCGAGGAGCTGGCCACGGTCACCGAGAGCAACCGGATGATCTGTGATCCGTACCCGCGCATGATGGTGGCGCGCGATCAGGTCAACCAGGGCGCGGCGGTATTGCTGATGTCGGTGGAGTCCGCCCGGAAACTCGGTGTACCCGAGGAGAAGTGGGTGTATCTGCGCGGCCATGCCGACATGAAAGAGATCAAGCTGCTGGAGCGGGCTGAGCTCGGCTACAGCGAGGCTGCCGTGATCGCGGTGAACGAGGCGCTGCGGGTCGCGGGCATCACTCTCGACGACGTCGCGGCGTTCGACCTGTACAGCTGCTTCCCGTTCCCGGTGTTCAACATCTGTGACGGCACCGGCTTGGCCACCGATGACGAACGCGGCCTGACCCTCACCGGGGGCCTGCCCTTCTTCGGCGGCCCCGGCAACAACTACTCGATGCACGGTATCGCCGAGGCTGTCAACGAAATGCGGGACAAACCGGGTCAATTCGCCCTCGTCGGGGGCAACGGCGGCATCGCCAGCAAGTACTCGGTCGGCATCTACAGCACCGAGCCGGCCGACTGGCTGGCTGACGGTAGCGCTGCCCTGCAGGAAGAGTTCAACACCCAAGCGCGGGTGGCGATCGCCGAAAAGGCCGACGGCCCAGCCACAATCGAGACCTACACGGTGCGATACGACTGGACCCCGCGCACCGGCATCATCATCGGGCGCCTGGATGCCGACGGCAGCCGCTTCCTGGCCACGACGACCGACGAAGCGCTACTGGAATTGCTCACCGACGGCGAGCCTTTGGGCGCGTCGATCGTGGTGCAGTCCGGCGAGAAGCGGAATACCGCGACGCTGGCATAGCGCACCGACGCAGACGGCGCACAAGGCGCACCAGAACTAGACCAGCGACAACTAGACCAGCGACGCCAACTTGCCGGCGAGGCGCTCGACGTACGCCGACACCTCGGCCTCGGACTTGTCCGGCAGCCCGAACAGCACCTCGGTGACGCCCAGTTCGCGCCAGTGCGCGAGCTTGTCGGGGTCCGGCTTGAAGTCCAGCGCGACGATCTGGGGGGCACCGTCGCGTCCGGCCGCGGCCCAGGTGTCCTGCAGCAGCTTGACGGGCTCATCAATGTCGAAGTCGCGGGGCGTGGTGATCCAGCCGTCAGCGGACTTGGAGATCCACTTGAAGTTCTTCTCGGTACCGGCGGCGCCGACCAACACGGGGATGTGGGACTGCACGGGCTTGGGCCAGGCCCACGACGGCCCGAAGTTCACGAATTCGCCTTCGTAGGAGGCTTCTTCCTCGGTCCACAGCGCTCGCATGGCTTCCAGGTACTCGCGCAGCATGGTGCGGCGCCGGCCCGGGGGCACGTTGTGGTCGGCGAGTTCGTCGGTGTTCCAACCGAATCCGACGCCCAGGCTGACCCTGCCGCCCGACAGATGGTCCAAGGTTGCGATGGACTTGGCCAGGGTGATCGGGTCGTGCTCGACGGGCAGTGCGACGGCCGTCGACAGTCGCACGCGTGAGGTGACCGCGCAGGCGGTGCCCAGCGACACCCAGGGATCGAGGGTGCGCATGTAGCGGTCGTCGGGCAGTGACTCGTCACCTGTGGTGGGGTGTGCGGCCTCGCGCTTGATCGGGATATGGGTGTGCTCGGGCACGTAGAACGTGGTGAAGCCGTGATCGTCGGCCAGCTTGGCGGCCTTGGCCGGGGCGATGCCGCGGTCACTGGTGAAGAGAACAAGCCCATAGTCCATGACCAGAATTAGAACGTGTTTCAGTCCGAGTAGCAAGACGGTCCGTCTCGTTGGGCGTGTCCGGACGGGGAAAGGGGAAAGAAAACTTCACCGCGAGCGATACCCGCGACGAGCGTCCACACCTTTGCTGGGATCTCCGACATGACGACTGAACGCATCGCCGACCACGTCAAGTTCGCCTACTGGGTGCCCAATGTCAGCGGCGGCCTGGTCACCAGCGACATCGAGCAGCGCACCGAATGGAACTACGAGTACAACAAGAAGCTCGCGCAGACCGCCGAGAACAACGGCTTCGAGTACGCGCTGAGCCAGGTTCGCTATGAGGCCAGTTACGGCGCCGAGTATCAGCACGAGTCGACGAGTTTCAGCCTCGCACTGTTGCTGGCCACCCAACGGCTCAAAGTCATCGCCGCGATCCATCCCGGCCTGTGGCAGCCGGCGGTGCTGGCCAAGCTCGGGGCCACCGCCGACCATCTCAGCAATGGCCGCTTCGCCGTCAACGTCGTCTCCGGCTGGTTCAAAGACGAGTTCACCCACCTGGGCGAGCCCTGGCTCGAACATGACGAGCGCTACCGGCGCAGCGCCGAGTTCCTGCAGGTGCTGCGCAAGATATGGACCGAGGACGACGTGGATTTCCGCGGCGACTTCTACCGGATCCACGACTTCACCCTCAAGCCCAAGCCGCTCAACACGCCGGAACGCCCCAACCCCGAGCTGTTCCAGGGCGGCAACTCGACGGCGGCCCGGCGCAACGGCGGAAACTACGCGGACTGGTACTTCTCCAACGGCAAAGACTTCGACGGCATCACCGAACAGGTCATCGAGGTGCGCGACCACGCCCGCAGCGCCGGCCGTGAGGTGAAGGTGGGGCTGAACGGCTTCATCATCGCCCGCGACACAGAGAAAGAAGCAAAGGAAGTCCTGCGCGAGATCGTCGCCAAGGCCAACAAGCCCGCCGTCGAAGGCTTCCGCAGTGCAGTCCAACAGGCAGGTAACTCCACCGGGGACCGGAAGGGCATGTGGGCAGATTCCAGCTTCGAGGACCTCGTGCAGTACAACGACGGCTTCCGCACACAGCTGATCGGAACGCCTGAACAGATCGCCGAACGCATTGCCGCATACCGCAAACGTGGCGTGGACCTCATCCTGGGCGGGTTCCTACATTTCCAAGAGGAAATCGAGTACTTCGGCGCCAAGGTGCTGCCGCTCGTCCGCGAAATCGAGTCCGCTGAAACGGATTCCGCGGACGCGCCTGTGCTGGTATCAGCTTGAGACCTGCCCGACATCAAACACGAGCGTCCCGCACCCGGTTGGGTGCGCTAGCGTGGAAGCTCGAATCGCTCACGTGGTCGGTATTCATGCCTGCGTGAACACACGTCGCGAAGCTCGATAGCACAGGAGAGGTCATGACCTACCCGCCCAGTAATCCCGGATACCCGCCGCAGTCGGGTTCGCAGTTCGACGCAACTCAGCAGTTCGCCAAGGCTGCCCCCGCTCCTGTGCCCGCCGCTCCGGCCGGTGCGGAACCCGGCGAGAACAAGTTGCCCGAGATCCTGCTGGCCGTCGTGGCCGTTGCCGGCCTGCTCGTCTACCTGTTGAGGTTCGGCCCGCTGCTGGACTTGAGCGGACTCGCCGGTGGTGGACAGGTCGTCTCCAACGGAGACCTGACGGGCTGGACGATCGACGCCGCGGTGCTGGCCGGGCTGGTGGCCGGTGTCTCGCTGCTGCCCAAGCAGAAGAACTGGACCGCAATCGCCGCGGTCATCTCGACGTTCTCCTTGCTGTCGGCGATCTACTTCACGATTGAGTTGAGCGCCGTGCTCGACTGGGGTTTCTACGCCATCCTCGTCCTGGTTCTGGTGCAGGCCGGTGCCGCGATTACCGCTCTCCTGTTCGAGGCGGGCGTCATCACGCCGCCCGCGCCGAAGCCGCAGTTCGATCAGCAGCCCCACTACGGCCAGTACGGAGGCCCGTCGCAGTACTACGGTCAGCAGCACCAGCCTCAGCCCTACCAGCAGGCTCAGCGCCCCGGATACCCGGCGCAGTACGGCGGTTACTCCGGCGCTCCGAACACCGGTGGCTTTCCCGTTCAGGCGCCGCAGGGCCAGCAGGCTGCGCAGGGTCAGCAAGGCCAGCAGCCGAGCGGCCCGCCGACCCCTCCGACCGGCTACCCCACCTACGGCCAGCCGCAGCAGCAACAGCAGTCGGGTTCGTCGGCGCCCACCACTGCCTTCCCGGCCGAGCAGCAGGCACAGCAGTCGCCTTCACAGCAATCTGGCCCTGCGTCGTCGTAAGCTGATCGGCGCGTGCGCTTCCCGCGCACGCGCCGATCATTGCGAGGAGCAGCCCAGCAAGTGAGTAACCGGCCAGTCGGCACCCGCCAGGCACGTGAGTTGCTCCGGGTCGCGTTCGGGCCGTCGGTTGTCGCGCTGGTGGTCATCGCCGCGGTTGTGCTGTTGCAGCTGCTGATCGCCAACAGCGACATGACCGGCGCATTCGGTGCGATCGCCAGCATGTGGCTGGGCGTGCATCAGGTGCCGGTGTCGATCGGCGGGCGTGAGCTCGGGGTGATGCCCCTGCTGCCCGTCCTGGCGATGATCTGGGGCACCGCGCGCACCACGGCAGCGGCCACCGCCCCCAATTCTTCCTGGCTCGTCACCCGATGGGTGGTCGGCTCAGCCCTGGGCGGCCCGATCCTGATCGCCGCCATCCTGTTGGCCGTCATCCATGACGCCGCTTCGGTGATCAGCGAACTCCAGACTCCCAGCGCCCTGCGCGCGTTCTTCAGCGTGCTGGTCGTGCATGCCATCGGTGCGCTCATCGGCGTGGGATCGAAGGTCGGGCGACGCGCTTTGACCACGTCTCGGGCCGCCTCCCCGCTGCCGACCTGGCTGCCCGAGGCGTTGCGGGCTGCGATCGCCGGCGTGCTGGCCCTTTTCGGGCTTTCCGGGGTGGTGACGGCCGTATCGCTGGTGGTGCACTGGTCGACGATGCACGACCTGTTCGCGATCACCGACAGCGTGTTCGGCCAGCTCAGTCTGACCTTGTTGTCGATCCTCTACATCCCGAATGTGATCGTCGGCGCGTCGGCGATCGCGGTCGGATCCAGTGCCCATGTCGGGCTGGCTGCCTTCAGCTCATTCACCGTGTTCGGCGGTGACATCCCCGCGGTGCCGGTGCTGGCCGCGGTGCCCACACCGCCGTTGGGGCCGATCTGGGTGGCGTTGCTGATCGTGGGGGCGGCGTCGGCGGTCGCGTTGGGCCAGCAGTGTGCGCGGCGTCCGCTGCCGATCGGGCCTGCCACCGGCAAGTTGCTGGTGGCCTCGGTGCTGGCAGCGCTGACGATGGCTCTGCTCGGCTACGCAGGTGGCGGGCGGCTGGGCAATTTCGGCGATGTCGGGGTGGACCAGGCGACGTTCGCGCCGGCGGTCTTCCTGTGGTTCGCAGGCATCGGCGGGCTGACGGTCGCTATGTCCGGCGGCCTGACGCGCAAACCTCGGCCGGTCGCGGCGCCCGAGCCGGTTGCCGAGCCACAACCTGAACCTGAACCCGAGGAGGAAGAAGAAGCCGAGGACGCCGAGCTCGAGTACGTCGACGTGGATCCAGAGCCCGAGCTCGAACCTGACCAGCCGCTCGTGTCATGGTCGGCCGACGAGCCCGCGACGGATGAGCCCGAGGTCACCGAAGCCGCGCCCGCCGAGTACGTCGACAGGTACGTCGAATACGACGATATGCAGGAAACCGTCCAAGAGGCCCGCCCCCGGAGCCACGACGACCTCGACGACGATCCCGAGGACCACTTCATCGTCGACGACATCTCCGATGACCCGGTGACCGGCGACAACCCCCGCAACGTGGGCGACTAGGCTGCTCGCGTGCAGCAACCGTTACATGTGCCCCCGAGCGCACCGGCACGGCTGGTAGTGCTGGCTTCGGGGACAGGGTCGTTGCTCGCCTCGCTACTGGCCGCGGACGGTGACGACTATCCGGCACGTGTGGTTGCGGTCGGAACCGACCGCAACTGTGCCGCCCTGGACATCGCGGCAAGCGCGGGCGTGCCGTCCTACACCGTGCGGCTGGGTGATCATCCCGATCGCGAAGCGTGGGATGCCGCGCTCACCGCAGCCACCGCCGAACACGAGCCGGACCTGGTGGTCTCGGCCGGGTTCATGAAAATTCTGGGCGGCCAGTTCCTTTCCCGTTTCCCCGGCCGCGTCGTCAACACCCATCCGGCGTTGCTGCCCGCGTTCCCCGGGGCGCATGCGGTGCCCGAGGCGTTGGCGTATGGCGTGCGGGTGACGGGCTGCACGGTGCACCTCGTGGACTCCGGTATGGATACCGGGCCGATTCTGGCCCAGCAGGCCGTCGAGGTGCTCGATGATGACACCGAAGAGACATTGCATGAGCGCATCAAAGTGGTCGAACGGCGACTGCTGGTGGATGTGCTGGCCGCGCTGGCAACCCGCGGCGTGACCTGGACTGGACGAAAGGCGACCATAGGGTGAGCGAGAAGAAACCGATCCGGCGCGCGCTGATCAGTGTCTACGACAAGACCGGCCTGGCCGATCTGGCCCGCGGCCTGCACGAGGCGGGCGTGGCCATCGTCTCCACCGGGTCGACCGCCAAAACCATTGCTGCCGCAGGTGTTCCGGTTACCCCGGTGGAAGATGTGACGGGGTTCCCCGAGGTGCTCGACGGGCGGGTCAAGACCCTGCACCCGCGGGTGCATGCCGGTCTCTTGGCCGATACCCGCAAGCCCGAACACGTCGCCGCGCTGGCCGAGCTCGAGGTCGAGGCGTTCGAACTCGTTGTGGTGAATCTGTATCCGTTCTCCGAGACCGTGGAGTCCGGAGCGTCGGTGGACGAGTGTGTCGAGCAGATCGACATCGGCGGGCCGTCGATGGTGCGTGCGGCCGCCAAGAACCATCCGAGTGTGGCCGTGGTGGTGGATCCGCTGGGTTATGACGGTGTGCTGGCCGCGGTCCGGGCCGGCGGCTTCACCCTGGACGAGCGGAAGAAGTTGGCGTCGTTGGCATTCCGGCACACCGCCGAGTACGACGTCGCTGTGGCGTCCTGGATGGGTTCGACCCTGGCTCCCTCCGACGATTCAGTGCCCGCGTCTTTGCCGCAGTGGTTCGGCGGGACCTGGCACCGCAGCGCGGTGTTGCGCTACGGCGAGAATCCGCACCAGCAGGCCGCGGTGTATCGCGACGACTCGGCCTGGCCCGGACTGGCCCAGGCCGAGCAGTTGCACGGCAAGGAGATGTCGTACAACAACTACACCGATGCCGACGCGGCGTGGCGGGCGGCGTTCGACCACGAAGAGATCTGCGTGGCGATCATCAAGCACGCCAATCCGTGTGGCATCGCGATCTCCTCGGAATCGGTAGCCGACGCGCACCGCAAGGCGCACGAGTGTGACCCGCTGAGCGCGTTCGGTGGCGTCATCGCCTCCAACACCGAGGTCAGTGTCGAGATGGCCGAGACTGTCGCCGACATCTTCACCGAGGTCATCATCGCCCCCGCGTATGAGGCCGGCGCAGTCGAGATCCTGGCCCGCAAGAAGAACATTCGCATCCTGGTGGCCTCCGAGCCCCTGGTCGGTGGCATCGAGTTGCGCCAGATCAGCGGCGGGATGCTGCTGCAGCAGCGCGATGCGCTGGATGCCGAGGGCGACGATCCGGCCAACTGGACCCTGGCCACCGGAGACCCGGCTGACCCGCAGACGCTCAGCGATCTGGTGTTCGCCTGGCGGGCCTGCCGTGCGGTGAAGTCCAACGCGATCGTGATCGCCAAGGACGGCGCCACCGTGGGTGTCGGTATGGGACAGGTGAATCGCGTCGACGCGGCCGGGCTGGCCGTGCAGCGCGCGGGTGACCGCGTGACCGGCTCGGTGGGCGCCTCCGACGCGTTCTTCCCATTCCCCGACGGCCTGGAGACGCTGACCAATGCCGGTGTCAAGGCGATCGTTCACCCGGGTGGATCGGTGCGTGACGCCGAGGTGACGGCCGCCGCCGAGGCTGCGGGCATCACGTTGTACCTCACGGGTGCAAGGCATTTCGCGCACTAGTTTTCGCCGGGCCGTGTGCTGCTGCGCCGTTTTCTACCTGAGGGTTGTCGATCGCGAGGTGTGACGACCCTGGGGTAGAAAGCGGTGAGCAGCCGCGTCCCAGGTTTTCGGCGCTTTCTACGTGTGGGCCGCCGCCACCCTGCGATCACGACCCCGCGGTGGAAAACGGTGAGGCGCCGCGCCGAGCGAATGCCTCGCGAACCCGGTGCAGGATGAACGCCTTGGAGTGTTCAGCGACGACGCGGATGTTGATCCAGCCTTCGCATTCGATGAGTTCGCTGCGGCCGATGTCATGCACATACCGCGGTCGATCCGTGGCATGGTGCTTGCCTTCGTAGTCCAGGCCTACCTTGACGTCGTCATAGCCCATGTCGATGAAGGCCTCGTTGAATCCGTCGCTCACCCGGATCTGCGTGCGCGGGCGTCGGAACCCTGCGTCGATGAGGAGTAGCCGCAACCGGGTCTCCCGCGGTGATTGTCCGCCGGGATCCATCAGGTCGAGGGCTGTTCGGGCACTTCGGATTCCGCGTAGCCCGCGATAGCGAGCCGCCAATTCGAGTACTTGTTCGGATTCGACACCCGTCGCGATGGCCAATGCGTCGAGGTGGGCGACCGCCTCGTCACGGGGAAGAAAGCGGGCCAGGTCGAGCGCTGTGCGCAGGGGCGTGGTGACGGTGAAATCGCCCATGCGACAAATCTCGTCGTCCTTGATGCGTTCCTCGCGCACGATGACTCCGGGCCGCCGACGGCCGTGCTCGGTGATCAATTCCACGGGCGCGTGGTCATCGACCCATTGCGCGCCGTGCAGAGCTGCGGCTGCACGACCGGCGATGATCCCGCGACGACCAGTCCACAGCCACGCAGCCAGGGTGTTGGCGTCCAGTGATCGAACTGCGTCCTTCGGCAGGTAGACGCGTGGATGTGCTGCGGTGTAACGCCATCGCAGCTGCCCTCGGGTGAGGACTCCTGCCGCGATCGCCTCGGGTCCGATGAATGGAGCGTCCATGGTCACCGATGGTCGACAACACGGCTGACGGGTTGACGACGCCCACCCACGCTTTCGCTGAGGTTGGGGATCAACCGCATGCTGTGGATCGACTGTTGACGCTGCGCCGTCCGCACCGTTTTCTACCTGGCGGTTGCTTCACCTCGCGATCGACAGCCCGCAGGTAGAAACCGGCGCAGGGGTGAGGCCGACACCCCCCGGGTGACGACTAACTCCTACGCACTGACCTCGTCTTCGATCTCGGCGGTCGCGTATGCGATGAACGAGGTGATCTCGCCGACCGCGTGGCGCGCATCGGGGTTGATGTCGAAACTCAGCTGGAACATGTGCATCGCCCTGTCCCACACCTGAACCCACGCCGGAACACCACTGGCGTGGAGCTTGTCGGCGAGTGCGAAGGCGTCGTTGAGCAGCATCTCGTGAGTGCCGACTTGGAGCAGAAACGGGCCGAGGCCGTGCAGGTCTGCCTCGGGTGGCATCACCGGTGCGGGCCGGGTTCCGTTGACGGTGGCGAACACGTCGTAGATGAATTTCACCGTCATGAACGGGAACATCACGTCTTTGTGTTCTTGCAGCGCACGGTATTTCAGGTCCATGTCGGACGAGGTCAACGGTGAGAGCAGTACCTGCCCGGCGGGAACGGGTAATCCGGCGTCCCGCGCTGCCAGTGCGGTACCGGCTGCCATGAGTCCGCCGGCCGAATCACCGGCCAGCACAATCCGACCGGGCTCGAAACCGAGCGACAATGCCAGTCGGTAGCCGTCGAGTCCGTCGGCGACGGCATCGTCGATGTCGGCCTGTGGGGCCAGTCGGTAGCCGACGTTGAGCACGCGCGCCCCGGTGCTGGCGGACAGTTTCGACACGAAGCGGCGGTGCGAGTTCAGGCCGAGGGTCACCAACGCCGAACCGTGCAGGTACACGATCACCACATCGGAGTCACGGGCCTCGGGGGCGACCACCCATTCGGCCGGGCAGTTGGGCAGTGCCACGGGCGTCACGTCGGTACCGGGCAGCGGCTTGATGACCCGCAGGGGCCGGTCGATGACGTCGAGATGCGCGCGCTGCAGCAGCGCGGGAGCGACGCGGTTGATGCCCAGCCCGATCAGGGTCAGCAGACCCAGCAATGGGCGGACGAAGATCGCGGTGGTCCAGCCGAGTGCCCTGGACTGCAGGGATGCGGGACCGAAGTGCACGGTGGTTGGCCGGCTGCGCCAATCGAGCGAATTCACGGTACTCAGGGTACTGGGTACCTGAAATTGCCTGACTCAGGGCATGGTGATGGTGGCCTGGGCCTCGATCGCCTTGTTGATGTCGGTCAACGCCGTCTTGTCGCGTTCGGTGGCATCGGCGTTGATCTGCAGCACATAGGCGGTGCCGGGTGCCCGGATCACGACGGTGGTCTGGGTGATCGCGCGACGCTGGTTGCCCTTGGCGTAGGTGCCGGCCAGGTGCACCGTGGGGAACCCGCTGATGTTCCCGCGGGTGACTTCGCCGGTCGGCTTGTAGTCGGCCAGGTTCTGCAACTCGTTGGGGGCGTACTCGAGCAGCTTGTCGGGGTCGACGTCACCGGTCAGCTTGGAGATCAGAGAGACGACGGATGGCGGCTCGGTCGGGTTGACCGGGTCGTTCACGATCGCCGAATACGCCCAGGCGGGGGTCCGCGGACCGGCGTCGATCCATCCGGGCGGGGTCGGCATGGTGAACACCGGTGCGCCCGGATCGCCGCGGTGGACCGGTGTTTCGACGATGCCGCTCTGCTTGATGTAGTCGGCGATGGTGAAAGCGTGCCCTGGCGGCTTGGGCGTGGTCGAGGTGTCTGCGGCGGACGTGTCCGTGGCAACCGCGGAGGTGGTCTCGCCGCCGCCCGCGGTGTCGTTGTCGCCCCCGGAGGTCACGGCCATCGTGATGCCGCCGACCAGCAGAACCACTGCGCCGATCACGCCGGCCACCAGGAGCAGGTTGCGCCGGTTGTTCGGCTTCTTCGGGATCGGGTTGTGCGGCAGCGGGGGCGGCCCGAAGTTGGTCTGCGGCGGCCCGACCGGCCCGGCCGGCCCACCTAGGTTCTGCATCCCGGTGGGGTTGCCCGCCGCAACGGGTTGGCGGGAGGAGATTTCGTTGCCGGCCCAGGATGAGGTGAACACCGGCGGCTCCGCCGGGGCCGCGGGCCGCGGGGTCGACGGCGGCGGAGGCGCGGCCGGTGCGTTCGCCGGCTTCGGGATGATCAGCGGAGTGGTCGGCGGAGCCGGCTCGTGGGCCGGTGCCGGGGTGCGCACCTCGGGCGTGGTGCCGGTGGCTGCTTCGGCGAGTGCGACGGCGAAGTCGTGGCAGGTGTCGTACCGGTCCTTGGCGTCCTTCGAGAGCGCCTTGGCCATCACCGAATCGAACACGGCCAGTTCGGGTTTCGTGTCGGCGAGCTTGGGTGGCGGTGAGTTCAGGTGGTGGCTGATCACCACAGCCGGGTTGCTGTGGGCAAACGGTGGGGTGCCGGTGAACAGCCGGTAGGCGGTGGCGGCCAGCGAGTACTGGTCGGCGCGACCGTCGAGGGGCTGGCCCATCAGCTGCTCGGGCGCGGTGTAGGACATCGAACCCACGGTGATGTTGGTCGAGGTGAGTCCGTTGACCTCGTCGGCGCGGCGCGCGATGCCGAAGTCGGTCAGCATGATGCGGCGCTTGGCACCTTGTTTGCTGGTGAGCAGGATGTTGGCGGGCTTGACGTCACGGTGCAGCAGCTTGCGCTGATGCGCGTAGTCCAGTGCGTCGCCGACGGCGGTGACAACCTCGATGACGTCTTCGGCCGGCATGCCCTTGGGGTACTGGTCGTGCAGCAGCTTGGCGGCGTCGTGTCCGTCGACGTAGTCCATCGAGATCCACAGCCGGCCCTCGAACTCGCCGCGGTCGTGCACGCCGACGATGTGCGGATGCCAGAGGGTGGCGGCCATGTCGGCCTCGCGGATGAACCGCTGCCGGAATTCGTTGTCTGAGCTGACGCTGATGGGCAGCACTTTCAGCGCGTCCTCACGGGGCAACCGCGGGTGGGACGCCAGATATACCTCGCCCATGCCACCAGTGCCCACCAACTTCACGATGGTGAACCCTGCGAATTCCTGACCGCTAGCCAACGGCATGGAGCGCAGACTACCGGTCGCGACGCTCGGACAACGACTATGCCGGGGGAGTGGCTCGCGTGTGCCGGGTGCTAGTTCTGACGGGTGGCGGTGTGCGCGGGCCGGTTCAGTCGTAGCTTGGAGTGGTGAGCCAACCCAAGGATGTGCCCCGTACCGTCGGTGAGCTGCGTGCCTCCGGCCATCGTGAACGGGGCGTCAAAGCCGAAATCCGGGAGAACCTGCTGGCCGCGCTCGCGGACCGTCGCGACGTGTGGCCGGGCATCCTGGGATTTGACGACACGGTGATCCCGCAGCTGGAGCGGGCGTTGATCGCCGGGCACGACGTGGTGCTGCTCGGTGAGCGCGGTCAGGGCAAGACGCGCCTGTTGCGTGCGTTGACCGGGCTGCTCGACGAGTGGACGCCGGTGATCGCCGGGTCCGAGTTGGGTGAGCACCCGTACAGCCCGATCACCCCGGAGTCGATCCGCCGGGCCGCCGATTCCGGTGAGGATCTGCCCATCGAGTGGCGGCACCGTAGTGAGCGGTACACCGAGAAGCTGGCCACCCCGGACACCAGCGTGGCCGACCTCGTCGGCGACATCGATCCGATCAAGGTGGCCGAGGGCCGCAGCCTCGGTGACCCGGAAACGATCGCCTACGGGCTGATCCCACGGGCGCACCGCGGCATCGTGGCTGTCAACGAGCTGCCTGATCTGGCCGAGCGGATCCAGGTGTCGATGCTCAACGTGATGGAGGAGCGCGACATTCAGGTCCGCGGTTACACGCTGCGGCTGCCGCTGGACGTGCTGGTGGTGGCCAGCGCCAACCCAGAGGACTACACGAACCGGGGCCGGATCATCACCCCGCTCAAGGACCGGTTCGGCGCCGAGATCCGCACGCACTATCCGCTGGAGATCGACGACGAGGTGGGGGTGATCCGCCAGGAGGCCCAGTTGGCCGCCGAGGTTCCGGATTACCTGCTCGGTGTGTTGGCCCGATTCGCCCGCAATCTGCGTGAATCGAGTTCGATCGACCAGCGGTCGGGTGTGTCGGCCCGGTTCGCGATCGCCGCGGCCGAGACGGTGGCGGCCTCGGCACGGCACCGCTCGGCAATCCTGGGTGAGGATGACCCGGTGGCTCGCGTGGTTGACCTGGCCACCGTGATCGACGTGCTGCGCGGCAAATTGGAGTTCGAGACGGGCGAGGAAGGTCGGGAGCAGGCGGTGCTGGAGCACCTGCTGCGACGTGCCACCGCCGACACCGCGCAGCGGCTGCTGGGCGGCATCGACGTCGCCCCGCTGGTGGCCGCGGTCGAGGAGGGTTCGCCGGTGACGACGGGCGAGCGGGTGTCGGCCAAGGACGTCCTGGCCGCACTGCCGGATCTCGCCGTCGTCGACACGCTCGCGTCCCGGTTGGATGCGGTGTCGGTGGGTGAGCGTGCCGCGGCGATCGAATTGGCTTTGGAAGCGCTGTATCTGGCCAAGCGGGTGGACAAGGTGACGGGGGAGGGCGAGACGGTCTATGGCTGATCCCGGTCGGGGACACGGGCACACCTCGCGGTATTCGCGGTACACCGGAGGCCCCGACCCGCTGGCACCGCCGATCGATCTGCGCGACGCGCTCGAGCAGATCGGTCAGAGCGTCATGGAGGGCAGCTCACCGCGCCGTGCGCTGTCGGAGTTGATGCGTCGCGGCACCGAAGGCATGCGCGGCACCGACCGGCTGGCTGCCGAGGCCAACCGCAAGCGCCGGGAGTTGTTGCAGCGGCACAATCTCGACGGCACGTTGCAGGAGATCAAGAAGCTGCTCGACGAGGCCGTGCTGGCCGAACGCAAGGAGCTGGCCCGCGCCCTCGACGACGACGCGCGATTCGGCGAACTGCAGATGGAGGCGCTCTCGCCGTCACCGGCCAAGGCGGTTCAGGAACTGGCCGACTACGACTGGCGCAGCCCCGAGGCGCGGCAGAAGTACGAGCAGATCAAGGATCTGCTGGGCCGGGAGATGTTGGATCAGCGTTTCGCCGGCATGAAGGAGGCGTTGGAGAACGCCACCGACGAGGACCGGCAGCGGGTCAACGACATGCTCGACGACCTCAACGACCTGCTGGACAAGCACGCCCGCGGCGAGGACACCCCGCAGGATTTTCAAGACTTCATGGACAAACACGGCGAGTTCTTCCCGGAGGGCCCGCAGAACATCGACGAGCTGCTGGACTCCTTGGCCAAGCGGGCCGCCGCAGCGCAGCGGTTCCGCAACAGCCTGTCGGCCGAGCAGCGTGCCGAGTTGGATTCGTTGGCGCAGCAGGCTTTCGGTTCGCCGTCGTTGATGAATGCGCTGAACCGGCTCGACGACCACCTGCAGGCCGCACGCCCGGGTGAGGATTGGAGTGGTTCGGAGCAGTTCTCCGGTGGCGATCCGCTGGGTATGGGGGAGGGCGCCCAAGCGCTGTCCGACATCGGCGAGCTGGAGCAGCTCGCC
Organism: Mycobacterium sp. DBP42; assembly: GCF_005924235.1. Classification (NCBI taxonomy): domain Bacteria; kingdom Bacillati; phylum Actinomycetota; class Actinomycetes; order Mycobacteriales; family Mycobacteriaceae; genus Mycobacterium; species Mycobacterium sp. DBP42. The sequence continues at coordinate 103,827 of NZ_VCMY01000013.1, forward strand.
GACGCGTTGTCGCAGAGCTATTCCGGGGCATCGATGGATGACGTCGACCTGGAAGCGCTGGCCCGCCAGCTCGGCGACGACGCCGCGATCGACGCCCGCACCCTGTCCGAGCTCGAAAAGGCCCTGGTGAACCAGGGTTTCATCGACCGTGGCTCCGACGGTCAATGGCGGTTGTCCCCTAAAGCGATGCGTCAGCTCGGCCAGACCGCGCTGCGTGATGTGGCACAACAGCTTTCGGGTCGTCACGGCGAGCGTGACACGCGTCGGGCCGGCGCGGCCGGGGAGCTGACCGGGGCGACCCGGCCCTGGCAATTCGGCGACACCGAGCCGTGGAACGTCACCCGCACGGTGACCAACGCGGTGCTGCGCCAGGCCGGGACCGGGGTTGCCGAGCGGCCGATCCGGTTCGCGGTCGAGGATGTGGAGGTTTCCGAGACCGAAACCCGCACTCAGGCGTGTGTCGCGTTGCTGGTGGACACGTCGTTTTCGATGGTGATGGAGAACCGCTGGCTGCCGATGAAGCGCACGGCGCTGGCGCTCAACCATCTGGTGAGCACGCGGTTCCGCTCAGATGAGTTGCAGATCATCGCCTTTGGCCGGTATGCGCGCACGGTGACCGCCGGCGAGCTGACCGGCCTGGAAGGCGTGTACGAGCAGGGCACCAATCTGCACCACGCGCTGGCATTGGCGACCCGGCATCTGCGTCGTCATCCCAATGCCCAGCCGGTCGTGCTCGTGGTGACCGACGGCGAGCCCACCGCCCATCTGGAGGATTTCGGTGACGGCGAAGGGTCGTCTGTCTTTTTCGACTACCCGCCACACCCGCGCACCATCGCCCACACCGTGCGTGGTTTCGACGAGGTGGCCCGGCTCGGCGCGCAGGTGACGATCTTCCGGCTGGGCTCCGACCCCGGCCTCGCTCGCTTCATCGACCAGGTGGCCCGCCGGGTGCAGGGCCGAGTCGTGGTGCCTGATCTCGATGGCCTGGGTGCCGCGGTGGTCGGCGATTATCTGCACTCGCGGCGCCGCTAGTTCGCGTCGAGTGCGGCGCACACGTTGCTGGCAACGCGGCGGAGCTACCCCTGCGTCGCATTAGCGCGCAAGGCGCGCTCGCGTAGTCTCTGTGAGCGATGAAGCGCGTTGTCAGTGTGGTGGTGTTGGCGGCCGGGCTGCTGCTCACCGGATGCACTCAGTTGACGGATGGCGCCGCGAAAGCCGGCTTTGAGCCATCGGTGGGCTCGGAGGGCGCGTCCGCGTACAAAGCCCAGTCGTGCGAGCAGTTGCATTCGGATGCCTGGATCGAACTGCCCGGGACACCGGGTGAGCCGAGGGTCCGCATCGCGCAGCCGGCGGGCTGGGTTCCGGTTCCCGAGTTGGCAAAGGGGCCAGTCAAATTGGTCCTGCGCAATGTGTCGCTCAGTGATGGCGTGACGAATCCGGCCCTGTCGGTGTCGACCGCGGATGCCACCGATGGCGACCGGCCGCCCCAGGATCTGCTGAACGAGACCGTCAAGGGATTCCAGGCTGCCGGCGCGCAGAACGTCACCCAGGTTCCCAGCGAGATCTGTGGATTCCCGGCGCTGCTGGTGAACTACACGGCCCTGACCCCCGACGGTGGCAGCACGGCATACGTGACGGCGGTGACGGTGATGGTGCCGCTCGGGTCGAAGGTATGGAACGTGGTGGCGCTCGCGCAGAGCACCGCACCCAACAACAGGACTTATATGGCCGATGCTCAGGTGATGCTGGCCGGGATGCGTATCGCCATGCCTCGCTAGCCCGCATTTGCTGACGTTGCCGGTTGCCGTCGGGTAGCTTCTGCTCATTCCAACTGGGCTGAGAGGCGGCGCCATGACACGACGCTGGGGTGGACGCGCTTTGCCGGCGACTCTTCTGGGCGGGACGGCGTTGGCGACGGTGGCAGCCCTCGGGGCGACGCAGCCGGTGACCGCGGTGCAACTGTCGGCTCTCATCATCGGTGCGAGCTCGACGAACCCCGGCGGCGACGGCGTCGCGGATTTCTACGGCGGGCTGTACCGACAGGGGCAGCAGGAGGCGGTAGTCGCGAACTTCTTCACCGGCCCGTCCGGGATTTATCAGGCCATCCGGGGTAACAGCGATGACGACGACAATGTGGTGCTGTCCTCGGGCTGGGGCGCGGCCAATGCGAGCCTGCTGCTGACCTACGGCAAGCTGACCCACGATCCGGTGGTCACCGAGCCCATGCTGTATGTCCTGGACAACAACGTGGCCAGCCCGAACGGCGGATTCGGAACGAGGCTGCCGTTCTTCGCCCTGATCGGTGTCAATCCGATCCCGACGCCGACGGACCCGGGCGTGCCGGTGATCAACGTGGTTTACGAGTACGACATCAACTCCAACGTCCCGGCCTACTTGTGGAACGCGCCGGCGATGGCCAATTCGCTGATGGCGTACCTGGACCGTCGGCTGAATCAGGACAGCCTGGACTTCCCGATCGACGCGCAGGGCAATTTCCGTGATTGCGATGCCGTGTGCCACGAGACCCTGGATTCGGGTGGCACCGTCGTACGGCAGACGGCTGACGGCACCGTGCGGATCAGCAAAGTCGACGACACCGCCTACGTCGGCTACGAGTCCGAGAACCTGCCGCTGGTCTCGCCGCTGCGGGCGTTCGGGGAGCCGGGCAACCTGCTGGCCGACGCGGCCACCCCCGCGCTGCGGGCAGTCGTCGATTACGGCTACCCCTACAACGACCCGCTGGCCAACCCGCACGAGTACAAGCCGGCCCGGCTCATCCCGACGCGTACGGAAACCGAACGCTTCGTCCATGACTTCACCGGCGGGGTCGAGGAGGGTGCGGACATCCTGCGCGACGGTGGCTCTGCGGCTGCGGCTGCGGCGCCGCGCCAGCCGGAGCGAGCGCGCGTCCAGGCGCCGCGCCCGTCGTTGCGCAAGAGCCTGGATTTCTCCGTGAAAACGCTTGCGCGCGATCGAGCTTCGGGTCCGCAACGGGCGGGCGGGCCTGTGGTCGACGGTGTGCGTTCATTCGTCAAGAAACTGCGCGGCACGGGCGCGACGACGTCGACGCATACACCGGACGCCGCCGACGATTCGTCCGACAGCGACTGAGGGCGAGCTCAGCGGATTCCCAGATTCGAAATTTGCTGGCGTGGCCTTTTGTCGAACCTTATCGGATACGTGTTGTTCACCTTTGGTTAACGCGGCGTGACCTGTCCGAGTGCTGTCGGACCGTTTAATGGTTGCGATTGCAAGCAGTATTCTCGGTTTCATTTTCGCAAACAATGGTTGGGTCAGACTCGCGGAGTGGACCGGTGATGGCCGTCGCCGCGCGCAATCGCTGATCCGCGCCCGGGCGCCGGGGGATTTGTGGGCGGATCCTCCGCACAAGGGTGGCGAGGCAGCGATGCGCCACGCCGTTGTGAACTTGGATTATGTGTAGTTCCAATGTGGTTGGCCTGGGGTGCGCGCATGCCTCGGTGGGGTTGGGTTCAGGTGTGCTGTAGCAACCAATCTGGCGATGGTTTCACGAGCTGTCGCCTCAGTGTCCCGCGTATTTGGGCTCAGGAAGCCGATGGCCAGCGACGTGTTGGGCGTAGCTGAAATTGGCCGACCTGGAGCAGTTCATTTGAATTGAGAAATTCATCCGAACGGCCTCGTTCAACTGCCTGCGCGAGGGCAGCAAAGTGGATAACGTCCTGCGTCGATAAAGGTTGCGGGAGGCGATAGCCGGACTTAGCATTCTCAGGAGTTTCTAAGTTGTACTCCGGTGCCGGCACGGGTCTTCGGAACCCGCTGACGCTCAGAAAAAAGGGGCTACGCGTATGGCAGTTCGTCCGCTCGTCACCACTGGCGTCGCCCTCGTCAGCGCCGGCGCGATCGTTGCGGGGGCCCCGGCGTTGTTCGTTCCGCACAAAACGGTCGCCGTTGCCTCTCCGGCTGCGGTCGAAGCGCACAACACGTTGACGCAGCAGCAGATCCATCTGCTCGCGCTGTCGCTGCAAGGTGCGTGGCAGTCGTTTACTCAGGGTTATGGCGGCCTTTGGTTCCCGGGCCAAAGCCCCAAACCTGCCGCGGGATTCGACGATGGCATGGGAGACCTTGTCGACGCGAACGGTACGCCGCTCTACAACGCAGATGGGACCCGTGCCACGACTGCCGATCTCGAGCCTGGCGCCCAGTACTACAACCTGCAGGGGGCGCCCGTCTACGAGCTCGACGAGGACGGCGGGATCGTCACGGAGGACGATCCCGGTAACTGCACCGCCGACGGCGCGGTCTGTCAGGACGGATTCACCGGGCTGGCGTACTACCTGAGCGACAACATCCTGCCCCTGGGCGATATCGACAACATCTTCTTCGAGGGCGGCTTCACCGAGCTGGCGCATCAAGCCGTCCGTACCGTTGCCGTAGCCATCGACAGCGTTGACCCGACCGGTCGGCTGGATCTGACCAGGCGCGTGGACGACTTCTTCGAGGGCGGCGCAACCCAACTCGTCGGCAACCTCTTGCTCGACAACCTGCCGCAGGATGGCTACGCCTACGGCCTGACCAACTCATTCTTCTTCGGTTACGGCGTGAATTCTGGTATCACTGCCGCGATCACCTATGTGGTGGATGCCATTGCGCAGGGCACGCCCACGCCTGATCCGAACTTCCTCAATCCCCTCGACGGTAACCCGATTCAGACTTTCGACACGATCTCCGAGGACACCGTGCTGCTGGCCAAGACCGCCGAGCCGGAAACCACCACCCCCACCTCTACCGGGCTGCCGAACTTCAACAAGCTGCTGAGCCTGCCGACGCCGAAGCTCGACGTGGAGTCATCGTGGGAGAAGCTGTCGGAGAAGTTGGAATCTCCCACTGAGGCCACACTCCTCAAGGATGTTGAGGTGAAAGACCTGGGCACGGTCGACGAGAACGTCGAGGGCGGAACCGAGGGCGCTCCGGTAGTAGAGGAAACGAAGCCCGAACCCCTGAAGGTCACGACACCGAAGTTCGAGCTGCCCAAGATCGAGGCCCCGACGTTCGAGGCGCCCAAGTTGCCTGAAGCGCCGACGTTCGAGGCGCCCGAGCTCGACCCGCCGAAGCTGAATCTGGACCTCAAGCCCAAACCCAAGGCCAAGATCAAAGAGGTTACGGCCAAGGAGGAGGACGATGCTCAGGATGCCGGTAGTACGGACCCCAAGTCCGGCAACAAGGTCGCGCCGCCCATCCTCTTCGAGAACGGCAAACCGAAGGGCGACTACAACGGCAAGAAGTTCCTCAACAAGCTGAAGGACGCGGTGGACAAGGCAACCGGCGGAGACAAGGACTCGGGAGACGGCGGGGGTGACGAGTAGCGAACCCGACCTCACTTCATCGCCCCTACCGCACCGGTAGGGGCGATGATGTTGTACGCCCAGCACGGGCATTCGCTAGGAGGTGTGAGTCCTCTGGAAGTACCGCGCCATGCGGATGAACCAATATGTCCGGGGCTGGATGGGGTATTTCCGCCTGGCGGACACACCCCGGAAGTTCCGGGACTTGGATGGAATATCGGCGGCCGCACGGGCTGCGTGCGACGAACTGACCCGGATGCACATCCGAGTGTGCCCGACCAGCGTGGCGGGTGGCCATGCAACGAATTTCTCTTGCCCTGACCCGCAACGTTGCGGTCGGTGGGCTCAGCAGCAACGGTTTCCGAACTTAGCTGATCCGGTCCTGACGAAAATGTCCCGTTCTGCATCAAAAACATCTGTCCGACTCGCCTCCGGAAAGGCGGCGCGGCGAAGCGTCACAGGCTCTCGTTGCGTGCGGTAAGAGGTTGCGGGTAAGTGGGCCGGGAATTACCCTTCTCAAGGACTTTTAAGGTTCTGCGCAGGTATCTGCACGGGTTCTCAGGGACCCAGCTCACGCTCGAGATTAAGGGGTCCCACCCAGATGGCAGTTCGTCCGCTCGTCACCACTGGCGTCGCACTTCTCAGCGCCGGCGCGCTGGTTGCCGGGACCCCTGCGCTGTTCGTTCCCCGCGACGCGACCGCGATCGTCGCCGGCGAGGCCTCGGCCGCCGCGCCGCAGAAGCGGGCCGTAACTGTCAATGAGTTGAAACTGCTCGGGCTCGCGGACCTCGACCCGCAGTTCATGTCCGACATCTTTTTCCGGACAAACGGTTACGGCGGCCACATCGGCGGCTCCTACGACCCGTACTACGGCGGCGACAATTACGGGCTGTTCGAGCTCAACGTGCAGACGGGCGGGACAGAGGAAAACCCGGTTTACTCGCCCGCGCTGGACGCCAAGGGTAACCGGCTCTACGCGTACCTGGACGAAGACGGCAATCCCCAGGTCGGAGACACCGCCATCTACGTCGCGGACGAAGATGGCAACCTCACCCAGGTCAATGGGGACGAGGAGAATCCGCCTACCTACGCGTCGGGTAACGGTATCTCGGGCGAGATCTACCGCGACGGACTTGTCGGCCTGGCGTACTACCTGGGTGACCTGGCGCTCGAAGATGTCATGGATACCAATGTGCCGCTGATCTCTGATGCCGCCGCATTTGTGTACAACAACGTCACCAGTTACTTCTACGAAGGCGGCATCGAGGAGACTTTCCGGGTTGTCGCGTCCGAGCTCACCGGCGGCATCAACGGCCCGGTCGGGCAGGCGCTGGCAACAGCGGAGCTCGTGTCGCACAACTGGCTTCCCATCGTCGGGGAGTTGGCAGTCCTTGCCGCGGCGGGCGTCCCGCTGGCGGGTCCGGATCTGGCCGCTGCCACGAGCATCTTCTTCTTCGGCGGTCCGGTGGTGGACGACGGCAAGTCGTACAACCAGGGGATCGACGGCGTAATCAACTACGTGGTCGACCGGGTGCTCGCTGCGCAGGCGCCGGGCGCCGAGACCGATCCTGAAGATGCCGGAGAAGGCGGGGAAGGCGCCGATATCGCGTCGACAAAGCGCAGCGTCGCGACACTCGCATCGGCGTCCAGTGCATTGCCGAGCCTGAAAGACCTGATCAACCTCAACGTCAAGGCCGACGAGGCCGTGCCTGTCGAGGCCGCCGTGGAGCAGACCTCCGAAGCGCAGAAGACTGACGGGATTGCTGATCTCGCGGCTGAGAAGCTGGGTGTGAAGCTCGCGAACGCCGACACTCTCAAAAAGGTTGCCACTCAAGAGGACTCCGAGGAATCCGAGGGTGCTACCGGGGCGACGGATTCCGCTGGCTCCACCGATACCACCGGTGCCGACGATGCCTCGGATGCCGGGACGCCAGCCGCCGGCGCCACCGGGGGTACGCCGAGCACGTCCACGCACGAATCGTCCTCGACTCAGGTCAAGAAGTCGCCCGTCGACAAGTTCGTCGACAATGCCACCCGGGATCTGAAGAAGGCGTTTGGCGGCTCGAGCACTCGGAATGCGAACCGGCAGAGCAGTTCAGCCGCCGGGCAGTCCACGGCCAGGACCGGTACCGACGCGTCGGGCACGGGTAGCACCTCCAGCGGCAGTTCCAGCAGCAGCTCGAGTAGCTCGACGGGCGGCAGTTCCAGCAGCAGCTCGGCTGGCTCGACGGGCGGAAGCTCCAGCTCCAGTAGTAGCAGCTCCAGTGACACAGGCAACGGTCACAAGGACAAGGACAAGAAGGACAACAAGACCAAGAAGGCTGACAAGCACAAGAGCGACAAGTAGCCGCCCGATCTGACGCAACGGCCCCCTCCAAAACAGAGGGGGCCGTTGCGTTTTCATGTACTTGGAACCCTCCTGCAAGTGAGCTGTGAATTCTCATGAGCATGTGCCGAACGGCAAATGAACAACCTCGCCACCACCTATCGCCGGTGCTCACAGTGCCTTAGGTTCGCTGGCGGGCCAGCGGCAATGTCAGCCGGTTAGGCCCAATTTAGCTGTGGCACAACGCCAATCACGAGAGGTTGCGGGCATGGCAAAACATCGGAAGATGTCCGAGCGGTCGGTTCGGGCACGGACATTGGTGGGGGGTGTCATCGCGGGCGGCGCGTTGGCGGTGGCCGTGCCGACGGGGTTGGCGTCCGCTGACTCCAGCGCATCGGGCGACGCGGTGGGACGGCCGGCCTTCGACAACCCGGCGCCGGGAGTGCGGGCGACTCAGGCCGTCGGCGACAAGGTCTTCAACCAGACGTCCGAGGTCAACAAGACGCTCGACGACAGCCCGCTCGGCGAGGTCTACCACACCAACTTCGGCAAGGCGAACTACGACGATCCCAGCAAGGGCACCAATGGGGTCATTCAGGGCGAACTGAACGTCAACGCCGGCAAGTACTACTACAACCAGACGCAGAAGTACTCGAATCAGTATCTGGGTAACAAGTTCCTCCCCGACGAGAAGGATCTGCCGGGCACACTGCCCAAGACCATCGCCGCGGGCAGGCCCACCGCCAAGGCGTCGAGCGCCGAGCCTTCCAACTCGAACAAATCGATGACCTGCGTCGCCGCCACAAGCTGCGAGCACTGACCTCAAGAGACGCAGACGGGCGGGCCTTCGGGCCCGCCCGCATTTCGTTCAGTCGGTCTTCTTGCGGCGCTTCCTGCGTTTGACGCTGACGCTGCCCCAGAGCGAGAAACCGCGGATGTGCACACGCGGAGCCCCGGCCGTGCCGTCGCCGTCGACGCTCTGATCGAAGTTCCCCATCACGCCGACGCCGTCAACATCCACATTCACCTCGGGTGGCACCAGGATGGTCTGCCCGCCGAAGATCGAATAGGTGCGGACGTCGACATCGGGTGCGGTGAAATCGGCGTAGCGAAGGTCGACCACCCCGCCGCCGAAGAGTGCGAACGTCGTCAATTTCTTCGGCACGTTCCACCGGCCGCGGCGCTCGAACCCGCTCATGATCGCCAGCAGCAGCGTCGAGGGAGCCGGGCGACAGTGGCCGGCCGAACAGTTCACCGCACCGGGAAGGTCGCGGCTCAGCCGCGCCAGATCGTCGTACGTCTCGGCCGCGTAAGCCTTTGCTAGCCGGTCCTCGTACTCGGTCATCGGCAGCCGGCCCGCGGCGGCAGCATCGGTGAGCAGCTGCGCCACCTGGATACGGTCGGTGTCGGCAGCCCGCATCGACCTGCCCTGCGGCGCTGAAGTGCTCATCGATGTCGAGCCTACGACGATCGCTGCCACATGCAAGACCGATGGCCAAACTGTGTCGGCATGGTTGCGAGAATCGATGCTTCTCGGCGCAACCCGGCTATCGGCCGCTACCCAAATAGTCCTGGAACGATACGCCGTCGACCGCATTTTCCGGGGTTAGGTTGGCCCCTGACCTGTAACCGGCGACGATGCGTCCGGGGATCGTGAATCTGGCCACGCGCCGCACGCCGTTGTGTGCTGCGAGATACATCTTTCCCAATTCTGGGTGAGTGTGGACGCTGGGCCCGCCGATGTCAGGTACCCGTTTCGCCGGCTCTGAATCGATCAAATTGACCAGCCGCGTCGCCACGTCGCGCGTGTCGATCGGCTGGAATCGGACGTCGCGCAGAGTCCACAAAACCGGTGAGAACCGTTGGATCGAGAACATCTTTTCGATTAGCTCGTGGAACTGCGTGGCACGCAGAATCGTGTACCCGATGCCCGACGTTTCGAGCGACTGCTCGACGCGCAGCTTGGTCTTGTAATAAGGAAGCGGGATGTCATCGATCCCGACGATCGAGATGTAGATGAGGTGCCCGACGCCCTTGCGTCTCGCCGCCTCGATCAGGTTCCGGGCCGCCTTGATGTCCTTGCTGCCGGCGGCCTGGGTGGCGCAGTGGATGACGACGTCGACGCCGTCGAGCGGGGCGTCCAGAGAGTCAGGCTTGAGCAAGTCGGCCTGATGCCAATGCACGCCCGTGTAGCCCACCCGGTCCCGACGGCTCAACGCCCTGACATGGTGGCCGGCCTCGGTCGCCTCAGGAACTACATGATGGCCGAGAGTGCCGGTCGCCCCGGTGACGAGCACTGTGCGTGGCATATTGGCCACGCTACCGACGCGTCACCGGGGCTGTCAGCGATTACGCCGCTGCTTTGGACTTCTCTTTCTTCTCGGTCTTGGCCTTCTTGGCCTTCTTGGTCTGCGCCGGCTTCGCTTTCTTCGCGTCCTTCTTCAGACCGCTGGTGGCGTCTTTGGCGTTCTTCCCCGCATCGTCGCCGGCGCCCTTGATGTCCTTCGCTGCGTCATCGACGGCACCGCGCACCTTGGCGACGGTCTCCTTGACCGACTTCTTGATGGGGTCGCTCGCGTCGGCGGCGTGGCGGGCCTTGGTCCGCGCCTTCGCCTTGGTCTGCAGCGAGTCCTTGTCCACACCAAGACCTTTGAGGACATCCTTGACGGGCGTGGCCTTCGCGTCGGCGTCTTCGTCTTCAGTTGCGGTGGCGGCGCTGTCGGGTGCCTCGAGGCTTACTGTCTTCATCAGGCTGTTGTCTGACGGGACCGCGGTGATGGCCTGCTTGGTTGATTGCTTGTTGGCTGTAGACCCGTTGACCTTCATCATGTCGTCGATGGCGGATTCCATCTGAGCGTTGATGTCATCGAGTGCGTGCGTGACGGGAGCCAGACCCTGCTCGACCGCGTTGAACATGGGGTCGGTGGCATTCTTCTGGATCGCGTCGATAGCGTCGTTCAGCGCCTTGGACACGGCCATCGACACCGCGTTCTGCACGATCGGCTTGAAGTCAGCGCCAGGAAGTTCCGGCGTCCAGGCCTCCGGGTTGAGCGCGTTGTCCTGGATGCCGTCGACCAGCGCGTTGAACACCGTCTGAACGGCTTCCAGCTGCTGCGTCGGAGTCAGCGGGGAGTGCCACAGGTATGCCTGGTCACCGGCCTTGTCGAAGTTGCGTTCCAGGGTGGTGGGGTCGACGTCCTGGTAGCCCATGTTCACCATCATGCGCAGCGCATCTTCGACGCTGTCGGTCAACGGAGTCGGGATATCAACGCCCGGAACGAGGTTCAGCAGGTGCGGGGCCATCCGGAACGGCTCGAGTAGCGGGAGGTTGCCCGAGTCGTAGGTGATGTACGTGGCGTTGCCGGGGAAGTCGAGAATCTGGATGCCGAGGCTTTCGAGCAACTTGCCGAGGCCTGGAATGAGCGAAGTCCCCTGGCCTCCGGTGGGGTCGACCATTACCTTCACCCCATCGGCGATGCCGGCGATCAACTTCGGCAAGACATGGTCGCCGATGTTGTTGTCCTCGTCTGGAAGAAGATAGGTCAGAAACACCCCGGCCGCGGCGGCGTTGGCCCAGGCCAGCGGATTGAGTGTAGTGGGTGCATCCGACAGTGGGTTATAGGCCCAGGTGATATCGAGGATCGAGGTGTTGAGGACCTTGGTCTTGTCGGGGTTGGTGTAGCTGCCTGCGTCGGGCGTTGTGAGGTCCACGCCGAAGAGGTTGGTGAAAGGTGTTGCCAGTGCGAATAACCCACCGCCAGGGCGGCTGACGTTGTTGACGAAGATCAACCACTGACCGGTGACCCCGACGCCCCAATTCGGGTCGTCCGACTGCACCGCGTTGATCATGTCCCGGTACGCCAGCGACGTGGTGAGTCCACCCAGGCTCTCGGACAGGATGACAGCGCGGCGCTGATTCAGGATGGGCGCGTTGCCGACAAGCCAGTCGATGATCTTGTCCATCACGGACCCGTCGCGAACGCCGAGCAGCTGAGCCAGGGCGTCAGTGGTGTATGTCAGCCCGTTCACCGCGTCATACACATCGCTGGGCATCGGGCCCTTGACGCCGGCTTCGATCGGCGAGATGGCATCGAGCAGGTTGAGCAGCCCAATGACGGTGTCGGCCAACGCAGTATTGCCGGTCAAACCTCCGGCCGCTTTGATCACGTTCTCGGGCGTGATCCCTAGCGCCTGTGCGGTCCAAAAGACTGGGCCAACACCGTAGATCCCGACGATGTCGGGGATCTTGCCGATGTCAGGGTTCGCCGCCGCCGCCAGCTCGACCTCCGCTTGCACACTTCGGTTGTGTGCGGCGAGTGCCTCCGGCGCGGAGGATGCGACGCCTGCGGTCAATGCTGCCGTAGTAGCAATGACCGCTGCCGTGGTGGCAGCGGTCTTGGCCATGGACAGACGGGGAGGAGTGGGCTGTGACATCAAGCGCGCCGCCTTCGATATGTGATCTGGCCGACAAAGTGCTTGCATACTGTAGCAACAAGTATTTGCGGAATGGCAAATTTGCCCAGAATGCGATCTTGTGCGCAAAGGCCAAGGTCAGGTGCCGCGGAATCCGTCGTGGCGCAAGGGGCATGGCCTGCACGGCACGGTAATTCGCGGTGATCGCCGTCGGAGTGCGGTGGCGGCATGATTGCCGGCCGGCACGCCGATCTGTTGCAGGCGTTGCCGACGCGCAGCCAACCGTCGCGGGCGTGCGGGGGCGCCGCGCGGATCGAGTGGTGAGGTGACTCTATGGGATGGCGAGTCCGCGGGTTCAGGGCCGCGGCCGACCCTGAACCCGCCTGACAGGTCCTAGGCGGGCGCTTTCTGTTGGGCTCCCGCCGGGATCAGACCGAGTTGCTGCAACATGCCCAGGGTGTCCCAGGTGACCCAGCTTTCGGCGACCTTGCCGTCTTCGATCCGATCGACATCGGTCAGGTTGATCCGGCTGTGCTTGCCGGTGGCCGGCTGGCCCATGATCTCGCCGGTGTTGTCGCCCTGCGCTTCGATCATCGTGCACACGTGGTCGCCCTCGGCGAGCTGCATCTTGATGTCAAATCTCATGTTGGAGAACGATTTCCGATACATCTCCATCAGGCTTTTCATGTGTTCGGGGCCGCGCTGGTCGCCGAACGGGTCCTGGGTGTCGTGGAAGGCGGCGCCCGGAGCGACGAGATCGTCCAGCTCGCTGAGGTCGCCGGAGGCAAATACCTCCCAGATCCGTCGGGAAATCGCCTTGTTCTGATCATCGGCCATGGTTCCGGCCTTTCATGGGGATACACCGCACGGCAGAGGACGTCCGCACAAGAAACGGTAGAACTGCGACGAACTCCGTGACAGGGGCGCCAGGACGTTTGCTGTCGCAGGCAACTACCGCCAACTCCGCCGACACTGGCTGACCTGCTGCAAGCGGCTCGCTGCCAGCAGTCGATGGCGCGGATTCGCCTCGTGAATAGGGAGGTTGGGCAGGATGCGGATCGGTCTACTTGCCTGGGCAACAAGGCGACTGGCGTAGGCCCGAGTCGCCGGGCAAAAGTTAACTGAGCCCGCGACTGCCACGCTGGAGTGGCACTCGGCCCCGAGTGCCACTCCAGACATCCCAGGGTCGTAAGTTGTCAAGCTGCGTGGGTGTGGGTGGTGGGTTGGCGGTGTGCCCAGGCGGTGTGTTCGCTGTAGGTGCTGTGGTGGCGTAGGCAGCCGTGGAGGATTCCGACGAGGCGGTTGCCGAGGGCGCGTAGGGCTTGGTGGTGGA
>NZ_VCMY01000014.1:0-117018 GCF_005924235.1 Mycobacterium sp. DBP42
TTCTTCACCCGCGAAGTGCCTTCCCGTCAGGACGATTGAACCCTAGAGAAGTCCAATTATCCCTTGCAGGACAGGCACTTTCGCTTACCTACACACCCCACACGCAACATTCCGTGAAAAATCCGGGCTAGCCGCGCAGACTTCACATTGTCCTCAGGACAATGGCGAAAAGCCCGCACCGCGTTACGAACCGGCGCCGAGCGACTCAACCCCGCCCGCGGTCACCTCGTTGAAACCATCACCACACAGAACCACGACATTGGCACCGCCTGGCGAATGAAAGAGCAACTACGACAACTCTTTCGAATAACACACCCCGCACGAGCATCACGGTATCTACGACGCTGGATCCGCCGCGCCACCGACAGCGGCATCCGCCCTCTCATTCAACTGGCACGCCGGCTCGACCTGCACTTCGACGGCATCATCAACACCATCAAACTCGGCATCAGCAACGCCCTCATCGAAGGCATCAACGCCAAAATCCGCCTCATCAACGCACGCGGCTACGGACACCACTCCGCCAAAGCACTGACCTCAATGATCTACCTCTGCCTCGGCGGCCTGAACCCTCAACTACCCACAAGAACATGAGGAGTAGCACAAATGTTCGATATGCTGGCGTGGTGGGTTGGCATAACGGGCCGCCGAGCTGGTCGGAGATGGAGCGGGTACTTACCGGTAAACCGCGTCGTTCCGGGCTGCCGTTGGAACCCGTCGGCGACGGTGGGGACAGCCCGGCCTGGTCGCGTAAACGCGGTAGCTATCAGCCGCCGGAACTTGACCGGCCGCGGACGTCCGTCCGCTATGCCGAGCTACATGCGCACAGCGCCTACAGCTTCCTCGACGGCGCCAGTACGCCGGAGGAGTTGGTCGAGGAGGCGGCCCGGTTGAACCTGCGGGCGATCGCGCTGACCGATCACGACGGCCTCTACGGCGTGGTCCGGTTCGCCGAGGCGGCTCGGGAGCTGGACGTGGCCACGGTGTTCGGTGCCGAATTGTCGCTCGGCAACATTTCGCGCACCGAAGATCCCGATCCACCTGGCCCGCATCTGCTGGTGCTGGCCCGCGGGCCGGAGGGGTACCGGCGGTTGTCCCGTGAGATCGCCAAGGCGCACCTGGCCGGTGGCGAGAAAGGTAAGCCCCGTTACGACTTCGACGGCCTCGCCGAGGCTGCCGGTGGGCACTGGCACATCCTCACCGGATGTCGTAAAGGTCATGTCCGCCAAGCGCTCTCGAAAGGCGGTCCGGAAGCGGCTGCCGTCGCACTGGCCGATCTGGTGGATCGCTTCGGGGCGGGCCGGGTTAGCGTCGAACTCACCCGTCACGGTCATCCGTGTGACGACGAACGCAACGCCGCCCTGGCCGGGCTGGCCCGGCGGTTCGGGCTACCGGTGGTGGCCACCACAGGTGCGCACGTCGCGGTGCCTGAACGGGGCAGGCTGGCCATGGCGATGGCCGCGATCCGGGCCCGGAACTCGATGGATACCGCGGCTGGCTGGCTGGCCCCGCTCGGCGGGTCTCACCTGCGCTCGGGGGAGGAGATGGCCCGGTTGTTCGGTACCGAGATCGTGACGGCTGCAGCAGATCTCGGTGAGCAGTGTGCCTTCGGGTTGGCGCTCATCGCCCCGCAGCTGCCCCCGTACCCAGATGTACCGTCCGGCGAAACCGAAGACAGTTGGTTGCGGCATCTGGTCATGACGGGTGCGGCCGAGCGGTACGGCCCGGTCGGCAACGCCGAGAAGGCCTATGCGCAGATCGAACACGAACTGCGCATCATCGAGCAGTTGAAGTTTCCCGGCTACTTCCTTGTGGTGCACGACATCACCCGGTTCTGCCGGGACAACGACATCCTGTGTCAGGGCAGGGGATCGGCGGCCAACTCGGCGGTCTGCTATGCGCTGAAGGTCACCAACGTCGATCCGATCGCCAACGAGCTGTTGTTCGAACGGTTCCTGTCCCCGGCCCGTGACGGCCCGCCCGACATCGATATCGACATCGAATCGGACTTGCGTGAGAACGTCATTCAGTATGTCTACGAGCGTTACGGCCGTGACTACGCCGCGCAAGTCGCCAACGTCATCACCTATCGCGGCCGCAGCGCAGTCCGTGACATGGCCCGGGCCCTGGGATTCTCCCAGGGGCAGCAGGACGCCTGGAGCAAGCAGCTCAGCCGGTGGAACGGACGTCCGGACTCGCCGGAGGCCGAGGACATCCCGCGGCCGGTGATCGAGTTGGCCACCCAGATCGCCAACCTGCCGCGGCACCTCGGCATCCACTCGGGAGGCATGGTGATCTGTGACCGTCCGATCGCCGACGTGTGCCCGGTGGAGTGGGCCCGCATGGCCAACCGCAGCGTGCTGCAGTGGGACAAAGATGACTGTGCGGCAATCGGTTTGGTGAAGTTCGACCTGCTTGGCCTCGGGATGCTCTCGGCGTTGCACTACGCCATCGACCTGCTGGCCGAGCACAAAGGCATCGATGTAGACCTGGCCAAGCTGGACCTGTCCGAACCAGCGGTCTACGAAATGCTGCAGAAGGCCGACTCGGTCGGGGTGTTCCAGGTGGAATCCCGCGCACAGATGGCCACCCTGCCCCGGTTGAAACCGCGGAAGTTCTACGACCTCGTGGTGGAGGTGGCGCTGATCCGGCCGGGGCCGATCCAGGGCGGCTCGGTACACCCCTTCATCAAGCGGCGCAACGGTCTGGAGGAAGTGACCTACGACCATCCCTCGATGGAGCCGGCGCTGAAGAAAACCCTTGGGGTGCCACTGTTCCAGGAACAGCTCATGCAATTGGCAGTCGACTGTGCGGGTTTCACCCCGGCCGAGGCCGACCAGTTGCGCCGGGCGATGGGTTCCAAACGCTCCACCGAGAAGATGCGCCGGTTGCGTGCCCGGTTCTACGACGGCATGCGAGACCTCCACGGCATCACCGGCGAGGTGGCCGAGCGGATCTACGAGAAGCTGGAGGCATTCGCCAATTTCGGTTTCCCGGAAAGTCATTCGCTGAGCTTCGCGTCGCTGGTCTTCTATTCGTCATGGTTCAAGCTGCACCATCCGGCGGCGTTCTGCGCGGCACTGCTGCGGGCCCAGCCGATGGGGTTCTATTCCCCGCAGTCACTGGTGGCCGACGCGCGCCGACACGGGGTGGTGGTACACGGCCCTGATGTCAACGCCAGCCTGGCCTACGCGACGTTGGAGAACGCCGGTATGGACGTACGGCTGGGGTTAGGCAGCGTGCGGCACATCGGTGACGAGTTGGCGGGGCGTCTGGTCGATGAACGAAATGCCCACGGGCCGTTCACCACCCTGATCGACCTGACCAACCGGGTGCAGCTGTCGGTGCCGCAGACCGAGGCGCTGGCCACCGCCGGGGCGCTGGGGTGTTTCGGGATCAGCCGGCGTGAGGCGCTGTGGGCCGCAGGTGCGGCGGCTACTCAGCGGCCGGACCGGTTACCGGGAGTGGGCTCTTCCTCCCACGTCCCGGCATTGCCGGGCATGAGCGCGCTGGAGCTGTCGGCCGCCGACGTGTGGGCCACCGGTATCTCACCGGACAGCTATCCCACCCAGTACCTGCGTGCCGACCTCGATGCGATAG
This sequence comes from Mycobacterium sp. DBP42, assembly GCF_005924235.1. NCBI lineage: Bacteria > Bacillati > Actinomycetota > Actinomycetes > Mycobacteriales > Mycobacteriaceae > Mycobacterium > Mycobacterium sp. DBP42. The sequence continues at coordinate 3,601 of NZ_VCMY01000014.1, forward strand.
GCGTGATTCCGGCCGACAAGTTGCTGGATGTCGTCGACGGGACTCGGATCCTGGTTGCCGGGGCGGTAACTCACCGGCAGCGTCCGGCGACCGCGCAGGGGGTGACGTTCATGAACCTGGAAGACGAGACCGGGATGGTGAACGTGCTGTGTGCACCGGGGGTGTGGGCGCGCTACCGCAAGCTGGCGCAGACGGCGCCGGCCCTGGTGGTCCGCGGAATCGTGCAGAACGCCAGCGGCGCGGTCACGGTGATCGCCGACCGGATGAGCCGGGTCGAGCTGAGGGTGGGGTCCCGGTCGCGCGATTTCCGTTGAGCGCTGAGGCCGGGTTCAGTGCTCCGCGTCGGCGCTCGGCTCCGCCTTCGGCAGCTCCGGCGGGCTCGCACTGGTGCCGTTCTCAAGCCCGCTCCGCAGCAACGACCATGCCAGCCGCCGCGCGGCAGTGGCCCGCTCTTGTAGCAGCCGCTGGACCGCCGGGATGGGGTTGGTTTCCGGGGTGCGTCCCTCGACCACGTCGGAGTGCACATCCTCGGCGACCTGGATCGCCATCAGAACCGCGTCGTTGACGCGGTTCAGCGCATCCTGCAGGCGCTCGTCTTGGTTGAGCAGGTGGGCATTGTCCAGCTCGACCGAAACGTCGTTCACGACCTGGCTGATCTGCTCGAAGAGCGCGTTCATCGCGGTTTCCCGCTCGTCACGGTCCGGGTTGCGCAATTGCGTCGCAGCTTCGGTCCACAGCGTTGCGAGCATCCGGGTGTGTGCGCCGACCGCCCGCGAGACCTCGATCATGGCCTGCTTCTGCAGTTGTTCGAGCAGGTTGTTGCGCTCGATACGGGCCAGTTCCTGCTGAGCCGCCAGCTCGGCATGGTGCAGTCTCTGCTGGGATTCCATCTGGGCCCGATGCCATTTCTGGTTCAGGGCGATCTCGAGGGCGGAGCGTTCGTCGGCGGCCGCGAGCTCACGGCGTAGCCGTTCGTCGGCTTGGGCGATGTCGTACTTGGCCTGACGCTGGAGCGTGAGGATGAGCCACATCGTCACCATCACGACGACGAAGACGACGGCGCCGAAGAACCACTCGGCCTTGCTTCCCGACTCGCCCGGACCGAACACCAGGTATCCGACGATGGCCAGGGCGCCCAGACCGGCGCACACCAACCAGCCGATGCTGACCTTGGTGATGCCGGCCTTGGTGTCGATCGGCGTGGCGTCGGGGGCCCGGACTTGATCCACTGCGGCCACCCGCATGGGCTCGGTCGTCTCGCCGATCTCGCTGTAATCCAACGGGGCACCCCCTGGCTCAGCGACCCTTGTCGATTCAGTTAGTCCGGCCATGTCGACCTCCCGTCGGCCAAGCCTGCCACCGTGCGGCGTTCAGAGTAAGGCCATCCTCGGCAGCGGGTGCTACCGGCCGGTGGCATCCGCATTCGCATACCTTGTTTTTCGTCATTCTTCAAGTGCCCCTAGCGATGACGCGCGGCGTCGAAACCGCTAGTGTCATCCCGAGTTCAACCGCGAGCGGCGGCGAATCGACCACCCAGGCCGAGCAGCCGGCCGTTCACCATGTATCTATTGCACTCGCTGGAGAATTGAGGCCTCATGGGACAAAAAGCCACGCTGGAAGGTGATTCGGCGGTCATCGTCAGTCTGTCGGAAGCGGCGATGCACATGTACTCGGCCGCCATCGACGCACTGCCGTTCCCCGAGGACAAGAAGTTCCACAAACGCGCCGACGTTGTCCTGTCCGGGCTGCGGAAGCTGCGCGCTTCCCTGACCGAGGCAGCCAGCAGCGACCGCCCTTCACCCTCGGTCATCGTGGCGCTCAGCGGAGTCCGTCAGCGGTACGACTCGCTGATGGCGCACGCCGCCGCGGCGCCGGGATCCTCTCTGGGGCAGCAGATCTACGTCACGCGCGTCCACGCCAAGCTGTCGGCGCAGGAAGTGGCTAACGGTGCCGGCCTGCCTGACGGCCTGCTCGACGAGCTCGAGGCGGGCGCAACCCCGACCGAGGCCGAGGCGCAGAAGATTCGGGACACCATTGCCGCGCTCGGCGGGTTGCCCGGCGACGATCACGGTATTCACGCTGTGCCCAACCCGATCGACTACGCGTCGTCCGACGAGTCGCAGGTCAGCGGCTGGGAGCCCATGGTGGTCTCGGAGAACGCCGGCTGATCGGCCCGTGCGCCGGCGCCTCGACGGCGTCGGTGTGCAACTTTCATCGGTTAGCTGAGTTTCACTGCGGCGCACGATGATTGAAGCTCCCCAGCAAACTGCTGGGGAGCTTCGCTGTTTTGGCGGCGCGGTAGTCTCGCGGCATGACAGCCGAATCCACCCTGAACCTGACCGTCGATGAACTCCTGACCACCACCCGATCGGTGCGCAAACGGCTCGACTTCGAGAAACCGGTGCCCCGGGACGTGGTCATGCAATGTCTCGACCTGGCGCTACAGGCCCCCACCGGGTCGAATGCACAAGGCTGGCAATGGGTTTTCGTGGAGGATGTGGCAAAGAAGAAGGCGTTGGCCGACATCTACCGGGCCAACGCCAACCCGTACCTCGACCTACCGAAGCCGGAGCGCGGTGACATCCGTGATGAGCAGATCGGCGCGGTGATGAGCTCGGCCAAGTACCTGGCCGACAACTTCGAGAAGGCGCCGGTGCTGATGGTGCCGTGCCTTGAGGGCCGGCCCGACGGTGCGCCAGCCGGGATGAGCGCGTCCTTCTGGGGCTCGCTGCTGCCCGCGGTGTGGAGCTTCATGCTGGCACTGCGGTCACGGGGCCTGGGGTCGGCCTGGACGACGCTGCACCTGCTCGGTGACGGAGAGAAGCAGGCCGCCGAGCTGCTGGGGATCCCGTTCGAGCGGTACGCCCAGGCGGGTCTGTTCCCGATCGCCTACACCGTGGGCACCGACTTCAAGAAGGCCAAGCGCCTTCCGGCCGAGCAGTTCTCACACTGGGACAGTTGGTGAGTCGGGCGCTCTGGGGCCTCTGGTGCACCCGATGCAATTGTGAAGCCGGTGTATGAACTCTCTGTGAGATTCGGGCGTGGGTCGCGGGGCGGCCCACGCCCGAGGCGTAACTAGACGCCGCCGGCGAACCCGTGCTGGCGCCACGCCTCATAGGCGGCGACTGCCGCCGCATTCGACAGATTCAATGACCGTCTGCCGTCGAGCATCGGAATACGCACCTGCTCGGTGATATTCGGGTCGGCCAGAGTGTGTGCGTCCAGGCCGGTGGGTTCCGGGCCGAACATCAAAACGTCTCCCGGCTCATAGGCGATATCGGCGAACGAGGTCGACGCATGCGCGGTGAACGCGTAGACCCGGGCCGGCAGCAATGCCCGCCACGCGGCGGCCAGATCGGCGTGCACGGTCACCGATGCCAGGTCGTGGTAGTCGAGGCCGGCCCGGCGCAGCTTGGGCTCGGACAGGTCGAAGCCCAACGGCTCGACCAGGTGCAGCTCGCATCCGGTGCCCGCCACCATCCTGATCGCATTGCCGGTGTTGGGTGCGATGCGCGGAGAAAAGAACAACACCCGGAACATCCGACGATGATCGTACGAAGGCCGGCCGCGGGGCGAATCGGGATGCAAATGCGGGCGAAATCGGCTACCCGGAATGCGGCGCGGAAATCGGTACGCGATTCGGCAAGGTCGGCGCTGTTTGCTCGATTACCACACAACTGCGCTACAGCTCGGTCACGAACTCTGTCTGTTCAGTAAGAATTGTGGAAACGCTCGCGGGAGACTGTCATACTCGTGCAATTGCCAAGGCGTTTGACGCCCGCCCCCGCGTGGGCGGAAACAGCAGGAAGTCTTATGAATCACGCCCCACGAGTGAATTGCGGCCACGCAGCCGGTAGTGCGGTTGGGCGCCGATGACTGCCTTTACGCAGCTGAAACAGGCTGACGGCACCCTCGTCGAATTCTCCCCAGCTCCATCGGCTCCGGCCAAGCGCCCCTCGCGCTGGTCACCGGCCAACTGGCCGGTCACGAGGAAAGTCCTTGCCATCGTCGTCGTGCCGTTGATCCTGGCGGCGACATTCGGTGGCTTGCGCATCTATGCCAGTGCCAGCGCTGCCGGAGACCTGCGGTTGGCGGCCGACCGCGCCGAACTGATCCCCGACATCGACGGCTATATGGCGGCGATGGAGGGCGTGCTGATCGCAGCCACCGAAGGCGGCGACGGGCAGTCGGCCATGTCGACGTTCGACGAGCGCAAATCCGACTTGAAGCAGCGGGTGGATGCCACCGATCTGCCGGAAGACGTGGATCAGGCGGTGACCGGCCTGCTCGGGAAAGGCCAGCAACTCGTCGATGCCGTGATGTCCAATTCGATCGACCTGCGGCAGCGCATCCTCGAGTACGGTCCGCTGCTGCTGACCGGCGAAGCCGCCATCACCGGTTCGGTGCACAGCAATCAACAGGCGGTCCAGGCCCGGGTGGAGGCACTGGCTCGCGCGGTGGGCGCCCGTGGGCAGATGGCGATCCAGCGGATGCTGGTCAACCGCGGCGGCGACGAGCCGGAGCCGTTGCTGCGCACCTCGATGATCACGATGGCCGGCACCGAGCCGTCCACGGTCGCGGCGCTGACGAAGGTGCTCGGGGGCGGCTCCGAGGAGGCGGCCACACTGCGCGCCGAGATGGTCAAGCGCATGGCGATGATGTCCAACCCCGGCATCCCGCTCGTCGGGAACCCGGACATGTTGGCCTCGCTGGACGCGACCAACAAGATCGCCGAGCAGATCATCGAGGACACCACGACGTCCATCCCGGCGGCCGTGGAGGCACAGGCCGCCGATGCCCGCAACGACGCCATCCGCGACGCCATCCTGGTGGCGACCGCGATCGTCAGCGCCATGGTCATCGTGTTGTTGGTGGCCCGATCGCTGGTGCGCCCGCTGCGCACCCTGCGTGACAGCGCGCTCAAAGTGGCCCACCAGGACCTGGCCAAGGAGATCGAGCGGGTTCGCGCCGGCGGCGAGTTGGTGCCGGTCAACCCGATCCCTGTGCAGACCACCGAAGAGGTCGGTCAGGTGGCCCATGCCGTCGACGAACTGCACGAGCAGGCGGTGTTCCTCGCCGGGGAACAGGCCCAGCTGCAGCTGCAGGTCGCCGACATGTTCGAGACGTTGTCGCGGCGCAGCCGTTCCCTGGTCGACCAGCAGTTGTCGCTCATCGATCAGCTCGAACGCAACGAGGACGATCCAGAACGCCTGGAGAGCCTGTTCCGGCTCGACCATCTGGCTGCCCGCATGCGCCGCAACGGCGCGAACCTGTTGGTGCTGTCCGGTTCCAAACTCGCGCGTGAGCACAGCCGTCCGGTGCCGCTGGCGACGGTGATCAACGCCGCTGCCTCGGAAGTGGAGGACTACACCCGCGTCGTCACCGCGTCGGTGGCCGACGTCGAGATCGTCGGTGCGGCGGCCGGTGACCTGATCCACCTGCTGGCCGAACTGCTCGACAATGCGCTGCGCTATTCGCCGCCGATCTCGCAGGTGCGGGTCTCGGCCGTGCATGCCGCCAAGGGCGCGTTGGTGATCGAGGTCAGCGACGTCGGCCTGGGCATGACCGAGGCCGATCTGCGGGTCGCCAACACCCGACTGCAGTCCGGCGGTGAGGTCAACCCCTACACCGCGCGTCACATGGGTCTGTTCGTGGTCGGGCGCCTGGCCACCCAGCACGGCCTGGTGGTGCGGCTACGCAGCACCGTGGCCGAAGAACCGAGTTCGGGTACCACGGCAGGGGTGTACATCCCGGCGGCACTGCTGGCCCGCGACGGGGCCGACCCGATCGACGAGCTGCCTTACGGCAGGCCCGTCGACGCCCATGCCGGGATCTCGACGGCGCTGTCGTTGGACGCCGACCCGGCCGATGCGTCGGCGTTGGACTCGGAAACGGCTGAGGCCCACCTGAACGGCGCGGAGATGCCGTTCGACCTGCTGCCGCAGCGCAGTCCCGGGGCCAGCGGAATCTCGGAGCTGCCGGGCACCCTCGCCCCGCAACCGGAACCGGAGCCGGCGGCGGAAGTGCCGGCCCAGGAACCTGAGGACGAATCGGTCAGCGAATGGCCACAGCAATGGCCCGTGCATACCGAAGAGAGTGCGGCGCTGGCCAAGGGCGAAGTCAAGGGTGAGGGCGCGGGTGCGGCCGGCCCGCCGGCCGACGAAGTGGACGACACCGACGAAGTGGACGACACCGAGGCTGGACGTCAAACACCCACCAACACGTCGTCGTTCTTCGCCTCGCGCGGCCAGGCCGCCGCCTACGGCGTCAACGGCCTCAACGGCGCAGACGACCACGACGGCCGCAACGGCGTCAACGGCCACAGCGGTCTGAACGGAGTCAGCGGTCTCAGCGGTCTCAACGGTGCGGCTCAACCAGCCGAGCCCGCACCCGAGGAGCACGTCGAACCCGCGGCCCAGGTCGAAAGCCCCGAGGCCCAGGGCGACTCCATCTATCAGTCGATGGTCTCCGAATTCGAGATCGACCCGACCACCCACGTGGGCAGCGCCGACCTGGATTGGCAGACGGTCTGGGAGAAGGGCTGGTCGGTGGCCGCGGCCGCGCAGGACGCGCCCGTCGACCAGCGCACCGAGGAAGGCCTGCCCATGCGTACCCCGGGCGCCCGCCTGGTGCCGGGCGGCGTCGCCGCTGCCGTCGGCGCTGCCGGCGAGTCCAACGGCCGTCACCGCAACGGTGGAGTACACCGTAACGACGACAGCATCGAGACGGTAGCATCGGCAGACGAACCTGACAGCGGCATGTTCGCGGCGTTCAAACCGCGCGATCCCGAGGCTGTCCGTACGAGCACCAGCAACCTTTTCGGAGGCGTGCACGCCGGCCGGTCGCATGCCCGTGAGACCAGAGGAACCGATAACGAATGACCCGTCCGACGCAGCGCGACTCCCTGGACTGGCTCGTGTCCAAGTTCGCCCGCGAGGTTTCCGGGGTGTCCCATGCGGTGCTGGTTTCGGCCGACGGACTGCTGATGGCCGCCAGCGAACACATGCCGGTCGAACGCGCCGACCAGCTCGCCGCGGTCTCCTCCGGACTGGCCAGCCTCGCCACCGGAGCGTCCCAGTTGTTCAACGGCGGCCACGTGATGCAGTCGGTGGTCGAAATGGAGAACGGCTACCTGCTGCTGATGCGGGTGGGAGACGGCTCCAACCTGGCCACGCTGACCACCCCGTCGTGTGACATCGGCCAGGTCGGCTACGAGATGGCGATTCTGGTCGAGCGGGTCGGCGCGGTGGTGCAGTCTTCGCGCCGCACGCCGCAACCGTCCTGAGTCCCCGCCCCCTTCTGCCCTTCGCGAGGTGCCTGTGGACGAACCGGAAAACACTGACCGTCCGAGTCTGGTGCGGCCGTACACGCTGACGGCCGGCCGCACGGACTCGCGCGTGCACCTTCCGCTGGAAGCGCCGGTGCAAAAAACCGACACGACACGTGAACCGCGCTGGACTGGGCACGATGTGCGCGCACAGATCGTAGAGTTGTGCACCGGCAGCCCTTCGGTTGCCGAGATTGCCGCTCATTTATCTCTCCCGCTCGGCGTGGCGCGCGTGCTGATCGGGGACTTGGTGACGCAGGGTTATCTACGGGTGGAAGCCACCCTTGATGATTCGGCTAGCTTCGACGAACGCCGCGAATTGATTGGAAGGACCCTGCGTGGCCTACGAGCACTCTGAACCCCGCTCGGCCTCCGCCGGTGGCGCCCCCCGACGTGGGGCAGCCTCGACGAAGATCGTCATCTCTGGCGGGTTCGGGGCAGGGAAGACGACATTCGTCGGCGCGGTCTCCGAGATCATGCCGCTGCGGACAGAAGCGTTGGTCACCAACGTGTCTGAAGGTGTCGACGCCCTGGACGGAACCCCGGACAAGCGCACCACCACGGTCGCGATGGATTTCGGCAGGATCACGCTGGACGAGGATCTGGTGCTCTACCTGTTCGGCACGCCCGGGCAGCGCCGGTTCTGGTTCATGTGGGACGACCTGGTGCGCGGCGCGATCGGTGCCATCATCCTCGTCGATGTGCGACGCCTGCAGGACAGCTTCGCCGCGGTCGACTTCTTCGAGGCCCGCAAGCTGCCGTTCATCGTCGCGGTGAACGAGTTCGACGACGCGCCAAAGCATCCCACCCAGGCAGTCCGCAAGGCGCTGGCACTGCCCGAGCACATCCCGGTGGTCGCCGTGGACGCCCGTGACCGCAACTCGGCCAAGGCTGCCCTGATCGCGGTCACCGAGTACTCGTTGACGACGATGTCGGCGTTGCCCGGCTGAGGCGTGGCAGCTGACGAAACCGCCTGGGCGGACCGGGAATTCACCGGCCACGACTTCCGCGACGAAGATCTGAGCCGGTTGCGAACTGAGCGGGTGGTGTTCACCGAGTGCGATTTCAGCGGCGTTGACATGTCTGAGTCGGAGCATTTCGGCTCTGCGTTCCGCAACTGCACGTTCCGGCGCGCCACCCTCTGGCACAGCACCTTCACCAACTGCAGCCTGCTCGGTTCGGTGTTCAGCGAGTGCCGGCTCCGGCCGATCAAGATCGTGGAATCGGATCTGACCCTGGCCGTGCTCGGTGGTTGCGATCTGCGCAACGTCGACCTGTCGGACTGCCGCCTGCGGGAGGCCAGTCTAGTCGGTGTGGACCTGCGCAAGGCGGTGCTACGGCAGGCGGACCTGACCGGTGCGCGGGTGCAGGACGCCAAGCTCGACGAGGCCGATCTGCGTGGTGCCCGCGTCGACCCCACTTTCTGGACCACCGCGAAGCTGCGCGGCGCCAAGATCGACATCGCCCAGGCGCTGGCGTACTCCGCGGCACACGGTCTCGACGTCCACGGCGGCTAGCCGGGGCCCAACCGGCCGGCCTTCCGGCGCCCGCTTTGTCACGCCAGCCGGCCCGTCGGCGTCGAGCGTCACGCTGGCGTGGCATCCAAATCTGTCTTGTCACGTCAGAGTGGCGCCCGAGCCCGAGCGTCACTCTGGCGTGACAAGGGCCTGACAACGAACGGGTAGAACTCAGCCGGCCTTGAGGCGGATGCGCCAGCGCACGAACCCGGTGTAGACGATGCAGAGCAACAGCAGGATGCCGATGTTGATCAGCCACACGGTCGGGGTGTGCTTCCAGTGCGAATCGGCGGGCAGCAGCGGTGGCGGCACCAGGCGGGTCAGGTCGATGGTCGACGCCGACGCCGCGAAGCCCCAGCGGGCCGGGGTGATCCACGACAACTGATCGAGCACCACGCGGTCGGTCACCGGGATCATCCCGCCGGAGAACACCAGCTGGCTCATCACGGTCACAACCAGCAGAGGCATGATCTGTTCGGCAGAGCGGGCCAGTGCCGACAGCGCCAGGCCCACCATCGCGGAGGCCACACATGTCATGGAGATGTCGATGAACAGCTCCAGGTTGCGGCCGCTGACGAAGGCCCCGCTGTCGACAGAGCCCGGACCCCAGCCCTTCCCCAGGATCGTGATCACCGTGACGATGGCGGATTGGAGCACGGCGAACACGGCGAAAACCGCGATCTTGGCCAGCAGGTAGGCCGTCGTCGACAGGCCGACCGCCTGCTCGCGACGGAAGATCGCCTGCTCGCCGATCAGCGCCCGGATGGTCAGCGCGGTGCCCATGAAGATCGCACCGACGTTGAGCATCACCAGGATCTGCCCTGCTTCGTTGGGCGCCTCGCCGCCTTGGACGGCCGGCACCGGCAGACCGAACCCGACATCACCGGGCACCGACAGCGACAGCACACCCATGATGAACGGCAGCATCAGCAGGAACGCGGTGTAGCCCCGGTCGGACACGATCAGCCGAACTTGTCGGCGGGCGATCGTGGACAGCTGCCGGAACAGGCTGGTCTTGGCGGGCTCACCCAGATCGCCCGGCTGTGCCGACGACGCCGCGGCCGCCGGTGCCGGACCGGTACGGGCCAGATACTTGCGGTTGGCCTCGGCCGGATCACCTGCCACGGTGCTGAAGATGTCGGCCCAGTTGGTCGTGCCGAGCTCGGGACCGATCTGATCGGGCGGGCCACAGAACGCGGTCTTACCGCCGGGGGCCAGCAGCAGCACCTGATCGCACACGTCGAGGTAGGTCAGCGAGTGCGTGACGACGAGCACCACGCGGCCGGCGTCGGCCAGCTGGCGCAGCATCGTCATCACCTGGCGGTCGAGTGCTGGGTCCAGGCCGGAGGTGGGCTCGTCGAGGATCAGCAGTGACGGGCCGGTAAGCAGTTCGAGTGCGACCGAGGCGCGCTTGCGCTGCCCGCCGGACAGCTTGTCGACGCGAGTGTCGAGGTGCTTGGTCATCTCAAGCTCTTCGAGCACCTGCATGACGACCTGCTCGCGGTCTTCCTTGGTGGTGTCCGGCGGCAGTCGCAGCTCAGCTGCGTACATCAGGGCCTGCCGGACCGTGAGCTGGCCGTGCACCACGTCGTCTTGGGGGACCATGCCGATCCGGGAACGCAGCGAGGCGTATTCGGCGTGGACGTCGTGACCCTCGAAGGTGACCGAGCCGGTCGTCGGATGTGTGTAGCCGGCGACCTGTTTGGCGAATGTCGACTTGCCCGCACCCGACGGGCCGATCACCGCGGTGAGGGTGCCGGGCCGGGCATCGATGGAGATGTTGTCGAGCAGGGTCTTGTTGCCCTCGATGGTCCACGTCAGGCCGCGTACCTCGAGACCGCCGGTGCGGGTGTCGGCCTCGGTTTCACTGCGGCGCACCAGGGTGCCCCCGGTGAACACCAGGTCGACATTGCCGATGGTGACCACGTCGCCGTCGTGCAGGACGGCGGAATCCACCCGCGCGCCGTTGACGAACGTGCCGTTGATGCTGCGCTCATCACGGATTTCGGTGCCGCCGGTCATCGGGATCAACGTCGCGTGATGTCGCGAGGCCAGCACGTCGGGAATGACGATGTCGTTGTCGGTCGCGCGGCCGATCTTCACCGAACCTGCCGGCGCCGTGGTGGTGCGCCCTGGCCGCAGGATCTTCATCATGCTGGTCGCGATGTTGCCGCCGGCTTCACTGCTGCCGCGAGCCGAGCCGGCCGCCGGGCCCATCGCCGTCGGTGCCGCGGCCGGGTTCGAGTTGCGGACCGGCTGCGACTGATAGGACTGCGGCCCGCTGGGGTGGCCCGGCTGCGGGCCGCTCGGGTAACCGGTTTGTGGGCCGCTCGGGTAGCCGCCCTGTGGGCCGCTGGGATATCCGGCCGGCGCGGTGGGGTAGCGCGGCTGCGGACCGGACGAGTATCCGGGGCGGGCAGGTGCGGGCGGCTGACCGTAGTGCTGACGGCCGGGAGCGGCCGCCTGGGTAGGCCAGGCGCCGCTGGGACGGTTGCCGACGGGCACCGCAGCGGTCGGTGTCCGGCCGACCGAACCCTGGTGTCGCCCCACCTCGAAGGTCAACTGGGGCCCGTCGGGGTTACCGATGTTGACGACCTGGCCGTCGTGGATGTCGATCGTGGGCACCCGACGGCCGTTGGCATACATGCCGTTGAGGCTGCCGTTGTCGATCGCGACCCAACGGCCTTGGTCGAAGCGCAGCACCAGGTGCGCACGCGAGATCAGCGGGTGGGCAATGCGGACGTCGGCACGAAGGTCTCGGCCGATGACGACATCGTTGCCCGGGGCAAAGGTACGGGTCGACCCGTCGAAACGAACAGTCAGCGCAGGGCTCATCGCGCTCAACTCTATCGGTTGTTCTCACCGGGGCTGGGCCGTTGCGGAGGTGTCGCCGCGTGTGACGATGGCACCCATGGGTTCTGAAGAGGCGCGGAAGACGGCAGGCCGGGTGCTCGGCGTGCTGCGGTCGCTCGGCACGATGCTGGCTGGGGCGGCAGTGGTGTGGCTGGTGTGGGCGGCGGTGCTGGCGGCCTGGGCGCGGCTCGGCGCGCAGCACAGCGCCGGCGAAAGCGCCTGGTACGTCTCCGGGCTGCACCGGTGGGGCGACGCCCTCCCGGGCCGTATGGCGCTGATCGTGGTGGTCGTCGCGGTGGTGCTGCTCGCGGCGATGGCCTACAGCGTCTGGCGCGGCCACACGGGCCGGGATCTGGCGGCCACCCCGGCCGGAGCGGCGGGTGTGGCGGCGCTGCTGGTCATCGCCTACGTCTCCCAGGGAATCCCGGCGTTCTACCGGACGGCGATGGACAACGCGCCGGTCACCGCGGCGCTGCCGGCCGGGATGGCGGCCTGGTGGTTGGGCCTGGCGGGTGCCGCGGCGACTTTCCTGGCGGCCCGGGCCTTCCCTGTGCTGGATCGCGGTGCCGTGAAGTTGCTGGCGCTCGGTGCAGCGATCGCAGTCGTGGTTGCCGCGGTGGTGACCGTGGGCGCCTTTCGTGCCGGTGACGACACACGTTTCCTCGATGCGTCGACGGCAGCAGCTACCGATGTGCCTGCGGTGCCCGACACGTTGGGGAAGCGCACGTTCACGGTGTCTGTGCCCGACGCGTTCGAGGGGGACAGGCACGAGCCCACTCGCCAAATCGCTGCTGCCGGAGCCGGTTTCGCGGTGTACGGCGATCATCGCATTACCGCCTACGGCGTCGACGGCAAGGAACGCTGGCACTTTGTGCGCACCGGGCCCGGCGGGGTGGCGGTCAACGGCATGCGGGTGTTCGACAACGGCGCCACGGTGGTGGCCGTCGTCGACAAGGGTCTGGTGGGTCTCGATGCCACCACCGGCGAGCGGCTGTGGGCAGGCGCCGACGATCAGATGATGTATGCGCTGGCCGAAGTGCCCGGCTACAACCTGGAGGCGCCGTTCTTGGTGTACCGCGACGACCGGGCTTGGGTGCGCTTCGACACCCGCACCGGTGCCCCGAAGTGGACGGTGCCCGCACCCCACGCCGATTGCGTCTTCCCGGCCCGCGCGGTGGACACCCGCGCGTGGCTGGTGTCGGTGGTGCAATGTCCGTCCGAGCAGGGCAATGCGATCCGGGTGGTCGCACTCAACCCCGACAACGGCGAAACCGTTTGGGACCACGAGGTGTTCAAAGGTCAGGCCGACGCGGGCGCGGTGGCCACTGCGGCGAATGCGGTGGGCATCTTCATTCAGTTCGGTGGGGCCGGCGCACCTTCGGGGATCTCCTACGTCAACGTGGTGGACAAGAGCGTGACCCCGCTTCCGGAGCGGGGCACCGGCGAACCTTCCCTCGGGCCCAGTGACAACTTCCTGTTCTCGGGCCGTGACGGCGGCCGCCAACTCATGTTGTTCGGTCCCGACGGTAAGCAGAGATGCGCTGGCGTCCAAGGTGTTCGCGGTACCCAGACCCGTCTTGCGGGGCACGGTTCGGGCCTGGCGTATCTGTCGTTCGCGAACAGCTTCGTGCTGGCGGACAACTCAGATCAGGGGTCGCTGCGTACCTTCGACGCGAAGACCTGCGCTCAGACCGCGGCGGTGCCCGCGGAGTCGGTGGAGGGTTTCGTTCCGGTGCCGGGTGCGGTCCTGGTGCTGCGGCGCGACGGGCAGACGCTGCAGATCGACGGGTACACCGCTTAGGCGGGCGTGTTGGCCAGTGCGGGCACCGCTTCTTTCGGGTAGCGGTCCTGGGCGTCCCAGACGTCCCAGGTCTGCACTGCCCAGAACACGGCGAACAGCACGATGAGGATGAGTTCGACGGTGATCACGCCGAAGTGCCAGCCGAGGATCAGCAGTACGACGCCGGCCGCGATGGTGATGAGCATGAGCCCGGCGATCGTGGCGTAGAACCGCGCCAGGTGCCGGCGCACAGCTGCCCTGGCGTAGCACGCGTGGTAGACCGCCACGAGCGTGATGGCCAGAAACATTGCCACCGAGGCGATTACGTGTGCGTGTTGAGCGAACCAGCCCCACAGCATCAGCGGTGCCCCGGCGACGGAGATGGCCAACAACCCTGCCGGAAGCCACTTTTCGGTGCGAATCAGCGTCGTGGCGATGGTCTTCCACGGTGTGGCGGCCTCGGAGCAGGACGGCTCAGAGGCCACGGGGGGCTCATGCGGTCGCCGCCAGTGACTCAGCGCCAGATAGGTCCCGGTGCCGACGGCGACGGCCACGAACAGCGCGGCGACGTTGTTGGCGACGCCGCCGAACGGGTCGGTGACGGTGGGAAGCCATGGTCGGCACAGATCACCGGGGCCGGTGGGCACCAGCGCCACGATGAACGCCATGAACCCGGAATAGTTCAGCAACGCGTCTTCACCGATGCGGCTGCCCTTGTAGGCGATCAGGCAGATCCCGATCGCACACAGCGAGGCCAGGAACACCGCGTGGGTGCGGGTGTAGAAGAACGCACTGATCGAGCCCTGCGGGCAGGTGTGCGCCCACGTCAACGCCAGCGAGGTCAACAGGAACACCACCAGCGCGACCAGACCGACCCGCACATAGCGGTAGGTAACCATGGTGTCGCTGGGATCGTTGCCAACCATGGAGCTATTACCTCACGAGTGAGTCCGGGGCTCCCGTCACCACGCAGTGGGTATGGCTGTAGATCGTCGGCATACACATGTTGCAGTGCGTGCACAGCGATTTGGTGGAACCCTTGGATTCCTCGTTCTTGATCCGGTTGAGCAGGTCCGGCTCGGCGAGCAGGGCGCGGCCCATTGCAACGAACTCGAAGCCCGCCGCCATCGCCCGGTCCATGGTCTCGCGGTTGGTGATGCCACCCAGAAGGATGATCGGCATGCTCAGCTCGGCGCGGAACTTCTCGGCGTCGCGCATCAGATATGCCTCGTGGTACGGATACTCGCGGAAGAACTTGTTGCCGCTCATCCGGATGCCCCAGCTGATCGGGGGTTTGAAGTTCGCTGCGAACTCCTTGACCGGTGCACCCCCACGGAACAGGTACATGGGGTTGACCAGCGAGCTGCCCGCGGTGAGCTCGATCGCGTCCAGCCCGCCGTCCTCCTCGAGCCACTTCGCGGTCTGCAGCGACTCGTCGATCGGGATGCCGCCGCGGACTCCGTCGCTCATGTTGAGCTTGGCGATGACGGCGATCTTCTTGTCGCCGTGCTTGTCGACGGCGTCGCGCACCGCGCGCACCACGCCGCGGGCCACCTTCGCGCGGTTCTCCAGCGATCCGCCGAACTCATCGGTGCGGCGGTTGATCAGCGGGGACAGGAACGAACTGGCCAGGTAGTTGTGGCCGAGGTGCACCTCGACGGCGTCGAAGCCCGAGTCGATGGCCAGCCGGGCGGCGTTGGCGTGGGCTTCGGTGACCTCGCGGATGTCGTCGATCGTGGCCTTCTTGGCGAACCGCATCGACAGCGGGTTGAAGAACCGTACCGGCGCCAGTGCCGTGGCCTTGTTGGTCCGGGAGTTGGCCACTGGCCCGGCGTGGCCGATCTGGGCGCTGATGGCCGCACCCTCGGCGTGGATGGTCTCGGTCAATTTGGTCAGTCCGGGCACGGCTTCGGGCCGCATCCAGATCTGCCAGCCATCGGTGCGGCCGCCGGGCGCCACCGCGCAGTAGGCGACGGTGGTCATGCCGACCCCACCGGCTGCGGGCAGCCGGTGATAGTTGATCAAATCCTCGGTGACCAGCGCGTCAGGAGTGGACGCTTCGAAGGTGGCGGCCTTGATGATGCGGTTACGCAGCGTCACGGGGCCGAGCTTGGCCTCACTGAAAACATCAGTGAACACATTGGGCTGAGTGTTCATAGGTGGAGCTTGCCACGCCACCTGACACAATGGCACCCGTGGGTGCGATTGTTTTGGACGGTAAGGCCACGCGTGACGAGATCTTCGTCGACCTCAAGCAGCGCGTAGCGAAATTGGCCGAAGCCGGCCGGACGCCGGGCCTCGGGACGGTGCTGGTCGGTGACGACCCAGGATCGCAGGCTTATGTGCGCGGCAAGCATGCCGACTGCGCCAAAGTCGGCATCAACTCGATCCGCCGCGACCTGCCTGCCGACATCACCCAGGCCCAGCTCGACGAGACGATCGACGAGCTCAACGCCAACCCGGACTGCACGGGATACATCGTGCAGCTGCCGCTGCCCAAGCACCTGGACGAGAACGCCGCGCTGGAGCGCATCGACCCGGACAAGGACGCCGACGGCCTGCACCCGACCAACCTCGGCCGGCTGGTGCTGGGCAAGGACGCGCCGCTGCCCTGCACCCCCCGCGGCATCGTGCACCTGCTGCGACGGTTCGAGGTGCCGATCGCCGGGGCGCATGTCGTGGTGATCGGCCGCGGCGTCACCGTCGGTCGGCCGATGGGCCTGCTGCTCACCCGACGTTCGGAGAACGCCACCGTGACGCTGTGCCACACCGGAACCCGCGATCTGCCGGCGTTGACCCGCCAGGCCGACATCATCATCGCTGCGGTCGGCGTACCGCACATGGTCACCGCGGACATGGTCAAGCCGGGCGCGGCCGTCGTCGATGTCGGCGTGAGCCGGGTGGACGGCAAGCTCACCGGTGACGTCGCGCCGGACGTCTGGGAGGTGGCCGGGCATGTATCACCCAACCCGGGCGGGGTGGGTCCGCTGACGCGCGCATTCTTGCTGACCAATGTCGTCGAGCTCGAAGAGTCGAAACTGGCGTGACAGCAAAGGAGTTCGTCCGCAAGGTGGTTGCCGGGCAGTGGCCGATCCTGGTGGTCGGGCTGATCTTTGTCGCGGCCTTCGCCTTGGTGGTGGCGGGCTATTGGCGGCGCGGCGCGCTGGTCATCGGCATCGGGGTGGGCGCGGCAGCGGCGCTGCGACTCGCGCTGACCGATGACCGGGCAGGCCTTCTGGTAGTGCGCTCGCGCACCATCGACTTCGCGACCACGGCGACGGTGAGTGCTGCGGTGCTCTACATCGCCTGGACCATCGACCCGCTGGGCACTTCGTAGTTCCTCGCCGAGTGGCCAGTTGTTGCCCATGAATTGGGAAAACCCGTGTCATAACTGGCCTTTCGGCACAGCCCAGGTGTCGGCGGAGTTGTCGTAGACGCGCCGTTAGATAAATGCCCAGTGGGCAATATTGCTCAGTGGGCAATAATTGGCTACCGTGGTGGCATGGCACCGGGACTGCGAGAGCGCAAGAAGCTCGACACGCGACGGGCGCTCAGCGATGCGGCGCTGACACTGGCGTTCGAGCGCGGGCTGGAGAACGTCACCCGCGAAGACATCGCCAATCTGGCTGGCGTCTCGCTGCGCACCTTCACCAACTACTTCTCCGGCAAGTACGACGCCTTGGCGTACCGGCAGCAGGAGCGCCTGCGCCGCAGCATCGACCTGTTCCGCTCGCGCCCGGCCGACGAACCGCTGTGGACCGCCATCACCGAATCGGTGGTCAATCCGGTGGACGCCGACATGTCCGACGTCTACGGTGTGGAGAACGCGCTGCCGACTCGCCAGCAGCTGGCCGAGGTCCGAAAATTGCTGATGATCCCGGAAATTCGCGATGCCACCTTCCGGGGGATGGTCGACGAGTGGGTGGCGGCGATCGCCGAGCGGACCGGCACCGACCCCGAATGCGACATGTATCCCCGGCTGGTGGCCGCCGTGGTGCGCGCGGTCGGCGATGTAGCGATGGACGAGTACGGGATCTCCGATCCGCCAGTGTCTTTCACGGCACTGCTGCGCCAAGGATTTGCGGCAGTAGCCGCAGGCCTGCCTGAACCAGGAAGGAACTCATGAACGAGAACAGGGTAGACGTCGTCATCTCCGGTGCCGGCCCCAACGGCCTGTTGGTGGCGGGGGAGCTGGCGCTGGCCGGGGTGCGGCCGGTGGTGCTCGAGCAACTGCCTGAGCCCAGCGCGGAACTCAAGGCCAATGGCATTGTCGGACAGGCCAACCGAGTGCTCGATCTCCGGGGTCTGTACGGCGAGCTCAGTGGTACCGGCGCGGCGCCGGAACCCATGGCCGGTTACATCTTCGCCGGAATGCAGGTGCCGTTCGTCGATGTTGTCGACAATCCCATGTACGGCATGCTGATCCAGCAGCCCCAGGTGGTGCGTGAGCTGGTGGACTGGGTGCAAGGCCTGGGGGCTGAAATCCGTTGGGGACACGAACTCATCGACTTCGAACAGGGACCAGAAGGCGTCGTCCTGCACGTCTCGGCGCCCGAGGGGGCCTACCGGTTGCCGGCCACCTACCTCGTCGGCGCCGACGGTGGCCGCAGTCCGGTGCGGAAGAAGGCCGGCATCGAGTTTCCCGGACTCACCACCGACGTCGTCGCACGGGTGGCACACGTCAGCCTGCCCAGGGAACTGCGGACCGCGCCCGGGTGCATCGAAATCCCCGGCGTCGGACATATCCCATTCGGGCACAATCGGTTTGATGACGGAGTGCTCATCTATGCGGAATTCCAGGAGGGACGGTCCATGCTCGGAACCATCGAGTACGGTTCCGTTCTTCCCGACGACGCGCCGGAGCTGATGATCGACGAGTTGCGCGCGAGCGTGAGGCGAGTGGTCGGCGCCGACCTGCCGATCGAGCCCCCGGCCGGGCCGGGGCCGCACGCGTTACGGCGTATCAACGGCCAGAACACCCGCCAGGCCGAACGGTACCGTGCGGGCAACGTGTTCCTGGTCGGCGATGCGGCCCACGTGCATTCGGCCATGGGCGGGCCGGGCCTGAACCTGGGCCTGCAGGATGCGATGAACCTGGGCTGGAAACTGGCCGCGACTGTGCAGGGCTGGGCGCCAGACGGCCTGCTGGACAGCTACCACAGCGAGCGCTGGCCGGCCGGGCAGCGGGTGATGATGCACTCCATGGCCCAGGCTGCCCTGATGGCCGCCGGCCCCGAAGTCACGGCGCTGCGAACGCTTTTCGGTGAACTTCTGGCCACACCGGACGGCTCGACGCACATCGCCGGCGTGCTGGCCGGCTCCGATGTCCGGTACTCGGTCGACAGCGGGCACCGGCTGTCCGGATACTTCATTCCCGATTTCGTGCTGGACGACGGCCGCCGTATTGCCGAGCTGTTGCGCACGGGCCGGCCGATGTTGCTCGACCTCTCGGGCGGGGCTTACGCCGAGATCGTCGACGGCTGGCGTGACCGCGTCGACGTGACGGTGACGACCGCAGCAGGTCGGCCCGCCGCCGCTATGCTTATCCTCCCCGACGGCTATGTCGCCTGGGCGGCAGACGAATTCGATGGCGAAGGGCTCCGGGCGGCTCTGGAACGCTGGTTCGGCCCGGAGGCCGAGTCGTCCGCGCTCAGCGCCTGAGGGCGCCTCAGCTTCAGTCTCTGCCTCAGCCGAGGGTGGCCCGGATCCCCACGGTGACATAGGGCAGCGCAAGCCCCGACGAGTTGGCCAGCGCTGGGTGGGTGGCCAGCAGTTCACGCACCTGCTCCAGCGTCCGGGTACGCACCTGCTCCGGTGAGGTGATGCAGTAGCTGCGCGAGGCCACGAGGTCGATGAGGGCCTGGGGCGTCAGGTAGCTCGTCCACTCCACCTGGTGGCGTTCGATATCACCGAACGGCTCGGCCAGCGTCACCTCGCTGTTGAACGGATCGTGCTCGGGGCCGATGATCCGGCCCAGATCCTTGACCCATCCGGACCGTTCGTCGCGGGTGTTCCACACCAGGCCCAGCCGGCCGCCGGGGCGAAGCACCCGGCTGACCTCCTTGACGGCCCGCTCGGGGTCGAACCAGTGCCAGGCCTGCGCCACCAGCACGGCGTCGACGCTGTTGTCGGCCAGTGGGATCTCCTCGGCCGTACCCAGCAGCGCCGGGGTGTCCGGCAGTGAGTTCGACAGCAGCTCAAGCATTTCGGGGATGGGATCCACGGCGATCACGTCCAGCCCGCGCTCGACGAGCCGGGTGGTCAGCTTGCCGGTGCCTGCGCCCAGATCCAGCACGTCGTGCGCACCCTCGGGAAGCAGCCAGTCGATCGTCTCCGGCGGATACGACGGCCGGCCGCGTTCGTAGGCTGCGGCTTCCGAGCCGAAGGACAGAGAACGCGCCTTGGGCGAGCTCACCGTGCTGCCAGCTCCAGCGTGCGGCGGATCAACTTGCCAACCACTTCCGTCTCGACCAGGAAGCCGTCGTGCCCATAGGCCGAGTCGACCACGTCCAGGCCGTTGCAGCCGGGTAGCAGCTCGGCCAGCTCCTGTTGTAGCCGGATGGGGTAGAGCCGGTCGGAGGTGATCCCACCGACGATGACGGGCACCGGACAGCTGCGCAGAGCACTGGTGACGCCGCCGCGGCCGCGGCCCACATCGTGGGTCGACAGCGCATCCGAGAGGGCCACATAGGTGCCCGGGTCGAACCGGCGGGCCAGCTTGCCGCCCTGGTATTCCAGGTAGCTCTGCACTCCGTAGCGTCCGCCGGTGGCCGGATCCTCATCGCCCTGGGCGTCGTTGCGGAAACGCTCGTCGAGCTCTTCCTCGCCGCGATAGGTCAGGTGCGCGAAGCGCCGGGCGATCTCCATGCCGGCCAGCGGGGCCCGGTCGGTGTCGTAGTAGTCCCCGCCCTGCCAGTCCGGGTCGGCCTTGATCGCGGCCACCTGGGTGCTCTGGGTACCGATCTGATCGGCCGTGGCGCGGGCGCCGACCGCCAGCACCAGTCCGGTCCGAACTTCGTCGGGGTGTCCGACGAGCCATTCCAGGGCGCGGGCTCCGCCCATCGACCCGCCGATCACGGCGGCAATCTCGGTGATGCCGAAGGCGGCCAGGGCGGCCCGGTCGGCTGCGACCTGGTCGCGGATGGTGATCTGGGGAAACCGTGAGCCCCAAGGCTTTCCGTCGGGCGCAAGCGAACCGGGCCCGGTCGAGCCCTGGCAGCCGCCGAGCGCGTTGGTCGAGATCGCGCACCACTGGTCGGTGTCGATCGGGGCACCCGGTCCGGCCACCCCGTCCCACCAGCCCGCGGTCGGATGGCCGTCGCCGGCCGGTCCGGTCACGTGGGAGTCGCCTGTCAGGGCGTGCAGCACCATCACCACGTTGTCGCGTGCGGGCGACAGTTCGCCCCAGCGCTGCACGGCGATCGACACGTCGGGCAGGACGGTGCCGTTCTCGAGCGTCAGCGCACCGATGTGCACGACGGTGGTCTCGCCTTCGGCGGGCAACGGGAGGGTGGACACGGCCGGTTCTTCGGTGATCGTCATGGCGGTCTTCTCTCGCCGTCCTACACCGTCGCCGCAGTCTGCGGTACGCCGCTGAACGGGCGGGCGGCGGCGAACCCCTGCTCCAGGTCGGCCAGGATGTCGTCGATGCCCTCGATGCCGACGGCCAACCGCACCAGACCGGGCGTGACACCGGTGGACAACTGTTCGGAGGGGGAGAGCTGCTGGTGGGTCGTCGAGGCCGGATGGATGACGAGCGAGCGCACATCGCCGATGTTGGCGACGTGGCTGTGCAGGGTCAAGGCGTTGACGAAGGCCTTGCCCGCTTCCACACCTCCGGCCAGCTCGAAGGCCAGCACAGCGCCGGTGCCCTTGGGGGCGATCCTGCGGCCCAGCTCGTACCAGGGTGAGTTGGGAAGTCCGGCGTAGTTCACCGAGGTCACGTCGGAATGTCCGGCGAGGTACTCGGCGACCTTCTGCGCATTGGCCACGTGGCGTTCAACACGCAGCGACAGCGTTTCCAATCCCTGCGCGATCAAAAAGGCATTGAAGGGAGAGATCGCGCTGCCCAGATCGCGCAGCAGCTGCACGCGGGCCTTGAGGGCATAGGCCGGTGCGCCGAGTTCGGCGAAGACCACGCCGTGGTAGCTGGGATCTGGGGTGGTGAACCCGGGGTGGCGGCCCTGCGTCCAGTCGAAGTTGCCGCTGTCGACGATCACGCCCGCGATCGCCGAGCCGTGCCCACCCAGGTACTTGGTGGCCGAGTGGACCACGATGTCGGCCCCGAGCGCGATCGGCTGGATCAGGTACGGGGTGGCGATGGTGTTGTCGACGATCAGCGGGACGCCGCTGTCGTGTGCCACCGCGGACACGTTCGGGATGTCGAGGATGTCGATCTGGGGATTGGAGATGGTCTCGGCGAAGAACGCCTTGGTGTTGGGCCGTACCGCGGCCCGCCAGCTGTCGAGGCTGTCCGGGTCCTCGACGAAGCTGACCTCGATGCCCAGCTTGGGCAGCGTGTAGTGGAACAGGTTGTAGGTGCCGCCGTACAGGCGCGGGCTGGACACGATGTGGTCGCCGGCGCCGGCCAGGTTGAGGATGGCGAACGTCTCGGCCGCCTGACCCGAGGACAGCAGCAGTGCGGCCACGCCGCCTTCGAGCGCGGCGATGCGCTGCTCGACGACGTCGGTGGTCGGGTTCATGATCCGGGTGTAGATGTTGCCCGGCTCGGCCAGGCCGAACAGCGCGGCGGCGTGGTCGGTGCTGTCGAAGGTGTAGGAGGTGGTCTGGTAGATCGGCAGGGCCCGGGCCTTGGTGGCGGCGTCGGGAGTCTGACCGGCGTGGACCTGCTTGGTTTCGAACGACCAATTGGCGGCGACGTCGGGGTTTGTCATGGCTGGGATGTCTCCTCCGTGAAGGGGATGAGGAAGGCAGGGCGTGTGGTCGGCTACCGGGCGCCGGGCTTGTCGTCGATCACGACGGGCCGACGCGTTGGGTTCACGGACACATACACATGGCTGGCCTCCATCAGGTTTCCCTGTCTGTCTGGGGGCCCGTACCTTCGGACCCGCGCTTGCCTTACAGCCGCGAACGACTGCTCAACCTGGTCATCACCCGGGGCACCCCACCGCGGTTGGAGGGTTGCCGGCCAGCAAGCCGGGGCTTGATGCTGACACTCATGACCGGCCTGCAGCTTATCGCAACGCGCTGAGGCCATGCCAGTCGGTTCTGCGGGGTGTTTGCCCGTTTTGTGCGACCGCGACTGAAACACGTTCAGTTCGGCGGGCCGGTGAAGGTGTCGGACGCCTGAACACAAGCCAAAGTTACTGGTCAGTAATGAAAGCTGCCCCTTCGAGGCGGTGCCCGTCCTTGTAGTCTGGCCGCGACACAAGAGCAGCGAATAACCACGAGTGACAACGAGTGATCCTCGTCGAACCGAGACTGACGCCGGGAGAGCAACCATGACTGCCCAGCAGCCGACCATCATCTACACGCTGACCGACGAGGCGCCGCTGCTTGCGACGTACTCCTTCTTGCCGATCATCCGCGCCTTCGCGGAGCCGGCGGGTATCGATATCCAGACGAGTGACATCTCGGTGGCGGCGCGCATCCTGGCCGAATTCGGCGACTGTCTGACCGACGAGCAGAAGGTTCCGGACAACCTCGGTGAGCTAGGCCGTCTCACTCAGCTGCCCGAGACCAACATCATCAAGCTGCCCAACATCAGTGCCTCGGTCCCGCAGCTCACGGCCGCGATCAAGGAACTACAGGAGAAGGGTTACGCGGTCCCCGACTACCCGGGGGATGCCAAGACCGACGAGGAGAAGGCGATCCGTGATCGCTACTCGAAGATCCTCGGCAGCGCGGTGAACCCCGTTCTGCGCGAAGGTAACTCGGACCGCCGCGCCCCCAAGGCCGTCAAGGAGTACGCGCGCAAGCATCCGCACAGCATGGGCGAGTGGTCGCAGGCCTCGCGGACCCACGTGGCCACCATGAAGACCGGCGACTTCTACCACGGTGAGAAGTCGATGACGCTGGACAAGGCTCGCAATGTCCGGATGGAGCTGGAGACCAGCCCGAAAGACGGCGGGGTCGGGGAGACGATTGTCCTCAAGCCCGAGGTCAAGCTCGACGAGGGCGACGTCATCGACAGCATGTACATGAGCAAGAAGGCCCTGATCGAGTTCTACGAGGAACAGATCGAGGACGCCTACAAGACGGGCGTGATGTTCTCGCTGCACGTCAAGGCGACCATGATGAAGGTCAGCCACCCGATCGTGTTCGGCCACGCGGTCAAGGTCTTCTACAAGGACGCCTTCGCCAAGCATCAGAAGCTGTTCGACGAGCTCGGCGTCAACGTCAACAACGGTCTGTCTGATCTCTACAGCAAGATCGAGGCGCTGCCCGCCTCGCAGCGTGAGGAGATCATCGAGGACCTGCACCGCTGCCATGAGCACCGGCCCGAGCTGGCCATGGTCGACTCGGCCAAGGGCATCTCGAACTTCCACTCGCCGTCCGATGTCATCGTCGATGCGTCGATGCCGGCGATGATCCGCCTCGGCGGGAAGATGTACGGCGCCGACGGCCGCACCAAGGACACCAAGGCGGTCAACCCGGAGTCGACGTTCTCCCGGATGTACCAGGAAGTGATCAACTTCTGTAAGACCCACGGCCAGTTCGACCCGACCACGATGGGCACGGTGCCCAACGTCGGTCTGATGGCGCAGAAGGCCGAGGAGTACGGCAGTCACGACAAGACATTCGAGATCCCGCAGGCCGGTGTCGCCAAGATCGTCGACATCGATTCCGGTGAGGTGCTGCTGAACCAGGACGTCGAAGAGGGCGACATCTGGCGGATGCCGATCGTCAAGGACGCCCCGATCCGCGACTGGGTCAAGCTGGCCGTCAACCGGGCTCGGTTGTCCGGTATGCCTGCCGTGTTCTGGCTCGATGACGAGCGTCCGCACGAGAACGAGCTGCGCAAGAAGGTCAAGGCCTACCTCAAGGAAGAGGACACCGAGGGCCTGGAGATCACGATCCTGCCGCAGGTCTGGGCCATGCGCTACACCCTGGAGCGGCTGATCCGCGGCCAGGACACGATCTCGGTGACCGGCAACATCCTGCGTGATTACCTGACCGACCTGTTCCCGATCCTGGAACTGGGCACCAGCGCCAAGATGCTCTCGATCGTGCCGCTGATGGCCGGCGGCGGGCTGTACGAGACGGGTGCCGGCGGCTCGGCCCCCAAGCACGTGCATCAGCTGGTGGAGGAGAACCACCTGCGCTGGGATTCGCTCGGCGAGTTCCTCGCCCTGGGCGCCAGCCTGGACGACTTGGGCAACAAGACCGACAACGCCAAGGCCAAGGTGCTCGCGGCCGCGCTGGACACCGCGACCGGAGAGTTGTTGAACGAGAACAAGTCTCCCTCGCGCAAGACCGGCGAGCTGGACAACCGCGGCAGCCAGTTCTACCTCGCGCTGTACTGGGCGCAGGCGCTGGCCGAGCAGACCGAGGACAAGGAGCTGGCCGCGCACTTCGCGCCGCTGGCCAAGGCCCTCGGCGAGCAGGAGCAGGCCATCGTCTCCGAACTCAATGCGGCCCAGGGCAAGCCGGCCGACATCGGCGGCTACTACTACCCGGACCCGGAGAAGACCGCTTCGGTGATGCGTCCGAGCAAGACGCTCAACGATGTGCTGGGGGCCGCCGAGAAGGCATAACCTCCGTCAGCCCGTCGCTCGGGCCTGGCCGATGTGCGGGTCGACGAACTCGGTGATCACCCGGGTGATGGTGTCGGGTGCCTCGAACATCGGGACGTGCCCGACACCCTTGAGCGTGGTGACGACGGCGTCCGGCGCCAGGCTTCTGGTGAAGTGCCGGGTGAATCGCGGCGCCGGCAGCACCCGGTCCTTCTCGCAGATGACGAGCTGGGTCGGGGTTCGCGAATCGGCGATCTCCATCAGCCCGGCGGTGGTCAACGCCTTGACCATGAGTTTGAAGTAGGCCGGGCAATGTGCCAGGTCGTCGATCAGATCGCGGCGGTCGCTGTCGTTGAGCACGTCGGGGGTCGCGCTCACGGCGACATATGAAATCTGCTTGGTCAGTGGGAGTTTCAGCAGCTGCTGACGCAACACCGCGGTGGAGAGCACGATCGGCAGCGCTGCCATGAACTTGGCGATGATCTCGTACTTCGCCAGCGTGTGCATCGACCAGCCGCCGGCCGGGGCGATGCCGGTCAGGGTGCGGGCCCGGCCGCGCCGTTCCAGTTCGAAGGCCACCCAGCCGCCCAGGGAATTGCCGACGATGTGCGCGGTGGTCCAGCCGAGTTCGTCGAGCCGGCGTTCGACATCGTCGGCCAGTGCCGCGACGTCGAGGAGCAGGGGTGCATGCGCGCCACCGTGGTGGCCGGCCATGGTGGGGGCGAACACGTCGTAACGGCCGGTCTGGGCGAGTTGTGGCGCGACGTACTTCCATACGCTCTGCGACAACAGGAACGGGTGCAGCAGCAGGATCGGATCGCCGTCGGGAGTGCCGAGGTGGATGGGTGCACGTTCAGCCATGCCGCCAGACACTAAGGTGATACCTGCGGTACCGCAAGGCCCTGTCGGTGCCGATCGGTAGGGTCTGGGCCGTGGCATCTCCGGGACCTCTGACCGTCAGCACCATCAACGTCAACGGTATTCGCGCAGCGGTCAAGCAGCGCTCCACCGATAACCTCGGCCTGCTGCCGTGGCTCAAGGAAACCGAGGCCGACGTGGTGTGCCTGCAGGAGACGCGGGCCGACGATGAGCAGCTCAACGATGCCTTGGCGCCGGCTTTGGCCGACGGCTGGAACCTGGCCTCGGCCGTTCCGCATGTCAAGGGCCGCAACGGGGTTGCGGTGTTGTCCCGGCATCCCATCGAGGCGGCTCGGCTGCTGGTTTCTGAAGAGTTCGAGACGCACGGGCGCTACCTCGAGGTGGATACCGCCGGCGTGACAGTGGCCAGCGTGTATGTCCCCACCGGGGAAGCCGAGACGGATCGTCAGCTGGAGAAGGAACGGTTCATGGCCACGATCGCCGCCCGGATGGCCGAGCTGCACGGACGCGACGCGGTGCTGTGTGGTGACTGGAACATCGCGCACACCGAGAACGACATCAAGAACTGGAAGGGCAACGTCAAGAAGGCCGGCTTCCTGCCCAGTGAGCGGGCCTGGCTCACCGAGCTGCTGGGCACCGGCTGGGTGGACGTGGTGCGGGTGCTGCATCCCGATGTGGCCGGGCCCTACAGCTGGTGGTCCTGGCGCGGTAAGGCGTTCGACAATGATGCCGGCTGGCGTATCGACTATCACCTGGCCAGCCCGACGCTGGCGGTCAAGGCCACTTCTGCGCGGGTGGACCGGGCCGAGCTGTACGCGTTGCGGTGGTCGGATCATTCACCCGTGACGGTCTGTTACGGCTGAGCGCCGACGCACCGATCGCGCGTTTGGTTCGCCAAGAACTGGATTTATCGGGGACAATTTGCGGTGGAGGTGGCGACGTTGCATGAAGTGGTCGAGTCGAAACGGCATGAGGTCGAGTTGTTGTGTCGTGAGCTCTCGGTTCGTCGGCTCGACGTGTTTGGTTCTGCCGTCGGGGATGCGTTCGACGCCGAGTCCAGTGATCTCGACGTTCTCGTCGAGTTCGGCGAAGCGGCTGGCGTCGACTACTTCGACCATTACTTCTCGCTAAAGGAAGGTCTGGAACGGATATTCGGACGTTCGGTCGATGTCGTGACGGTGTCAAGCATCAAGAACCCGTACTTCAAGAAAGATGTGATGAGGACGCGGGAAGCGCTGTATGCCGCGTGACGCGAGGAAGTACCTGTGGGACGCTCGGCAAGCGGTGATGCTGGTCCGTCAGTTCAGCGATGGAAAGACATTCGCTGATTACCAGGCTGATGCATTCCTGCGTTCTGCGGTTGAACGTCAACTTGAGATAGTTGGTGAAGCGCTCAATCAATTGTCCAAAGCAGACAAGGTCATTTCGGCGCAGATTCCGGAGCTCTCACGGATAGTGGCCTTTCGGAACATCCTTATTCATGGGTACGCCGATGTTGACGATGCATTGGTGTGGCAAGTAATCGTCGACAAACTCCCGGAGTTGGAGAACGTCCTTCGTTACCTTCTTCCTGGGCAGCAATAGCTACGTCTGACGCCAGCCTGGCGTACGGCCAAGGTGCAACAGAATCTTCTCGAAATCTGTTGCCGCCGAGGCGTTGATAGCCCGGTCGAACGGCGAGGCTGTGCTGTCGCGGAAGTCGCCGTCGGGGATCGCCGTCACCAACGGCACCAACGCGGTGACCACGTCGGCCGGTAGTTCGTAGGGCGTGCCGAGAGCGGCGGCGACATCCCACCCGTGCACGGCGTAGTCCACGAAATGGAACCCGATCACCAACGCGCCCGGGAACGTCGCATCCGGGCCGAACTCCGGTAGTGCAAGCGTCGCCTCCATGACCCCGTCGGCGGCGAAGGCGTCGAGCACGTCGTGGGCGGCCGCGGCGTATGCGCCGCACGGGTCGGCGCGTACGGCGTCAGCCACGGCCGTGACCTCCCACGCGGACTGATCGGCGCCGTGTCCGCGGGCTGCGGCGGCGAACCCGCGGTGCTGCACGGTCATGTGGGCGAGCAGATCGGCCACCGTCCACCCGGCGCAGGGCGTGGCCCGGTCCAGGTCGGAGGTGCCGACAGTGTCGACGACATCGATCGATTGCAGAACAACGGTGCGGTGAAGGGGGCGGAGATCGGTCTCAATAGTAGGCATGCGCTTATGATAAGCGTGAGCATATCATATCGCAACGCTTACGCTGACCCGGTGTCTCGACGCCCCGATCTGGCGGCCATGCTTGCCCCGTTGCTGCGGGAGCTGATCGCCGCCGAACAGCCGATACTGGATGCCCACGGCGTGTCGATGTGGGGTTACGTTGTCCTGCTCGCACTCGACCGGTCCTCGGTCCGGACCCAAGCGGCACTGGCCGAGGCGATCGGTGCCGACAAGACGCGCATCATCCGCACCCTCGATGACCTGCAACGGCAAGGCTTCATCGAGCGTGAGGCCGATCCCGACGACCGCCGGGTGCGGCTGTTGGCCATCACCGACGCGGGCCGCGCGGTCAAGGATGCGGTCCAGCGGGAGATCCAGCGTGGGGAGGAGCGGTGGCTGGGCGAGCTGGCCGCCGATGATCGCAAAGTGTTCCTGCGGGTGCTGCAGCAGCTGGCCCCTGAACAAACCTGATGACGTCAGTGCGAAAATCAGAAGATCATGAGTAGCGGAAGCAAACAGGTCGTATTCTCGGGCGCCCAGCCCACCTCCGACTCCCTGCACCTCGGCAATGCCCTGGGTGCCGTCACGCACTGGGCGCAGCTGCAGGACGGCTACGAGGCGTTCTTCTGCGTCGTCGACCAGCACGCCATCACCGTGCCGCAGGACCCCGAGACCTTGCGCCGTCGCACGCTGGTGACGGCCGCGCAATACCTGGCGCTGGGCATCGACCCGACGCGCAGCACCGTATTCGTCCAGAGCCACGTCCCGGAGCACAGCCAATTGGCCTGGGTGCTGGGATGTTTCACCGGCTTCGGCCAGGCCTCGCGGATGACACAGTTCAAGGACAAGTCGACCAAGCAGGGGGCCGACGCCACCACCGTGGGCCTGTTCACCTACCCGGTGCTGATGGCCGCCGACGTGCTTCTCTACGACACCGATCTCGTCCCGGTCGGCGAGGATCAACGCCAGCACCTGGAACTGGCTCGCGACCTTGCGCAGCGATTCAACGCGCGGTTCCCGGACACCTTCGTGGTGCCCGAGGCCATGATCCCCAAGACCACCGCCAAGATCTACGACCTGCAGGATCCGTCGGCGAAGATGAGCAAATCGGCAGCCACCGACGCCGGTCTGATCAGCCTGCTCGACGCTCCGTTGGCCACCGCCAAGAAGATCCGCTCGGCGGTGACCGACAGCGAGCGTGAGATCCGGTTCGATCAGGTGAACAAGCCGGGCATCTCGAACCTGCTGACCATCCAGTCGGCGGTGACCGGTGCCGACGTCGACAAGCTGGTCGAGGGCTATGCCGGCCGCGGCTACGGCGACCTCAAGAAGGAGACCGCCGAGGCAGTGGTGGAGTTCGTCACGCCGATCAAGACCAGGGTGGATGAATTGCTGGCCGATCCGGCTGAGCTCCAGTCCGTTCTGGCCGCCGGGGCACAACACGCCCGCGAGGTCGCGGGGAAGACCCTCGCTCGGGTTTACGACAGGATAGGGTTTCTCCAGCAAACGTCGTAAACACCGGGGAGGGGTTGACGGTGGACGAGCCGGAGAAGCCGGGATTGCTGGATCGGATGCGGGCGCGCTTTCCCTGGTTCGACCATGTGATGCGGGCGCAGGAGCGCTATAGCGACTGCAATGGCAACTTCTACGCCGCCGGCATCACGTATTTCACGATCTTCGCGCTCTTCCCGCTACTGATGGTCGGGTTCGCCGCCGGCGGCTTTCTGCTGGCCAGTCGGCCTGACCTGATGTCGGAAATCGAGGAGCGGATCCGTGACGCGGTGTCCGGCGACCTCGGCCAGCAACTGATAACGCTGATGGACTCCGCCATCGACTCCCGCGGCACGGTCGGTGTCATCGGGCTCGCGACCGCCGCATGGGCGGGGCTGGGCTGGATGGCCAACCTGCGTGCCGCGCTCACCCAGATGTGGGAGCAGCACCCCACCGAATCAAACTTCGTCCGTTCCAAACTCTCGGACTTGGTGGCCCTGATCTCTGCGTTTCTGGCGATGGTCATCACGATCGCGCTGACCGCACTCGGAGATCCCGCCCTGATGCGTAAAGTCCTGCACTGGATGGGCATTCAGGACATCGTCGCGTCCGTCGGCGGGCTGCGCGTGTTGTCGATCCTGGTGTCGGTGGGCATCTCATGGATGCTGTTCACCTGGATCATCTCTCGGTTGCCGCGCGAGGCCGTGCCGTTTCGTAGTGCGCTGCGAGCCGGGCTGCTGGCCGCCGTGGGTTTCGAGATCTTCAAACAGGTGGCGTCGATCTACCTGCAGTCGGTTCTGAACGGTCCTGCCGGTGCGACATTCGGGCCGGTGCTGGGGTTGATGGTGTTCGCCTACGTGACCGCCAGGCTGATCCTGTTCGCGACGGCGTGGGCGGCCACCACCAGGGAGAGCCTGGCCGCTGCACCGGTGCCACCACCGGAGCCTGCGCAGATCGTCACGCGCGTGCAGGTCCACGAGGGGGTCGGGGTGTCCGGAGCCTTGGCTGCAGCTGCCATGGGAGCGGTTGGGGCGCTGGGGCTTTCGAGGCTGCTGCGGCGCTAGGTGCGGTGCGGGTGCGGTGCGGGCCCGCGCCTTTGTCACGCCAGAGTGGCGCCGGAGGGCGACAGCCACGCTGGCGTGACAAAGCGAGGGCCGAAAGGCGCCTAGTGCGTGACGACTTTCAGCCCGACGATGCAGCCGACGACCCCGAGCATGAGCAATACCTTGATCACCGAGGCGGATTCGGCGCCGGTCACCATGGCGAAGCCGACAGTGAGCACCGCGCCGATGCCCACCCACACGGCGTAGCTGGTGCCGGGCGGCAGGCTGCGCATTGCGATGGCCAGTCCGATCATCGACAGGGTGAGCGCCACGAGGAATACGAGTGACGGAAACAGGCGGGTGAAACCTTCGGTCTTGCTCAGGGCGGTCGCCCAGACCGCTTCGAGAACACCGGAAACGACGAGAATCAGCCAAGCCATGGCACACCTCCAAACATCCCGTCTTTTCGCTGGCCGGGTACGGGTGTGCCTCGTCCGGTGCCATGTGCTGGCATTGTCGATTGTAACAACGACGTAACATTGCAGGCTGTGAGCTTGGCAACCACGTGGTCTCGGTCGATCGGCATCGACGCCCCCATCGTCAACGCGCCCATGGGTGGCGCGGCAGGAGGTCGGTTGGCCGCGGCGGTCTCGGCCGCGGGGGGCTTGGGCATGGTGGGGATGGGCAGCTCGGCCACCGCCGAGCAGTTGACCGCCGAGTTGGCCCTACTCGATGGCCAGCGGTTCGGAATCGGGTTGGTGCACTGGGTTGCCCAGGACCGGCCGGACCTGCTCGAGGTTGCCCTGGCCGCCCGACCCGCATTACTCAGCGTGAGTTTTGGAGACGACTGGGCCTGGGTGCGTCGGGCCCACGACGCGGGCCTGACGGTGACAACCCAGGTGGCCACGGTCGACGCTGCCCGGCGCGCGGTGGATGCCGGGGTCGACGTCGTGGTGGCGCGCGGGGCCGAAGGTGGTGGCCACGGTGAGCCGACGGTCGGCACCCTGCCGCTGCTGGCCGAGGTGCTCGACACCGTCGACGTACCCGTGCTGGTCGCCGGCGGAATCTCGTCGCCACGTGCGGTGGCCGCGGTGCTGGCCGCCGGGGCGGCGGCGGCTTGGGTCGGCACGGCATTCGCGGCATGTGCCGAGGCGCTGACGCCATCGGCGGCGCGCGACGCCCTGCTGGCCGCGCAGAGCGAGTCCACCGAGCTGACCACCGCGTATGACGTCGCAGCCGGATACCGTTGGCCCGCAAGCATTCCGGAGCGCGTCCTGCGCGGGTCGCCCGTGAACGCGGGACAGGGGGTGGGTCTGGTGACGGCTTCGGACGGCGCGGCCGAGATCCTTCGATCGCTGTGCGACGGGGCAGAACAGCTACTTGGACAGTGGCGTTGACCGGGCCTGCCGAACCGCCGAGAGCGGCGGCGGTTCGGCAGGCCCCGCGTGTATTTAACTAGATCGGCAATTACTTGTCAGTGTATTGGGCAAATTCATGATCAGTTGCTCGGTGCATCGTCCACGCTGCGGCTTTGTCGCGAAAACGTGGTTTGCGAGGACTCGATGGATCGCCGCCTTCAGCCGATACAGGGCGCCATCTCCGTGGCAAGCCGACGTCGGCGTTACGCGTGCTTGGCTTTCGCCGTACCTCGCTTCGCCTTCGCGATGAAGCGGACGATCAGCGCGGCCAGGACAACCATGAGAAACGGTCCGTAGAACTCCGTGTAGGTGACGCCCCGGCGCCAGTAGGCGATGAAGAAGGTGAACCAGATGACGTAGCTGCCGGTGACGTGCAGGTGCTTCCACGTCGAGTACGACATCCGTTTGGCGACACGGTCAAACGAGGTGATGGTCATCGCGATGATGAATCCGTAGGCGATGAAATCGAGGACGAAGACGCCGTGCGGGGTGGGATCGACGACGCGGGTCTCGAACCGGTGTGAGTTCAGAACGATTGTCGTGACGATGAATCCGGCGTGGACCAAATGAGATCCGGCGAAGCCGACACCGAGATAGCGTCGGTTGCGGCGGATCCACCTGGTGGTGTCGTTCGGCCACAGCTGATAGAGCGACGACGCGGTGAAGGCGAGCAGGAAAAGTATCGCCGATGTGCGCGCGGTGATGCGGATGCCGAGGTTGGCTCCGTTGACGCCGCCCACCGCCCACGCCGCGATGGTGGAGCCGGCGGCGATCGCCACGATGAGCAACCACGTCAGTGTCCAGCCGGACAGTGCGGACTTGAGTGGCGTGTGGCCGGCCGGTGTGGCGATCGCGGCATCGGATGATTTGATCGACACTTCTGAAGCTCTTCCTGCCGAATCGGGCATTGCCCCTGATTTCATGTCCTCAAGTCGAACATCGTGGAGTCATCGCGTCCAACGAACGTTTTCAATGATCGTCATCGACTACGTAGATGAGATCGCGGTAGCGGGTCAACGAGCCGGGCGACGATTGAGCGAACGGGCGCCCATGATCAGCAGGAACACGATCACCGCGCCCACGATGGCCACACCGACCCGCACCGGCAGTGAGTCCGCCGGTGGCAGGACCGAAGCGGCCTGGGCGGCCGTCGGTTCGTCGGCCTTGGGTGTAGTCAAGGACGGATCGGGGTCGACGAGATTGCCGACCTTGGTGCCGGGCGCGGTGGCGAATCCGTAGTCGAGCAGGTGCGCGGCTTGCTCCCACGGCGCGATCGGGACGCGAGTGCCCTTCATGAGCACCGCCACCAGGCGCCGGCCATCACGATCGGCAGCGCCCACGAAGGTCTGCCCGGCATCGTCGGTGTATCCGGTTTTACCGCCCAGCGCGCCCGGATAGTTGTAGAGCATCTTGTTGTCGTTCTCGATGGGGTAGGGCGGATTGCCGTCCCGCCCCGGGAAGTCGTAGCTCTGCGTTGCAACGATGTCGGCGAACACCGGGTTCTGCCAGGCGTAGCGGTAGAACAGCCCGATGTCGTAGGCCGAGGTGCTCATACCGGGGCCGTCCAAACCTGACGGGGTGGCGGCGCGGGTGTCGCGGCCACCGAGCTTGCCGGCCAGAATGTTCAGCTTCTGCAGAGCGGGGTCCCAGCCGCCGAGTTGCATCGCCAGGGCATGCGCGGCGTCGTTGCCGGAGTGCATCAACAACCCGTGCAACAGATCGTTGATCGTGTAGCGGCCGCCGGGCCCGACGCCGACACGGGTGCCCTCGGAGTTGGCGTCCTCCTGAGTGCCCGCCACCAGCTTGTTGAGGTTGAGTTCGTTGAGCGCGGCGGTGGCGGTGAGCACCTTGATGATGCTGGCCGGCCGGTGGCGCCCGTGTGGGTCCTTGGCGGCGATGATGTCACCGCTGTCCAGATCGGCGACCAGCCAGGCCTCGGCGGAGACGTCGTTGGGCAACGGCGGGGTGTCGGGAGCCGTGATCACGCCACAGCTTGAAAGCGCTTCACCGCCAATCGTCTTGGCAGGTACCGGTAGCGGGCCGGGGGCGACCTCGCCGGGCTTGGGCACCTCGGAGGCGTCCACCGCCGGAGGCGTGGTCACCTTGTAAGGGCATTCCGGGGCCGGGTCCGCGTGTGCGATACCGGCTGTCATCAGGGGTGCCGTCAGCATCGCCAGTGCCGCGAACGCAGACACGGCGCGCTGGGTAGTCCTCCGCAAGGTCGCCATCGTGACCGAAGATTAGGCGACGAGGACCGGTTTTCGGGTTTGCCACGCTGTGACGTGTGTGGTTTGTGTGACAATTGTTAACGTGCGGAAACCGCTAACCCAGGTCGCGAAGATCCGCATAGGCCAGCGCAGGGAAGGCGATCGTCGACATCCAGAGCCTGCCCGCCGATTCCACCACCCCGGTGACGGTGCCGAAGTCCGGACGCGCGGTCTGCACACCGGTGAGTACCTCGCCGGAATCGGCGTCGAACGCCAAAACCCACACTTGCGGCTGGATCTTGGGTTGAAGCCGATCGGGCAAATGCCACAAAAGCTTTCGTATTACCGGTGCGCGCGGCGCGAGCGCCTCCGCGGCGGCATTCGGTGCGGACACCATCGCCACCCAGATGCGGTCATCGGCACCGGTGGAGATGTTGTCCGGATAGCCGGGTAAATGCACGGCCAGTGGCGTCACCGTCCCGGCCTGTGGCCCGCTCAGCCAGTACTTCGACAGTCTCCTGCCCTGAGTTTCGGCGAACACCAACGCCGACCCGTCGGCGGTGACGGTGACACCGTTGGCGAAGTAGAGGCCGTCCAGCACAGTGGTCACGTTGCCGTCGGTACCCAGCCGGAACAAGCTGCCACGGCCGCGAGCCTCCATGATCGCCCCGGTGAAATGCTCGAAATGGAACTGGCTGGTGGACTCAGTGAAATAGATTGTGCCGTCTGCTGTTTCGGTGACATTCGAGCAGAACCGCAACGGCCTGCCGTCGATGTCCCGCACCAGGACATCCAACGCACCGGAGCCGGGGTCCAGCGCGAGCAGCCCACGGTGACTGTCGCAGATCAACACCCGTCCATCGTGGGCGACATGCATACCCAACGGGCGTCCACCGGTGTTGGCAACCACCGCTGCCACTCCGTCGGGGGACAACCGCACGATGCGCCCATCGACCAGGCCGGTCCACAATTGTCCGGATGCGTCGACCACGACATCCTCGGGCCCTTCGCCCGGTACCGGCACGATGGTGAGTGTGGCTGGGCCGAAATTCGGCAGCTCGTCGATGGGAGGCGGAGTCCAACGGACCGGATCGATCGGGGGTTTACGAGCCACGCCGCCAGTCTGCCGCCGAATCGGCATTCCGGCAGAGAGTTACTCGAACTTGTTCTGCCGGAGTGCCGTTTTGGCGGAGAGCGGCACGAGCTACAACAGCTTTCCCGCTTCGGTGAGCACACCGTGCAGGATGTCGTAGATCGCGTCGAACTCGGCCTGCCCGCTGATCAGCGGCGGCGCCAGCTGGATCACTGGGTCGCCACGGTCGTCGGCACGGCAGTACAGCCCGGCCTCCCACAGCGCCGGGGTGAGAAAACCTCGGAGTAGCCGCTCGCTTTCCTCGTCGTTGAAGGTGGCCTTGGTCGTTTTATCCTTGACCAGCTCGATTCCGTAGAAGAAGCCCTCACCGCGGACATCGCCGACGATCGGCAGGTCGTAGAGCTTCTCCAACGTGGCCCGAAACGCCGGAGCGGCTTCCTTGACGTGGTCGTTGATGCCCTCACGCTCGAAGATGTCGAGGTTGGCCATGGCGACCGCGGCCGAAACCGGGTGTCCGCCAAAGGTGTAGCCGTGACCGAAGGTGGTCTTGCCGTCGTTGAACGGCTCGAACAACCGGTCGCTGGCCACCATCGCGCCCAGCGGCGAGTAGCCCGAGGTCAGACCCTTGGCGCTGGTGATGATGTCCGGCACGTAGCCGAAATCGTCGCAGGCGAACATCGAACCGATGCGGCCGTAGGCGCAGATCACCTCGTCGGAAACCAGCAGCACGTCGTACTCGTCGCAGATCTCGCGGACCCGCTCGAAGTATCCGGGCGGCGGCGGGAAGCACCCGCCGGCATTCTGCACCGGCTCGAGAAAGACCGCGGCCACGGTGTCGGGGCCTTCGAACTCGATGGCCTCGGCGATACGGTCCGCGCAGTATTGGCCGAAAACCTTTTCGTCGTGGGCGTATTCGGCCGGAGCTCGGTAGAAGTTGGTGTTCGGTGCGCGGAAGCCGCCGGGGGTCAACGGCTCGAACGGGGCCTTGAACGCCGGTATGCCGGTGATCGCCAGCGCGCCCTGCGGGGTGCCGTGGTAGGCGATGGCACGCGAAACCACCTTGTGCTTACCGGGTTTGCCGGTCAGCTTGAAGTACTGCTTGGCCAGTTTCCACGCGCTCTCGACGGCCTCACCGCCGCCGGTGGTGAAGAACACCCGGTTCAGATCACCCGGTGCATAATTGGCGACGCGCTCGGCCAGTTCGATGGCCGGTGGGGTGGCGTAGGACCACAGCGGGAAGAAGGACAGTTTCTCGGCCTGCTTGGCCGCGGCTTCGGCAAGTTCTTTGCGGCCGTGGCCGACCTGGACGACAAAGAGGCCGGAGAGGCCGTCGATGTAGCTCTTGCCCTTGTCGTCGAAGATGTGGACACCCTCGCCGCGGGTGATGATCGGCGGTGTGATGCCCTCGCCGTGGCGGGCGAAGTGTCCCCACAGGTGGCGGTTGGCTTTGGCTCTCAGATCGGATTTTTCAGTGACACTCATCGAGTTCCCCAATTGTATTGCTGCTTAACAAGTTTCAGATAGACGAGGGTTTCGGTGGTTATCACTCCCGGCAGTGCTCGGATCTGGGTGTTGAGAAGTTCGAGCAGGCTGTCGTCGTCCTCGCAGACCACCTCGCAGATGGCGTCGAACGATCCTGCGGTCAGTACCACGTAGTCCACGGCATCGATGGCCGACAGTTTCTCGGCCAACTTCAGGGTGTCGCCGGTGCAGCGGATGCCGATCATCGCCTGCCGGGCGAACCCGAGTTGCAGCGGATCGGTCACCGCGACGATCTGCATGACGCCGGCGTCGACCATGCGCTGGACGCGTTGGCGCACGGCGGCCTCGGACAGGCCGACGGCCTTACCGATTCCGGCATACGAACGGCGGCCGTCGGCCTGCAGCTTCTCGATGATCGCCTTCGACAGTTCGTCGAGCTGAAAGGCGGTGCGAGAATTGCTCACGCGCAGCGGAACGGCCTGAAGGTCGGGACCATCAGGGTTCGTCATGCACCGATTGTGCACGGAATCCGTCGTTTAGGGCAACTGATTCGATGAAATCCCTCGTTTGAACCGGGCCCTGGCGCGGGATTGCGTAGATATCAACTGACGCATCGGTTACCGTGGGGCTCCATGAGCGTGGCAGTGAATGTGACGAGCAGCTGGATCAACGGGGCGCCTGTGACGACGGCCGGGGCCACTCACCAGATCATCGACCCCGCGTCCGGTCGGCCTGTCGCCGAGTATGCCCTGGCCACCCCGGCCGACGTGGACAACGCCGTCGACGCCGCCCGTCAGGCGTTTCCCGCCTGGTCGAAGGCCACCCCGGCCGAGCGCTCGGCGGTCCTGGCCAAGCTGGCCGAACTCGCCGACGAGCACGCCGACCAGTTGATCGCCGAGGAAGTCGCCCAGACCGGAAAGCCGGTACGGCTGGCCACCGAGTTCGATGTCCCCGGCAGCATCGACAACATCGACTTCTTCGCCGGTGCCGCCCGCCGCCTCGAGGGCAAGGCCTCCGCGGAGTACTCCGGTGACCACACGTCCAGCATCCGCCGGGAGGCCGTCGGCGTCGTCGCCACCATCACGCCGTGGAACTACCCGCTGCAGATGGCGGTATGGAAGGTCATCCCGGCACTGGCGGCCGGCTGCTCCGTCGTCATCAAACCCGCCGAGATCACCCCGATGACCACCCTCACGCTGGCCCGGCTCGCCACCGAGGCCGGTCTGCCCGACGGTGTGTTCAACGTCGTCACCGGCGGAGGTGCCGACGTCGGCACCGCGCTGGCCGGGCACCGCGACGTCGACGTGGTCACCTTCACCGGATCCACCGTCGTCGGCCGCAAGGTCATGGCCGCCGCCGCGGTGCATGGCCACCGCACTCAGCTTGAGCTGGGTGGAAAGGCCCCGTTCGTGGTGTTCGACGACGCCGATCTCGATGCGGCCATCCAGGGTGCGGTGGCCGGAGCGCTGATCAACACCGGACAGGACTGCACCGCCGCGACCAGGGCGATCGTCGCCCGCGACCTGTACGACGACTTCGTTGCCGGCGTCGCCGAGGTGATGAGCAAGATCGTCGTCGGTGACCCGCACGATCCTGACACCGACCTGGGCCCACTGATCTCGTTCGCGCACCGCGACAAGGTGGCGGGGATGGTGGCCCGCGCGCCTGAACAGGGCGGACGCGTCGTCACCGGCGGAGTGATGCCCGACTTGCCCGGTGCGTTCTACCGGCCCACCCTGATCGCCGATGTTGCCGAG
This sequence comes from Mycobacterium sp. DBP42, assembly GCF_005924235.1. Taxonomy (NCBI): domain Bacteria; kingdom Bacillati; phylum Actinomycetota; class Actinomycetes; order Mycobacteriales; family Mycobacteriaceae; genus Mycobacterium; species Mycobacterium sp. DBP42. Next base: position 42,346 of record NZ_VCMY01000014.1, read on the forward strand.
ACCGCCGAGGTCTACCGCGACGAGGTCTTCGGACCGGTGCTGACCGTGCGGCCTTTCGCTGACGACGACGACGCGATCCGGCAGGCCAACGACACGGTCTACGGGCTGGCCGCCTCGGCCTGGACCCGCGACGTGTACCGCGCCCAGCGGGCTTCCCGCGAGATCAACGCGGGCTGCGTGTGGATCAACGACCACATCCCGATCATCAGCGAGATGCCGCACGGCGGCGTCGGTGCTTCGGGCTTCGGCAAGGACATGAGCGACTACTCGTTCGAGGAGTACCTCACCATCAAGCACGTGATGAGCGACATCACCGGCGCTGCTGAAAAAGGCTGGCACCGAACGGTTTTCGCCCAGCGCTGATCTGCGTCCGGTCACCGCACGCTCGGATGCCACGCTGGAGTGGCCCTCGACGGCCACGGCCACTCTGGCGTGGCGCTCAGCGGGATTAAGCTTGGGCTGTGACCACTGCGGCGCGCACCGACGAATTCGAGGCGCTGCGGCCGCACCTGCTGGCGGTCGCCTACCGGTTGACGGGTACCTATGCCGATGCCGAGGACATAGTGCAGGACGCCTGGCTGCGTTGGCATGACAACCAGACCACGATCGCCGACCTGCGGGCCTGGCTGACCACCGTCGTGAGCCGGCTCGGCCTGGACCGGTTGCGCTCCGCGGCGCACCGGCGCGAGGCCTACTACGGGGAATGGCTGCCAGAACCCGTCGTGACCGGGCTCGACGCGAACGACCCACTCAACGCGGTGGTGGCCGGGGAGGACGCTCGGTTTGCCGCAATGGTGGTGTTGGAACGGCTCACGCCCGATCAGCGCGTGGCATTCGTATTGCACGACGGGTTCGGCGTGCCGTTCACCGAGATCGCCGGTGTGCTGGGGGTCAGCGACGCATCGGCGCGCCAGTTGGCGTCGCGGGCCCGGCGCGCGGTCGCCGACAATCCGCCGCCCGCGACGCCCGACGAGCTGCACAACCAGGTTGCCGGCGAACTGATGGCCGCCCTGGCATCGGGTGAGCTCGAAGCCGTTGTGCGGTTGCTGCACCCCGACGTCACGTTCACCGGCGATTCGAACCGTCGGGCCCCGACCGCTGCCCGTGTCATCCACGGACCGGACAAGGTGGCCCGGTTCATCCTGGGGCTGTCCAAGCGGTACGGACCGAATTGGTTGGCCGGCAGTCAGTTCGCGCTCGTCAACGGCCAGCTGGGCGTCTACACGACCGGCGCGCCGGCCGGCGACGGCTACCCCGAGATGATGCCCCGGGTCACGATCTTCACCGTTCGTGACGGTTTGGTCTGCGCGGTCTGGGACGTCGCCAACCCGGACAAATTCACCGGATCCCCGATGCGAGGTGCACAGTGATGCCGAACGAACCCGGAACATTGACCCATACGTTCAGCCGAATGATGTTTCGCGGCATGGACAAGATGCGACACCGCGACGCGTTCCACATCGGCACGCCGACCGGATCGGATTTCGCCGGTTTCGACAAATACCGGCAGATCGTGTTGGTGACGTACAAGCGGTCGGGGGAGGCGATGCCCAGCCCGATCAACCACGGGGTCGACGGCGGCAAGATCTATGTGCGCACAGATCCGTCGACCGGGAAGGTCAAGCGCATCCGCAACAACCCGAAAGTCCTTGTGGTGGCGAGCAATCTGCGCGGCAAGCCCACCGGACCGGTGGTGGCCGGCGTGGCCCGCATCCTGCCTGAGGCCGAGCATGCGCATGCCGAAGCCGTGATCGCCGCCAATTGGAGTGCTCCGATGAAGCTTTTCGAACGCAGCCTCGACTACGGCAGCCAACTCGCCGGGGTACCAACGGCTTACATCGAGATCACGCCGGCTGAGGTGTGACCGTCACAAGACGTACGGGATCAGCGCCTTGCGGTCGGTCGGGTAGTCGGGAAACTTCTCCTGATACCAGCTGTGTGTGCCCAACGCCCGGGGGATCAAGTTGCCCGCGGTGATCAGCAGGATGGCAACGCCGGGCAACGCCCAGGTCAGCAGCGCGAACCCGGACCAGGCGATGATCTCGCCGAGATAGGCCGGGCTGGTGACGAACCGGAAGCCGCCGCCGAACGGGATCCGGTATTCGGTGGATGAGCCGCTTGCGCGAAGACCAGATGCAGATGCGCCGGGGCCGCCCTTCTCCCGCAGGTTCCGCACGATCGATTCGGAGTTCACCAGCAGCGCGAACCCGCACAGGTAGATCACCAGCCCCACCAGGAATCGAGGGTCGGTCAACCACGCGGTGGTGTACTGCCCGAAGAAGTCGTGACTGAACAGGGTTCCGTTCAGGTAACCGTGCATGGAGGTGACGAGCATGCCCATCACGATCACCGAGATGTTGAAGGTGCCGCGCTTGCCGGGGGCCTGGCGGATCGCCAACGGAAAGAACCAACCGCGGTTGGCGTAGTGCAGCATCCAGATCCCGGCGAGCACCAGCGACGTCGGCTCGAATCGGTGAGGCCCGGCCAGGTAACTGATCAAGAACACCACGGTCGCGGGGATCTCCATCAGCCACCAGCCGAGCTTCGGGTTGAGGTTCAAGCCGAGCTTGGTCGACGAGAAGCGTCCGTAGGAACTCTGTGCGAAGAACCCGCCGATGATCACGAAAGCCGCGAACGCGAAAGCCGCGGTCAGCACCGTGTCGTAGATCGTGTTGCCGGTGTACCAGTGCATGAGTGTCCCTACGTGAGCGGGTGATTTCTGTAACGTGTTCTACCACCCGGCCTCATCGCGCGATCACTCAGTGTCGGCCCACGGCACCCGGCACGCGTCTCCGGAATTGAAGCCCTGCTCGGTGATACCCAGCGCCGAATACATCCGCGACCGCATGTTCTCCACACCGATCTGATAGGTCAGCTCGATCACGCCGTCGTCGCCGAAACGCTGACGGAGATCGGCCACCTGCTCGTCGGTGACGGTGTGCGGGTCGGTGGTCATCGCGTCGGCGTAGGCGATCGCGGCGCGCTCGTCATCGGTGAACAGCGGGGAGGTGGCGTAGTCGTCGATCGACTTGAGCCGCTCGACGTCGAGGTTCTCCAGGCGCATGAGCATGGAGCCGAAGTCCACACACCACGAGCACCCGACGGTGCGGGCGGTCCAGAACACCGCGAGCTCGCGGACGGTTGCGGGCAGCTTCTTGGAGCCGCCCTGCAACAGCATCTCGTGGACGCCGTTGGCGACCAGCAGGCGTGGATGGTGGGCGGCCACCGCGAACGGCTCTGGCACCTCACCGAATTCGCGCTTGGCGTACCAGTACATGGCGCGGGTGAGCAGGCCGGCTTGCTTGGGGGTTACAGCGGGGATTCGTGTCTTTGTCTCGGTCATATGAGTTAGACGAGATGGCCCGTCAATGTGTGACGGGTTCCTTCGGCCGAACGTGAACAAGATGGCGAGGATTCCGACGATTCTCACCATCTTGTTCACATTGGCGGGCCGTGGAACCGGAAGGGCGCCGTCGTCGTCCTAATCGACATGGCAGGTGACTGGCCCTTTCTGGGCTCGGAGGCACTCGTGGCGGGCAAGCTCAATCGGTATCAGCTGACTACCCGCTACGAAATGCTGCACCGGGACGTGTATGTCCCGCGCGGTGCACTGCTCACGCCGGTCGACAAAGCCACCGCGGCTTGGCTCTGGTCAGGGCGGCGGGGAACTGCGGCCGGGTTGTCAGCGGCCGCGTTGCACGGCTCGCGGTGGATCAAAGACAGATATCCGGCTGAGCTCAACCACTCCAGCAGACACAAGGCCCGCGGAATCATCCTGCACAGCGATGTACTCACAGCTCACGAGCGTTGTCTGGTCCGCGGAATCCGGGCCACCACACCGGCTCGGACAGCGTTCGACCTGGGCCGCCGACGGGGGTTGACCGTCTCCGTCGAACGGGTTGACGCGCTGCTGCAGGCCTGCGATCTGAAACTTGTTGATGTACAGGCACTTATCAAAGAGCATCCGGGTGTGCGCGGGCTGGTGCAGTTGCGGCAGGTTCTCGATCTCGCCGACTACGGCGCCGAGTCGCCGCAGGAAACCCGTCTGCGTCTGCTCTATACCGACGCGGGCATGAGGCCGACCCAGACGCAGATCGAGGTGTTCGATCATGGCCGGCAGGTGGGGAGGATCGACATGGGTTGGCTGGAGTGGAAGGTCGGGGTTCAATACGACGGGATCCAGCACTGGACCGATCCGCGACAACGCACCAAGGACATCGACCAGAACGTCGAATACCAGGATCTCGGCTGGCGGATAGTCCGAGTGGGTGCCGATCTACTCCGATACCGCCAGGGCACCGTCATCGCCCGCACTCGCGATGCCTTGCGCGCCGCGGGTGCGCCCTTTTGACGCCCAACGTGAAGAAGATCGCGAGATTTTCCAGAAATCTCGCGATCTTCTTCACACTCGACAGAACAAAAACTAGCGCGCAAACATCAACGCGCGCTTGACCTCCTGGATCGCCTGGGTGACCTGGATGCCACGCGGGCAGGCCTCGGTGCAGTTGAACGTGGTGCGGCAGCGCCAGACGCCGTCGACCTCGTTGAGGATGTCCAGCCGCTCGGCGGCCGCCTCGTCACGCGAGTCGAAGATGAACCGGTGGGCGTTGACGATCGCGGCCGGGCCGAAGTACGACCCTTCGCTCCAGTACACCGGGCACGACGTGGTGCAGCACGCGCACAGGATGCACTTGGTGGTGTCGTCGTAGCGGGCCCGGTCGGTGGCGCTCTGGATGCGCTCCTTGGTGGGCGGGTTGCCACTGGTGATCAGGTAGGGCTTGACGGCACGGTAGGCGTCGAAGAACGGCTCCATGTCCACCACGAGGTCCTTCTCCACGGGCAGGCCGCGGATCGGCTCGATGGTGATGGTGAGCTGCTTGCCCGCCTTCTTCGGCAGCATGTCGCGCATGAGCACCTTGCAGGCCAGCCGGTTCACGCCATTGATCCGCATGGCGTCCGAACCACACACCCCGTGGGCGCAGGAGCGCCGGAAGGTCAGCGTGCCGTCCAGGTAGCCCTTCACATACAGCAGCAGGTTGAGCAGCCGGTCGGTGGGCAGGCAGGGAACCCGGAAGCTCTGCCAGCCCGCGGCGTCGGGGTTCTCCGGGTTGAACCGGGCGATCTTGAGGGTGACCATGACCGCGCCCTCGGGGACGGGGGGCAGGGGCGGGTCGCCGGCTTCGGGCTTATCGATGACAGGTGCACTCATGATCAGTACTTCCGTTCCATCGGCTCGTAGCGGGTCTGGACCACGGGCTTGTAATCCAGCCGGATATCGGAGAGCAGCTCGCTGCCCTCTTTGTAGGCCATGGTGTGGCGCATGTAGTTGGTGTCGTCGCGGTCGGGGTAGTCCTCGCGCGCGTGCCCGCCGCGGGACTCCTTGCGGTTGAGCGCGCCGACCACGGTGACCTCGGCCAGCTCCAGCAGGAAGCCCAGCTCGATGGCTTCGAGCAGGTCGCTGTTGTAGCGCTTGCCCTTGTCGTGCACCGTGATTCGCGCGTAGCGCTCCTTGAGTGCGTGGATGTCGGTCAGCGCCTGCTTGAGCGTTTCCTCGGTGCGGAACACCGCGGCGTTGTTGTCCATCGACTGCTGCAGCGCGGTGCGGATGTCGGCGACGCGCTCGTTGCCGTGCTCGGAGAGGATGTCGCCGACCCAGCCGACCACCATGTCGGCCGGGCTCTCCGGCAGGTCGACATGGTTGTGGTTGGCGGCGTACTCGGCGGCGGCGATGCCGGCGCGACGGCCGAACACGTTGATGTCCAGCAGCGAGTTGGTGCCCAGACGGTTGGCGCCGTGCACCGACACGCACGCACATTCACCGGCGGCGTACAGGCCCGGGATGACGTTGGTGTTGTCGCGCAGCACCTGGCCGTGGACGGTGGTCGGGATGCCGCCCATGACGTAGTGGCAGGTCGGGTAGACCGGCACCAGTTCCTTGACCGGATCCACGCCCAGGTAGGTGCGGGCGAACTCGGTGATGTCGGGAAGCTTGGCCTCCAGCACGTCCTCACCGAGGTGACGCACGTCGATGTAGACGTAGTCCTTGTTCGGTCCGGCGCCGCGGCCTTCGAGCACCTCGAGCACCATCGACCGGGCGACGATGTCACGCGGCGCGAGGTCGACGATCGTCGGCGCGTAACGCTCCATGAATCGTTCGCCCTCGCCGTTGAGCAACCGGCCGCCCTCGCCGCGCACGGCTTCGGAGATCAGGATGCCCAGGCCGGCCAGGCCTGTCGGGTGGAACTGGTGGAACTCCATGTCCTCCAAGGGAAGTCCCTTGCGGAAGACGATGCCCAGGCCGTCACCGGTCAGGGTGTGGGCATTGGAGGTGGTCTTGTACATCCGGCCCGAACCGCCGGTGGCGAACACGATCGCCTTGGCGTGGAAGATGTGGATGTCGCCGGTCGCCAGCTCGTAGGCGATGACGCCGGTGGCCACCGGGCCGGCCGGGGTCTCGGTCAGCGCGATGTCCAGTGCGTAGAACTCGTTGAAGAACTCCACGTCGTGCTTGACGCAGTTTTGGTACAGCGTCTGCAGGATCATGTGGCCGGTGCGGTCGGCGGCGTAGCAGGCCCGGCGCACCGGGGCCTTGCCGTGATCGCGGGTGTGGCCGCCGAACCGGCGCTGGTCGATGCGGCCCTCGGGGGTGCGGTTGAAGGGCATCCCCATCTTCTCGAGGTCCAGCACCGCATCGATGGCCTCTTTGGCCATGATCTCGACGGCGTCCTGGTCAGCGAGGTAGTCGCCACCCTTGACGGTGTCGAAGGTGTGCCACTCCCAGTTGTCCTCTTCGACGTTGGCCAGTGCGGCGCACATGCCGCCCTGGGCCGCGCCGGTGTGCGAGCGCGTCGGGTACAGCTTGGTCAGCACGGCGGTGCGGACGCGGGGACCGGCCTCGACGGCCGCGCGCATGCCTGCGCCGCCGGCACCGACGATGACGACGTCGTAGCGGTGTTCCTGAATCATTGGTTAACCCCCAATATTCGGGTCGAAGGTGACCAGGACGTAGGTGCCCAGAACCAACGTGAACCCTGTCGCCAGCAGAAGCAGCGAATTCAGGTAGAACTTCGTGACGTTCTTACGGGCGTAGTCGCCGATGATGGTGCGCAGTCCGTTGGCCCCGTGGATCATCGCGAGCCACAGCAGGGCCATGTCCCAGATCTGCCAGAACGGGGAGGCCCAGCGCGCTGCGACGTAATTGAAGTCGATGCGGTAAACACCGTCCTGCCACATCAGCATGATGAACAGGTGGCCGAGCGCCAGGAAGACCAGCGCCAGCCCCGAGAACCGCATGAACAGCCAGGCGTACTTCTCGAAATAGGGAATGCCGCGGGGACGACGGGGCGCGCGGGGGTGGTCCAGCGCGGCCGGCCGGTCGTGCTCACGTTCCATGACCGGTGCCGGGCGGCCCAACCGCGACTCGCCCGCTCCTGGCGCGCTCACAGGAACCGCTCCACCATGTGCATACCGATCACTCCTAGTGCTGCGATGAGGACCACGGCAAAGACGCCGACGGCGACCGCGAGCATCTGCCGCTGGTAGCGGGGACCCTGCTGCCAGAAGTCGATGAGGATGACGCGGATGCCGTTCAGTGCGTGGAAGAGCACTGCGGCGACCAGGCCCATCTCCATCAATCCGACGATGGGGGTCTTGTACGTCTCGATGACCTCGTTGTAGGCCTGCGGGCTCACCCGGACCAACGCGGTATCAAGGACGTGTACGAACAGGAAGAAGAAGATCGTGGCACCGGTAATACGGTGCAGCACCCAGGACCACATTCCCGGATCACCGCGATAAAGGGTGCGCCGTCGTGCTTTCCTGGGTTGCGGAGCCGGTACCTCCGTCTGAGTACTCATCGGGCCCTCCAACGCCATCGGTGGGACGTATGGGACTGCCTGTTAATTAGCCCCAAACCTCGGGGCGACTCTAAACCCATTTGTAGTGGCGAACGAATTACGGTTGAGCAGTTCGGCCCGCCAAACAGGGAAAAGTTAGGCTTACCTATCTTAATGTGCGGGTCGGGAATTGGGGTTTCGGAATGCATTCAGAACCTGTGGCCGGGGTGGTGGCATGAGCGCCGATGTCGACTGGAATATATTGCGCAACAAGGCAATTGAGGTGTCATTCCACGCCTACGCGCCCTATTCGGGCTTTTCGGTGGGGGCTGCGGCCCTCGTCGACGACGGTCGGATCGTGGCCGGCTGCAATGTGGAGAATGTCTCATATGGCCTAGGTCTCTGTGCCGAGTGCGCTGTGGCCTGTGCCCTGCATTCCGGGGGCGGCGGAAGGCTCGTCGCGCTGTCGTGTGTAGGGCCCGACGGGGGCCTGCTGATGCCCTGCGGACGGTGCCGTCAGGTGTTGCTGGAGCACGGCGGGCCCGGGCTGCTGATTGACCATCCTGACGGTGCGCGGCCACTGCGCGAGCTGTTGCCTGACGCCTTCGGTCCCGACGATCTGGGGCGCCGGTAAGGCCAAGTGGTCCAACAACTCCGGGTTACTGGCGAGTAGGTTTGGCGTCATGCCGCATCTCGACGCTCCCACCGTCATCCGCACCAAACGTGACGGCGGGATGCTGTCCGATGCCGCGATCGATTGGGTGATCGACGGCTACACCCATGGACGGGTCGCCGACGAGCAGATGTCGGCGCTGTTGATGGCGATCTTCCTCAACGGCATGGCCCCGGCCGAGACCGCCCGGTGGACCGCGGCCATGGTCGATTCCGGGGAACGGTTCGACTTCACCGACCTACGTCGTGAGGGAAAGCCACTCGCCTTGGTGGACAAGCACTCCACCGGTGGGGTGGGGGACAAGATCACCATTCCGCTGCTGCCGGTCGTGATGGCCTGTGGCGCAGCCGTGCCGCAGGCCTCCGGGCGCGGGCTCGGGCATACCGGCGGCACGCTGGACAAGCTCGAGGCGATCCCGGGATTCACCGCAGAGCTGTCGAAAGAACGGATCCGGCAACAACTTCGGGACATCGGTGCGGCGGTGTTCGCCGCAGGCGAGCTGGCGCCGGCCGATCGCAAGATCTACGCATTGCGCGACATCACCTCGACAGTCGACTCACTGCCACTCATCGCGAGTTCCATCATGAGCAAGAAACTGGCCGAGGGGGCGCGGTCCCTGGTGCTCGACGTCAAGGTAGGGCGCGGGGCGTTTCTCAAGACCGAGGCCGAGGCGCGGGAGCTGGCCGCCACCATGGTCGGGCTCGGCAACGACTACGAGGTCTCGACCCGGGCGCTTCTGACCGACATGAACTGCCCGCTGGGCCGCGCCGTCGGCAACTCCGTGGAAGTCACCGAGTCCATGGAGGTGCTGGCCGGGGGCGGGCCGGCCGACGTCGTCGCGCTGACGCTGGCGCTGGCGACCGAAATGCTCGACGCGGCCGGCATCGACGGCGTGGATCCGGGCGAGACCCTGCGGGACGGCAGCGCGATGGATTGCTTTCGTGCGCTGGTGACCGCCCAGGGCGGTGACCTGAGCCGGCCTCTGCCGATCGGGGCGGTTAGCGAGACGGTGACGGCTCCCCACGGCGGTTTCATGGGCGACCTGGACGCCATGGGCGTGGCGATGGCGGCGTGGCGCCTGGGCGCCGGCCGGGCGCAGCCCGGTGAGCCGGTGCAGTTCGGCGCCGGTGTGCGGATCCACCGCACGCCCGGCGAGCCCGTGGCCGCCGGGGAGGCGCTGTTCACGCTGTACACCGAGACCGCCGACCGGCTACCGGCGGCGTTGGCCGAACTCGACGGCGCCTGGACTGTCGGCGACGCGGTGCCCGCCCGGCGGCCACTGATCATCGACCGTCTGTAGGTGTCCAGTCGCCCGCCCTGTTTCGTCACCGACTGTTGAGCGCGTCGCAGCCTGATTGAGCCTCGCTGACCTCCCGGTGTCGCGCATGATGGGGACATGAGTACGCCGCTGACTTTGGACAAGATCCAGCACGCTCCCAAGGCCCTGCTGCACGATCATCTGGATGGCGGACTGCGGCCGGCAACCGTGCTCGACCTGGCCGGTCGGCTGGGCTACGACGGCCTGCCGGCGACCGAGGTCGACGAGCTGGCCACGTTCTTCCGTACGGCCGCCCACAGCGGCTCGCTGGTGCGCTACCTCGAGCCGTTCGCCCACACCGTCGGGGTCATGCAGACCCCCGAGGCGCTATATCGCGTCGCCTTCGAGTGCGTCGAGGACCTGGCCGCCGACAACGTCGTGTACGCGGAGGTGCGGTTCGCACCCGAACTGCACATCGACCGGGGGCTGTCGCTGGACGACGTGGTCGACGCGGTGCTGGCCGGCTTCGCCGCCGGCGAGAAGGCCGCCTCGGCCGAGGGGCGCACCATCACCGTGCGCTGCCTGGTCACCGCCATGCGGCACGCCGCGCGCTCGCGCGAGATCGCCGAGCTGGCGATCCGGTTCCGGGACAAGGGCGTTGTCGGCTTCGACATCGCCGGTGCCGAAGCCGGATACCCACCCACTCGTCACCTCGATGCGTTCGAGTACATGCGAGGCAACAACGCGCGCTTCACCATTCACGCCGGTGAGGCATTCGGCCTGCCGTCGATCCACGAGGCCATCGCATTCTGCGGGGCCGACCGTCTGGGCCACGGCGTGCGCATCGTTGACGACATCACCGAGTTGGACGACGGTACCCAGCACCTGGGCCGGTTGGCATCCATCCTGCGGGACAAGCGAATTCCGTTGGAGATGTGCCCCAGTAGCAACGTGCAGACCGGGGCGGCGCCGAGCATCGCCAAGCATCCGTTCGACCGGTTGGCGCGGTTGCGGTTCCGCGTGACGGTCAACACCGACAACCGGCTGATGAGCGATACCACCATGAGCCAGGAGATGCTGCGCCTCGTCGAGGCCTTCGGCTACGGCTGGAGCGACCTGGAGCGGTTCACCATCAATGCGATGAAGTCGGCGTTCATCCCCTTCGATGAACGGCTCGCCATCATCGACGAGGTGATCAAGCCGCGGTACGCGGTGCTGGTGGGCTGACCGACACGCGGTACGTCAGCCACGCCGCGTTTGAGTGCCTGGACGTCGGGTAGGAACTCCCAAAGGGGAGGCTCGTGTGCCACGAGGGTGCGCACCCGGCCGGGGTGGCGAGCGACCACTGTGCAGGCGCGCGCCGAGAACCTCCAGGGTGTGGGTGGAAAGGCCCGTCGATGCGGTCATGAGTGGATTGACCGCGGCCGCCGCCGAATTCATCGGCTCATCCCAGGGAGAGCGTCGAATACACTCCGAGCGTGAACCAGTGGGGGAGTTCGCCGTGGGGCGATAGTCATGGTCAGCCGGGTGCGTCGGGGACGGGGGAGTCGCCGTTCGGTCCGCCCGGGGTGCACCCCGGAGGGCCCCCGGTCTTCGGCGCCGCTCCCGGTTTTCCGGCCCCGGGTTACGGTGGCTACCCACCTCAGTTCAGTCCGCAGCCCCCCGAGGTTCGCCGCCGCGACGGGAAGGTCATCGGAATCGTTGTGGCTGCAGTGGTGGTCGTCGTGCTGGCCCTGGTGGTCGGCTCGATCGTATTCTGGATGTCAGGGTCGGACGAGTTGTCCGAGGCCGATGCCGCCGCTGGAAAAGCTGAGATTGCCGGTGTGGAGCGTCCGCCCGCTGCGGCGCAGCTACCCTCGCTGAGTGCGGCGCCCACCAACAACCTGTGGAGCTATCCGCCGGGTCCGGATTCCAACGCGTACCCGTTGGTCATGGGCGGCGATTCGAAAACCGTCATCGTCAATCTGAACAAATCCATGATCGCGCTGGATGCCGCGAACGGTACGCCGCTGTGGCAGCAACCGCTTCCCACGTCGTTCGGCAGGGTGGCGCACTGTGTCGTCGGTACATCGGGCGGGGCCGCCCTCTGTGCCGGCGGCAAGGAGGCAGTACTCGTCGATATGAGGTCCGGCGCGACGAAGGAATCCATGTCAACTGACGGCGTCCCTCAGGTCTATTCCGGTTCCGGTTTGCTCGCATTCGCCGACAACAAGAAAAGCCTCACGGTGTTCGACGATTCTGGACAGCAGCTCTGGACGAAGCCGACAACTGGGTCGGCATCGGTGTACCTGGATCAAGGCGTCGTGGCAGAAGTGGGCGGCACCAGCACGAAGTTCTACGACGCCGAGTCCGGCGCCGATCTGTTCTCGATCGGCGCGGTCGACGAGCTCATCGCCACCAGCCGGGGCATCGTGGTGGCTGTACGCGGCAGAGCCCTCCTGAATTCGGACCACTTCCCCGAACAGCAGATCGATTTCTACTCCTTCACCGGCAAGCTCGCCTGGCGTATTCCCGCGGATCACGGCTATCGGCTGCCAAACACCGATCTGATGTCGAACCCCTCGTTCCCACGTTCGGTGGTGTACGCGACATCTGGGATTGTGTTGCCGATCGTGTACAGCGAGAGCAAGGGGGAGATCGCAGCGGTGGACACCCTGACCGGCGATTTCAAGTGGTCACAGCAGTTGCCGCTAACCCCGTCGCCTCGGGTCACGCTCGCGGGGGTGGGCAATCTGTGCATCGTGTCGTACGGGGAGGTGGGTTCGGACACGGGCGGGGTGCGCGCATGGGACTGCACAGACGGAACCGGCGCGTTCATTGAGAAGGCGAAGCTCGATAGCCTGGTCGCGGCCGACAACAACCACATCGTCGGCACGCATGACGTTGACCCCACGATCGCCTACGACACCGCAACCGGCCAGCGATCGTGGCAGGTGGGGAGCGATGTCGGCATAGTCACATGGGTGGGAGCCGGGCTCTATGGAAACGGGCGCGGCAAGATCACCCGGTTGTCCTGAGGGCTACTCCGCCCGCAGGCGTGACTCCACGAACCGTTCCAGTGCGTCCCACTGCTCGACGGCCTCGGCGTGCGGGACCTCCGGCTTGCGGGCGTTCTCGTCGCCGAGCACGTAGCTCACGAACTTGCCCAGCGCCTTGGTCCGTGCGAGCGTCTCGTCGACGGTCTTGTCCTCGGCGTAGTCGCTGACGTCGCGCAACAGTTCGACGGCCAACTCCAACTGGTCGTGGTCGACCGCATCGGGCCCGTCGGCGATGTCGTCGGAGATGCCGGACAGGACGTAGATGTTCTCCTCGGCGACGTCCACCCGCAGGGAGCCGTCGGTGGCGGCGGTCCTGATGTCGTCGTAGGTGGCCAGGTCCGACAGGTCGTGATCGTGTTCGTCGGCCAGATACCGAGCCAGCGCCCGCTCGGAGCTGAACACGCTGATACGGCCGTTGCGCCCGAGGAACACCGGGTCGTCGTCGAGGTAGCAGCGCAGGGTGTAGACGGTGCCCGAACCGGTCATGATGCGCACCGGGTCGATCCCGACCTTCTGCCAGAAGTCCTCGTCGTCACCCAGGACCGCGGTGTCGGCGGCGCTGCGTACCGGCTCGGCCGCGGCCTCGCCGTCCTCGTCGTCGGTTTCGGCGTCCTCGGTGTCCACCGCGACGTCGTCCTCGTCCTCCTCGGGGGCCGGCTCCTCGAGCTCGGCCTCGGCCTTCTTCACCGCATCGGCGTCGACGGCCTCAGGGATGGCGACGATCTCGTCGATGGAGTCGAGCACGCCGTCCCAGCCGCGGGCGATCACGGCTTCGATCTCAGCCCACCGCTTGCGTCCGGAGCGGCCGGTGAAGCCTTCCAGTCCGCCGCCGACCGTGCCGAGAACGGGGTTGCCGTTGAAGAACTTGCTGATGGCCGGCAGCTCACACACCGAGCCGATCGAGGACACCACGACGAGGGTGCGGTGCAGGCGCGCGACGGATTCCTCGGTCGGCTTGTCGGAGACCAGGTCGGGCACCCCGACGATGTCGTACTCACGGTCCTCGGCCGGCTGCAGCTTGTGCGCGTTGGCCGCAGTCAGCTTGTCCCACTTCGGGTGATCGGCGAGGTCGTTGTCGGTGTTGGTGCGGACGAAGGCGACCAGGTCAGCGACAGATTCGAAGGCGTAGAGAGCGTCACCTTCGCCCAAGAAGGCCTCCCACTCGTCGCCGGCATCCCGCCAACGCGGAGCCCACAGTGTGTAAAGGTCGCCCTTGGTCAGCCCGAGCCGGACCGGCACGATGTCAGCAGCCATGCGGCACAGCCTAATGGGGTGCCCTGGACGCCAGTCAGCTTGTCTCCGGTTCGGGGCCTGCCGGTACTGCGCTCAGGCCGTGGGCCGCCAGAATCCCTGAAAGCCCTGACCGGCATTCGTGGTCCGGACGGGCGACAGCTTCACCGGATCACCGGCCTCGATCATCGTGTTCGGCCCGACGATCATCGCGACATGCCCGTCCCACACTGCCAGGTCACCCGGCCGCAGTGTTCCGGGCGACACTGCCTTGCCGATGTCCTGTTCCTGTGCCAGTCGGGGGATGGCCAGCCCGGCTTCGTGGTAGGCCCACTGGGTCAGGCCGCTGCAGTCCAAGCCGACGCCCGGGGTGGTACCGCCCCATCGGTAGGGCACCCCGAGTTGGGTCAACGCGTGCCGCACGGCGCTGGCCGCCACGGCATTGGGGGCCACCGCCGTGCTGCCGTCGGGCAGCCGCACCGCCACCCCGTCACCGAACATCCCGGGGTCGCGTAGCCCGACCACGGCGTCCGCGCGATCGTCGGCCGGAGCCGCCGGTAGACCTGCGGCCCGGCTCCAACTTGCCGGCGCTGTGGCTCCCGACGACCCCGCGGCGGTCGGGGCGAAACCTCCGGAGCCTGCCGATCCCGCGTGCGTGCCGGCCGCGGGCGCCGAGCCGGTGACCGCGTCGGCGCGCTGGTCGAGTTCGGTGCGAAGTTCGTCGACGACGGCCGTGGCCTCGGTGATCGCGCGTCGTGCTTCGGCCTGCATCTGCTGGGCCACTCCGGGTTCATCGAGGTGAGGAGCCAGCGCGGCGGCGCGTTCCTCGAAGCGGTCGATGATCGCCTGCAGTCGGATCCTGGCCCGGGCCACGGCCGAGCCTGCGTCCCGGGCCGCGCAGCTCAGGATCTGTGCGCGCTCGGCCAGGCTGGTGACTTCGGCCGCAGCGCGGGAGGCGAACTCCGCGGCCGCCGTCGCCGAGATGCCGGACCAATCCCCGGCGGCACGGTCCCACGACCGGCCGAGCGCAGCCGCGATGTCCGAAAGAGCGCCGTGGGCGCCGTCCATCGCGGCCACCGCGGGCCGGTGGTCCGGCCAGCCGCTGCCGACGAGATCTCGCAGTTCGTACAGCGGCGCGGCCAACACGATTGTGGATCCGGGCACGGCTACATCCGAGGCAACAGCGTGGCGGCTCGTTGACCGGCGGAGTCGTAGTCTGCGGCGGTACATCGAGCGCTGACGGCCCCGGCCCCCGTGCAGGCGCCGAGCGCCGCGACCGCATCGCGGTGTGCGCTGACGGCCTCGGCGAACGCGGTCGCGAACCGTTCGCCGACCGGGCCGAGCCCCGGTGCCGGGATCGATCGCAGGGAAACGGCCACGGCACTCAGATCGGCGGCGTGCGCATCGAGGGCATCGCCAAGGGCACGGATGGCCGCCAGGTCGGCGTGCAGGGTATCGGCAGGCATGTGGTTAGGACGCCGGCCGACGCCGTTCGGTTCCCCTGTGTTTCAGATGGCGGTACCGCCCCCGTCGACATGCAGCGTCGAGCCGGTGATGAACGCTGCGCGCGGTGACGACAGGAACAGCACCGCGTGGGCGACCTCCTCCGGGGTGGCCGTGCGGCCCAACGGCAGGGCCTGCCCGAGTTCCTCGTTCGTGTCGCCCCATTGAGCCTCGACGCCTTCGGTGCGGGTCGGACCCGGCGCCACACTGTTGACTCGCACACCGCCGGAACCGAACTCGGCAGCCCAGGTCCGGGTCAGCGATTCAACGGCCGCTTTGGAAGCGCTGTAGGCCGAGGCGCCCGGCACCCCTTTCGAGGCGACCATCGAAGTGACGTTCACGATGCTGCCGCGGCCGCGCTCGAGCATGCCACCCACCAGTTGAGCCACCAGGAAATAGGTGCCGCGCACATTGGTGTCGAAGGTCTGCTCGAACGACGCGACATCCTGTTCCACCGTGAGCGCACCGGGAAAAGCAGCTGCGTTGTTGACCAGGATGTCGAGCTGATCACATTGGTGGGCAAGCGATTGCACCGACCCGAGGTCGGCAAGGTCGGCACGGATGAATCGGACCTCCCCGCCGAGTGCGGCTGCGGCATCACGGCCCCGCCGTTCGTCTCGTCCGGTGATGGTCACGGCCGCGCCCGCCCGCGCCAGCAGGTCGGCACTCGCCAACCCGATGCCGGCGGTGCCACCGGTCACCAGCGCACGGTACCCCTTGAGTTCTTCTCCGGATTCCATTGTGTCCCTCCATTGTTTCGTCACGCGACACGTCGGGTGTCGTCGTTGCCCAGAGCTGCCCTGAGGCGTTCGCGACTGCGGGCGATGCGCGACATGACGGTTCCCAGGGGGATTTCCATGCGCGCCGCGGTTTCGGCGTACGTCAGGCCTTCGATATCGGAGTAGTACAAAACCGTTCGGAAACCTTCGGGCAGCGTCAACACCGCATCGCGGATCCGGCTGTCGCAGAACATGTCGAGCGCACGGTCTTCGGCTGAGCGCTCGGCAGTCGCGGAATGATTTGCGCTGCAAAGCATGTCGCTGTCAGTGATCTCGGCAACGGCGAACGCATCGGGGCGTCGCTGCTTCATCCGGTGTGTACTTATCCACCGGTTGTGCAGGATGCGGAAGAGCCAGGCCCGCAGGTTGGTGCCCGGCTCGAACCGGCGGAAACCGGTGTAGGCGTTCATCAGTGTGTCCTGAACCAGGTCTTCGGCGTCGGCCTGGCTGTGGGTGAGCCGCCGGGCGGTGCGCAAGAGCATGGGGTGGAACGGCATGGCCTCGTGAACGAACCGCTCCGCGAGTTGCGCGTCAGACTCGACGCCGAGGACGGCCACGGCGCTGATTCCCGCTGGCGGGGCGGCGGTGACTTTCGTCATGGTCAGATCTCCAGGGTCAGGGACAAGAACGAACGCCCCCTCAGCGTGGTGTGGGGGCACCCCGTTGCGGACCCTTGAAAATCCGTAGTCCGTTAAGGTCAGCGGCATGGATGTACGCGTCGTCGACCACCCCCTGGCCGCCGCACGGCTGACCACTTTGCGCGATGAGCGGACCGACAACGCCGGGTTTCGTTCCGCACTGCGCGACCTCACCCTGATGCTGGTGTACGAGGCCACCCGGGACGCGACATCCGAACAGATCCCGGTACGCACGCCCGTCACCGACACCACAGGTTCGCGATTGGCCAATCCGCCGTTGCTGGTGCCGGTATTACGGGCCGGGCTGGGGATGGTCGACCAGGCGCATGCCCTGATCCCCGAGGCGCAGGTGGGGTTCGTCGGGATGGCGCGCGACGAGACGACGCATCAGCCGACGCCGTATCTGGCGTCGTTGCCCGACGACCTGAGCACACGGTCGGTGTTCATCCTCGACCCCATGTTGGCCACCGGCGGGTCGATGGCCTACACCATCGACTTGTTGAAGGAACGCAACGCGGTCGACATCACCGCGGTCTGTGTGGTGTGTGCGCCGCAGGGGATCGCGGCGATCGAGGAGGTTGCCCCCGATATGCGGCTGGTCACCGCGACCATCGACGAGGGCCTCAACGACATCGCCTACATCGTTCCGGGGCTCGGGGACGCCGGGGACCGTCAGTTCGGGCCGCGCTGAGGTATCACCAGCGCACCGCGGCGTCGGATAGGTCCTGGCTGAGCTTCTGGGCGTGGGCCCGCGCGGTGTCCAAGTCGTCGGTCGGCGTGCAGCGAACTTCGGTGTAGGACTTCAGTTTCGGTTCGGTACCCGACGGGCGCACCACCACCCGGATGGAGGTGCCGGCATCGCTGCCGGTGAAGATGAGGGCGTCGGTGTGCTGTTGCCCGTTCCGCTTCAGCAGGTCCTCCACAGTGATGGCGATGCCGGCCAGCTCGGTCGGCGGGGATTCGCGCAACCGGGTCATGGCGGTAGCAGCATCATCGACATGGCGGCTGACGGCTCCCGTCACGTGCACGCCGTGAACCTTGGCCAGACCGTCAAGGGCATCGAGGATGGTGCGTTCCTGATCACGCAGTGCAGCCACCAGGTCGGCCGCAAGGATCGCAGCGCTGATCCCATCCTTGTCGGGTACCGAGGCCGGGTCGACGCAATGGCCGATCGCTTCCTCGTAGGCATAGACCAGGGTGTTGCCGGGAGTCTGGGCGCGGGCCAACCACTTGAACCCCGTGAGGGTTTCGGCGTGCTGGGCGCCGTGCGTCGCCGCGATCGATGCCAGCATCCGCGACGAGACGACGGTGCTGGCCACCAACGCAGCTTCGCTGACCGGGCCCGGTTCGAGCTGAGACAGGATGTAATCGCCCAGCAGCCAGCCTGTTTCGTCGCCGGTGAGCATGCGCCAGCCGTCGGGTCCGGGCACCCCGACGGCGCAGCGATCGGCATCCGGATCGAGGGCGATCGCGATCTCGGCGTCGATGTCGTCGGCCAGGGCGAGGAGTGCGTCGACGGCGCCAGGCTCCTCGGGATTGGGGAAGTTGACCGTGGGGAAGTCCGGATCCGGGTTGAACTGTTCCTCGACCACGTGCACGTCCTCGAACCCGGCCAGGGCCAGTGCATCGAGGGCGTACTCTCCGCCGACGCCATGTAGCGGAGTCAGGGCGATCCGCACCGAACCGGTGGTGCGGCGCACCCGAGAGGCACGTTCCAGGTAGCCGTAGACCTGGTGAAGGCCGCCAGTTTCCACTGCAGCCCTGGGGATCTCATCGGCGTGTGGGGCACGGGCCAACGCAGCCTCGATCTCGCGGTCGGCAGGGGAGATGATCTGCATGCCGCCGTCGAGAAAGACCTTGTATCCGTTGTCCGTGGGCGGATTGTGCGATGCGGTGATCTGCACTCCGGCCACAGCAGGAAGGTGCCGGACGGTATAGGCGACCACCGGTGTCGGCACGGAAGCCATCATGAGAAGGACCTGAAAACCCTCGGCGGCAAGGACTTCGGCAGCCGCCAAGGCGAACTCGTCGGAGCGGTGCCGAGCGTCGCGGCCCACCACCACATGTGAGCCGCCCAGACCTCCGTCCTTGAGCATCTGCGCCAGCGCCCAGGTGGTGCGGGTGACCACCGCCAGGTTCATCCCGTCCGGCCCGCCCCGCAAGGGGCCCCGCAACCCGGCGGTGCCGAAGGTCAGCGGACGGCTGAATCGACGATCGAGCTCATCGGGACTGCAGGCGGACAGTTCGGCCGCGGTCTGCGGGTCGGGGTCATGTGCGATCCAATCTGCGGCGGCGGTCGCGACGGAGGTCATGACCCAAGTGTGCCCGCAGCGGCGTCCGAGTACGCAAACTTGCGCAGGTCTGTCAGATTTTCCCCGATGAGCCGGTGGCCGGGCTCAGGCGATAGATGATCGGCTGGGCCGCGACGCCATTGGCTTTGAAGTTGGCCAGCACAAATGACCGGAAGGTGCGCCGAAACAGCAGGCTGGGAAGAAACGCCCGCAATGCCGGCCAACTCGCGTGGTTGACGATGCTGTAATCGGTCGGTTCGCCGGGCCGCGGCGCAAGCAGGGTCGAGTCCGGCAACGCGGTGTGCTGTTGAAACCAGCCTGCTGTGTATTCCCATGTGTCATAAACCGTTTCCGCGGAATCACAGTGAAAGTAGTTGAACAGGAACCAGCGGTCGTCGGTGTGCTCGACATCCGCGATCCGGGCTGCGTTGCTGGCTGCCATCCGGTAGGAGTGTCGCGCGTGACGGTCGAATTCGGCGACAATGGCGCGATAGGCGTTGTCCGCTCGCAGGCTGTCGATGCTCCCGACTCCGGTGGTGCGGATCAGGACGACGACGTCGTAGCGCGCGGGTCGCACACCCGCGCGGGCGAGCAGTGCCGAGCCTTCGCCGGGTGGGCGCAGCGCCGCGTCGAACACCACGGCCTCGACGACGTCGTCGCGGTGGGCCAGCTTCGCCGCCATTTCGGTGAGACGGCCGGTCAGCCGGCGGCGGGCGCGCGAGGGCAGGGGAAGAGGCCCGCACCAGCGGCCGACCTCGGCCGCCAGCACCAGGAAGCCGTTGTCGGTGGGCTCGGTGAGCCGGACCGGTACCGCGAGTTCATCGTTGACGAGTTTCATGAGTGTCTCCTCTACTCAGCGTCGGTTCAGGCCGGACAAACGCCAGGCCAGCGCCCGGCGAACGGCGGGAAGCTTGCCGGCCATCCGCATGACGCGATTGCGGATGGGTCGGCGGCGGGCAGATGCGGTGGCGACTTCGGTGAGCCGGCTGGTCATGGCGACCACGCTGCCCGCGGTGCGGCGTCGAGCGGCGGCGTACTCGTCGAGCAGCGCCTCATCGGCCCCGGCATCCAGCACCTGCGAGAGCTGTTCAGCAAGGACGACCGCATCCTCGATCCCGAGGTTCATGCCCTGTCCGCCCGCGGGGGAGTGCACGTGGCCGGCGTCGCCCGCCAGCAGGACGCGCTCGTTGCGGAACTCGTCAGCGATCCGGTGATGCACGCGGAAGCGTGACCCCCACACAACGTCCTCGACCACGGCGGGCCGTGCCTGCGGACCGCGCTCGTCGAGCAGCGATTGCACGAACGCGACGTCGGGATTTTGCGGTGCTTCATCGACCGTCGCGACGATGCGATACATCCCGTCGGGCAGTGGAGCGACGACGACCAGGCCGGCCGGCGAGAAGTAGAGGATGACCTCGTTGGCCGGGACGCCTCCGGACAGGTGCACGTCGGCCAGCACGAACGACTCGGCGTAGGTGCCACCGGTGAACGCGATGCCGGCCTGGTCGCGGACCGTGCTGTGCATGCCGTCGGCACCGATCAGATACCTGGTCCGGATCTGCGAGCCGTCGGTGAAGGTCGCGACCGCGTAGTCGGCGGACTGTCGGATCTCGGTGACCGCGGCGGGCCGGACGACCTTGCCACCCAGCGCCTCCAGCCGGTTGAGCAGGAACGTCTCGGTGTCGGCCTGCGAAATCATCAACGTGTAGGGGTAACGGGTCGGCAGCTCGCTGAAGGGGACCGCGATCAGGAGGTCGTCGCGGTCGCGGATCGTGAAGGTCGGGGTGTGCACGCCGCGTGATACGAGGGCGTCGACCACGCCGTAGGGCTCCAGCAATTCCAGGGTGTGGGGATGGACGACGGCGGCCCGCGAGGTGTTGGCGCCCTCGGCTTGGCGGTCCACCACCGTCACGTCGTGGCCGTGCTGGATGAGCACGATGGCGGCGCTCAGGCCGACGGGTCCGGCTCCGACGATGAGGACGTCGGTGGTGGTCGTTTGCATCTTCGGCTCCTTTGTCAACAACCGTTGGTCAACAACTGTTGACTTCAACGTAGGCGCGGTGCGCAGCGATGTCAACGGTTGTTGGCCTACACTTGTTGGCATGCGACGACCGGCAGCTGAGACCAAGTCCGTGATCCTGGCCGCGGCACGTGAGCGCTTCGCTGCCGACGGCTATGAACGCGCCACCATCCGGGCGATTGCCGCAGATGCCGGGATCGACCCGTCGATGGTGATGCGCTACTACGGCAACAAGGAGCGACTGTTCGCCGCCGCTGCCGAATTCGATCTGGAACTACCCGATCTGGCCCAGGTCCCGCGCGAGCAGATCGGTGCCGCGCTGGCCACACACTTTCTCGATCGCTGGGAACGCGACGAAGCACTGTTGATCCTGTTGCGGGCCGGCGTGACCAACGAGGCGGTCGCCGAGCGGATGCGGACGATCTTCGCCGCGCAACTCGCTCCCGTCATCGCCGAAACCACGGGCAACGCTCCTGACACCCCGGTGCGGGCCAGCCTCGCGGCATCACAGGTGCTCGGGATGGCGTTGTGCCGCTACGTACTGGAATTCCCGCCGTTGGTCGGCATGCCGCGTCACGAGGTCGTCGACTGGATCGGGCCCACCCTGCAGCGGTATCTCGTCGGCTAGATCTGTCGGATCACCGAAGCCAGCAGGGAACCCATCCGGGTTGCGGACTGACGCCCGGCATCGAGCACCTCGATGTGGCTGAGCGGCTCGCCCGTCATCCCCGCGGCCAGGTTCGTCACCATCGATATGCCCAGCACCTGTAGGCCGGCGGCCCGGGCAGCGATCGTTTCGTGCACCGTCGACATACCGACCAGATCGGCTCCCAGGGCGCGCAGCATCCGGATCTCTGCCGGCGTCTCGTAGTGCGGGCCCGGCAACCCGGCGTAGACACCCTCGGTCAGAGTCGGCTCGATCTGCCGGGCCAGTGCCCGTAGCCGGGGTGAGTACGCATCGACCAGGTCGACGAATTGTGCCCCGACCAGCGGGGACCTTGCGGTGAGGTTGAGGTGGTCGCTGATCAGGACCGGCTGGCCCACCTGGTACTCGGCCCGCAGGCCGCCGGCCGCATTGGTCAGCACCACCGTCGAAACGCCGGTGGCCGCCGCGGTCCGCACCGGATGCACCACATGCTGCAGGTCGTGTCCCTCATAGGCGTGGATGCGCCCGGCCAGGACCAGCACGCGATGATCGCCGACCTGAATCGAGTGCACCTGGCCGCCATGCCCCTGTGCACTCGGTGGGGTGAAGCCCGGCAGATCGGCCATCGGCACGGTGGCCACCGGATCGCCGAGCGCGGCAACCGCGGGTGCCCAGCCCGACCCGAGCACGACCGCGACGTCATGGCGCTCGACGCCGGTGCGTTCCGCGATGGCTGCTGCGCACGCGAGGAGCAAATCTGGCACAGCTGCCTCCCGATCGGTCACGATAGGCGAGCTTAACGGCCGTGAACACGGTGATGAGCGCTCGCGCGAAGAACAAAACCTCAAGTGAGATACTGCGAGGATGCCGTCTGCCACCGCCTCGCGCAGCGTCGAGGACGCCATCAACCGGCGTCGTGGCGACCTCATCGAGCTCTCGCATTCGATCCACGCCGAGCCGGAATTGGCCTTCGCCGAGCATCGCAGCTGCGCCAAGACGCAAGCTCTGGCAGCGGAGTACGGATTCGAGATCACCGAGCGTGCCGGTGGGCTGGATACCGCGTTCCGTGCGTCCTACGGCAGCGGCCCACTGGTCGTCGGGATCTGCGCCGAGTACGACGCGCTGCCCGAGATCGGGCACGCCTGCGGCCACAACATCATCGCGGCGTCGGCCGTCGGCACTGCCCTGGCCCTGGCCGAGGTGGCCGACGAGCTCGGCCTGACGGTGGTGCTGGTGGGGACGCCGGCCGAGGAACTCGGCGGCGGAAAGGTGTTGCTGCTCAACGCCGGCGTGTTCGACGACATCGCCGCAACGGTGATGCTGCATCCCGGGCCGGTCGACATCGCCGCGGCCCGCTCGTTGGCCCTGTCCGAGGTGACGGTCGACTACACCGGTAGGGAGTCGCACGCCGCGGTGGCGCCGTATCTGGGCGTCAACGCCGGCGACGCGGTCACCGTCGCTCAGGTGGCGATCGGCCTGTTGCGTCAGCAGCTGATGCCGGGGCAGATGGTGCACGGCATCGTCACCCACGGCGGGCAGGCCACCAACGTCATCCCCGGCCGGGCCGAGATGCGGTACACCATGCGGGCCACCGACATGTCCGCGCTGCGTGAGCTGGAAGACCGGATGGCAGGATGCTTTTCGGCCGGAGCGCTGGCGACCGGCTGCGAGCATCAGGTCAGCGAGATCGCACCGGCCTATGCCGAACTGGCGCCCGACCCGTGGCTTTCGGAGACTGTCCGCGCCGAGATGGTGCGCCTGGGCCGTAGTCCGTTGCCGGAAAACGTGGAGGCGAGCGTGCCGCTGGGCAGTACCGACATGGGAAACATCAGCCAGGTGATGCCCGGCATTCACCCGGTGATCGGTATCGACTCGGGCGGCGCCGCGATCCACCAGCCGGCGTTCACCGCGGCGGCCGCCGGGCCGAGTGCCGACCGGGCCGTGGTCGAGGGAGCAATCATGTTGGCCCGCACCGTCGTTGCGCTGGCTGAAACTCCCGCCGAGCGGAGCCGGGTACAGCAGGCGCAGGAAAGGAGGCGGGCTTCGTGAGTGTGTTACAGCACGCCGCTGCGCGCTGGCTGTCGGCGAACTACGACGAGATGGTGTCGTGGCGCCGGCATCTGCACGCTCATCCGGAACTCGGCCGTCAAGAGTTCGCCACCACCGAGTTCGTCGCCCGGCACCTCGCCGAGGCCGGGCTGAACCCCAAGGTGCTGCCCGGTGGCACCGGCCTGACGTGTGACTTCGGACCCGAAGACGGTCCGCGGATCGCGCTGCGGGCGGATATGGACGCCTTGCCGATGGCTGACCGGACCGGCGCGTCCTATGCGTCGACGGTGCCCAACGTCGCGCACGCCTGCGGCCACGATGCCCACACCGCGGTGTTGTTGGGCACGGCCATGGCCTTGTCGTCGGTGCCGGAGTTGCCGGTCGGCGTGCGACTGCTGTTCCAGGCGGCAGAGGAGCTCATGCCCGGCGGAGCGATCGATGCCATCAACGCCGGTGTGCTCAACGGCGTGAGCCGGATCTTCGCCCTGCACTGCGATCCGCGCCTGGCCGTCGGACGGGTGGCCACGAAGCCCGGACCGATCACCTCGGCAGCCGATTCCATCGAGATCACCCTGCACTCGCCGGGCGGGCACACTTCCCGGCCGCACCTGACCGGCGACCTCGTTTACGGACTCGGCGCGCTGATCACCGGGCTACCCGGCGTGCTATCTCGTCGCATCGACCCGCGCCACGACACCGTGATGGTGTGGGGTGCGGTCAACGCCGGCGTGGCCGCCAACGCCATCCCGCAGATAGGCACGCTTGCCGGGACGATCCGCACCGCGAGCCGCGACACCTGGCTGACTCTGGAATCCATTGTGGAAGAGACGGTTACAGCGATATTAGCGCCGCTCAACATCGAACACAGCCTCAACTACCGGCGCGGGGTGCCGCCGGTGGTCAACGAAGAGGTCTCCACCCGCATGCTCACCCATGCCATCGAGGCGATCGGACCTGATGTGCTCGCCGACACCCACCAGTCCGGCGGCGGCGAGGATTTCTCCTGGTATCTCGAAGACGTACCCGGGGCCATGGGCCGGCTAGGGGTATGGAGCGGGCAGGGGCCGCAGCTGGACCTGCATCAGCCCACGTTCGACATCGACGAACGCGCGCTCGGTGTCGGTGTGCGCACGATGGTCAACATCGTCGCCGCCGCTGGCTAGGGGCCGATGTTGCGGGCGGGGCGGGTGCGCAGATCGTGCACGTACTCGTCCGGGGCTCCGGCGATCTCCGCGGCATCGGCCATCACCCCGAGATAGCGGGCCGAGGGCAGGCCACCTTCCCACGCGTCGACGACGTACAGCCAGGCCAGCACCGGGTCGGTGGTGGTGTCCGACGACAACCGGTCCACCCGGCAGCGGATCTTTTTGTGGAAGCCGAGCTCGGAACCTTCCCACCGGTCCAGCGAGTGCTCGTCGGCCGGTGTCATGTCGTAGAGCACGACGAACACCTTGGACAGCGGGTCCTCGACGACGGTCGCGAGGGCGCCTTCCCAGCCGATGTCCTCCCCGCCGAACGTCAGCCGCCAGCCATGCAGCCACCCGGTGCCCGCCATCGGCGAGTGCGGAGCCCGTTGCTGCATTTGCTCCGGGTGCATATTCGATCCATACGCGGCATAGAGCGGCACGGTAAGACAGCTTAATCGGCGAAGTTGGTTAGGTTGGTTCCGTGGCTACCCGCATCGTGATCATCGGCGGCGGACCCGCCGGCTATGAGGCGGCACTCGTCGCCGCTGCCCGCGGCCCGGAGGTCGCTCACGTCACCATCGTCGACTGCGACGGTATCGGCGGGGCGTGCGTGCTGTGGGACTGTGTGCCGTCCAAGACATTCATCGCCTCCACCGGCGTGCGCACCGAACTGCGGCGTGCGCCCAACTTGGGGTATTCGCTGGATTTCGAGCAGGCCAAGATCTCGCTGCCGCAGATCAACGAGCGGGTCAAGAACCTCGCGACGGCGCAGTCCGACGACATCGCCGAGCGGCTGCGCAGCGAGGGTATCGAGCTGGTCGCGGGCCGTGGCGAGCTCATCGACGACGTCCCCGGGATGGCCCAACACCGCGTCAAGGTGACCGGCCCGGACGGCGCGGTCAGCCAGCTGACGGCCGATGTGGTGCTCATCGCCACCGGCGCCAGCCCGCGCGTGCTGCCCAACGCGGCGCCCGACGGGGAACGCATCCTCAACTGGCGCCAGCTCTACGACCTCGAAGCGCTGCCCGAGCACCTCGTGGTGGTGGGGTCCGGTGTCACCGGTGCCGAGTTCGTCAACGCCTACACCGAGCTCGGGGTCACGGTGACGGTGGTGGCCAGCCGCGACCAGATCCTGCCGCACGAGGACTCCGACGCCGCTGCGGTGCTGGAGGAGGTGTTCTCCGAGCGCGGTGTCACGCTGGTCAAGAATGCCCGCGCCCAGTCGGTGACCCGGACTGATTCGGGCGTCCTGGTCACCATGGCCGACGGCCGGGTGGTCGAGGGCAGCCACGCCCTGATGACCGTGGGGTCGGTCCCCAACACGAACGGGCTCGGTCTGGAGCGCGTCGGCATCGAACTCGGGCCGGGCAACTACCTCAACGTCGACCGGGTCTCGCGGACGTCGGTCCCGGGCATCTACGCGGCCGGTGACTGCACCGGACTGCTGCCGCTGGCGTCGGTGGCGGCCATGCAAGGGCGCATCGCGATGTACCACGCGTTGGGCGAGGCGGTGGCCCCGATCCGGCTGCGAACCGTCGCCGCCGCGGTGTTCACCCGTCCGGAGATCGCCGCGGTCGGCGTTCCGCAGGCCGCGATCGACGACGGATCCGTGCCGGCCCGCACCCTCACGCTGCCGCTGAACACGAATGCCCGGGCCAAGATGTCCAGCCTGCGCCGCGGTTTCGTCAAGATCTTCTGTCGTCCGGCCACCGGTGTGGTGATCGGCGGAGTGGTGGTGGCGCCGATCGCCTCCGAGTTGATCCTGCCGATCGCGCTGGCCGTGCAGAACGGCATTCCGGTCGATGAGCTGGCCCAGACCTTCTCGGTGTACCCGTCGTTGTCCGGATCGATCACCGAGGCCGCGCGTCAGTTGATGAAACACGATGACCTCGATTAGAGAATCGGGCGGATCTCACCTCACCCACGTAGCCTGGGGATCGTGACTGACCCGATCTCAGCACCGGGCGACGGGCAAACGTTCCTCGGACCGCAGCAACGGGCGCAAGCCTGGCAACGACTCGGCAGCGAACAATTCGACGTGGTGGTGATCGGCGGCGGTGTCGTCGGCGCCGGTGCCGCGTTGGACGCGGCCACCCGAGGGTTGAAAGTCGCGCTGGTCGAGGCCCGTGACTTCGCGTCGGGCACGTCGAGCCGTAGCTCCAAGATGTTCCACGGCGGGCTGCGGTATCTGGAGCAATTGGAGTTCGGGCTGGTTCGCGAGGCCTTGTACGAGCGTGAGCTGAGCCTGACCACGCTGGCACCGCATCTCGTCAAACCGCTGCCCTTCCTGTTCCCGTTGACCAACCGTTGGTGGGAGCGGCCTTATATCGCGGCGGGCATCTTCCTCTACGATCAGCTCGGCGGGGCGAAATCTGTTCCCGCACAAAAGCATCTGACAAAGGCCGGTGCGCTTCGGTTGGCCCCCGGACTCAAGCGCAGCTCGCTGATCGGCGGGATCCGTTACTACGACACCGTTGTCGACGACGCCCGCCACACCATGACCGTGGCCCGCACCGCCGCCCATTACGGCGCGGTGGTGCGCTCGTCGAGTCAGGTGGTGGCGCTGCTGCGCGAGGGTGATCGCGTCGTGGGCGTGACGCTGCGCGACTCCGAGGATGGGGCCACCACAGAGGTGCGGGGCCATGTCGTGGTCAACGCCACCGGGGTGTGGACCGACGAGATCCAGGCCTTGTCCAAAGAGCGCGGCCGGTTCCGGGTGCGGGCCTCCAAAGGTGTGCACATCGTGGTGCCGCGCGATCGGATCGTCAGTGAGGTCGCGATCATCCTGCGCACCGAGAAATCAGTGCTTTTCGTGATTCCGTGGGGCACGCACTGGATCATCGGCACCACCGACACCGACTGGAATCTGGACCTCGCGCATCCTGCCGCCACCAAGGCCGACATCGACTACATCCTGGGCCACGTCAACACCGTGCTGGCCACTCCGCTGACCCACGACGACATCGACGGTGTGTACGCCGGGCTGCGCCCGCTGCTGGCCGGTGAGAGTGAGGAAACCTCCAAGCTGTCGCGTGAGCACGCCGTCGCGGTGCCTTCGCCGGGCCTGGTGGCGATCGCCGGCGGGAAATACACCACCTATCGGGTGATGGCGGCCGACGCGATCGACGCTGCCGCGGAGTTCATTCCGGCCCGGGTGGCGCCGTCGATCACCGAGAAGGTCCCGCTGATGGGGGCCGACGGGTATTTCGCCCTGATCAATCAGACCGAGTTCGTCGGGAAGCACTACGGGCTGCATCCGTACCGGGTCCGCCACCTGCTGGACCGCTACGGCTCGCTGATCGGTGAGGTGCTCAAGATGGCCGAGGGCGAGCCGGACCTGCTGGCTCCGATTACCGAAGCGCCGGTGTACCTCAAGGTCGAGGCCTACTATGCCGCCGCGGCCGAGGGCGCGCTTCATCTCGAAGACATCCTGGCTCGCCGGATGCGGATCGCGATCGAATACCCGCACCGTGGGGTCGACTGCGCGCGTGAAGTGGCCGAAGTGGTTGCGCCCGTGCTGGGTTGGACTGCCGAGGACATCGACCGCGAGGTGGCCACTTACATCGCCCGGGTGGAGGCCGAGGTGTTGTCGCAGACGCAACCCGACGACGAGTCGGCCGATGCGTTGCGCCAGGCCGCGCCGGAGGCGCGTGCCGAGATCCTCGAGCCCGTGCCGCTCAATTGAGCAAACGCCCGCCGCTGCCGGTGCGTGACGGACTCGGACCGGCGCGGTTGCGGTTGTGGGGCGGCAATGTGCACGACGAGTTGCAGCAGCGGTTCGGTTTGGGCGCGAAAGTGCTTGCCGGAGAGGTGGTTCTGCCCGACGGTACGCCCGTCGATGCGACGACGACGCTACCCGCCGGCGCGCACGTCTACTTCTACCGTGACCTGGTCGACGAGGTGGAGGTGCCGTTCGACATTCCGGTGCTGTATCGCGACGACGACATCGTCGTGGTCGACAAGCCACATTTCCTGGCCACCATGCCCCGCGGTGGTCACGTCGCGCAGACCGCGCTCGTACGGCTGCGTCGCGCACTGGAACTCCCCGAGTTGAGCCCCGCGCACCGGCTGGACCGGTTGACTGCGGGGGTGTTGCTGTTCACCGCGCGCCGCGAGGTTCGGGGGCGGTATCAGCGGTTGTTCGCCGAAGGTCAGACTCGCAAGACATATCTGGCTCGCGCCGAGGGCACGGCAAAGGTGCCTCTGCCTGCCGCATTGCGCAGCCGGATCATCAAGCACCGCGGGCAGTTACAGGCTTTCGAAGAGCCCGGGGAGCCCAACGCCGAGACCTACATCGAGGAGCTTGGGCAGGGGCTGTACCGGCTGTCCCCGCGCACCGGGCGGACACATCAGCTGCGGGTGCACATGGCTTCGATCGGACTGCCGATTGCGGGTGATTCCCTGTACCCCAACGTGATCGACGTCGCGCCCGACGACTTCGGGAACCCATTGCAATTGCTGGCGCAGCGCCTCGAGTTCACCGATCCGATCACCGGTGAGCACCGTGAATTCTTCAGTTCCCGGGTATTGGGCTGAAGCCTTGCGCGACCGGATCGCGGTGATGTTCTACTGACGGGGTGAACCGTGAGACTTTTGACCATCTGTTCGACATGACCGACCGGACCGTGATCGTGACCGGCGGCACCCGTGGGATCGGGCTGGCTCTCGCCGAGGGCTTCACGCTGGCCGGGGCGCGAGTCGTGGTCGCCAGCCGCAAGCCCGAGGCCTGCGAGACCGCGGCTCAGCATCTGCGCGAGCTCGGGGGACAGGCCATCGGGGTCCCCACCCACAGCGGCAACGTCGACGATCTCGGTGCACTGGTGGAGCGCACGGTCGCCGAGTTCGGCGGGGTCGATGTGGTGGTCAACAATGCCGCCAACGCGTTGGCCCAGCCGTTGGGGCAGATGACCCCGGAGGCCTGGGCAAAGTCTTACGAGGTGAACCTGCGCGGGCCCGTGTTCCTGGTGCAGCACGCGTTACCGCATCTGAAGACCAGCTCGAACGCAGCGGTGTTGAACTTGGTGTCGGTGGGAGCGTTCAACTTCGCGCCCGCGCTGTCCATCTATGCCTCGGGCAAGGCTGCGCTCATGTCGGTCACCCGATCCATGGCGGCGGAGTTCGTGCCGTTCGGCATCCGGGTGAACGCCCTGGCGCCTGGGCCCGTCGACACCGACATGATGCGCAACAACCCGCCAGAGGCCATCGACGCCATGAAGGGCGGCACCTTGATGAAACGGCTGGCCACGCCGGACGAGATGGTCGGCGCGGCCCTGCTCATGTGTTCGGACGCCGGCAGTTACATGACCGGGCAGGTGGTCATCGTCGACGGCGGTGGGACCGCACGCTAGCGGGGTGGCTTTCCGCTGAGGCTGCCGGCGCCGACGGACAGGATCTGGCTGCGGTTCTCCACGTGAAGCGCTGTTTCCAGGCAACCGGCGTCCAGGTTGGCCCACAGTACCTGCTTGGTCGATTCCAACCCGAATTTCCCGTAGCTGCACAAGGTTTCGGCCACTTCCAGGGCTGCACCGACCAGATCCGCGGTGTCCTCGACGACGCGCGTGACCAGGCCGAGCCGCAGTGCCTCTGCTGCATCGACGGCACGCGCGGTCAGGATCAAGTCGAACGCCGGGCCCGCGCCGATGATCCTGGGCAGCGTGTAGCTCACTCCGATGTCGCAGCCGCCGATGCCGAGCTTGATGAACTGCGTGCAGAATTTCGCTGCCGGACCGGCGATGCGGATGTCGCTGGCCGCCGCCAAGGCGAAGCCACCGCCGTAGGCGGCGCCGTTGACCGCGGCGATGACCGGTTGGCGCAGTCGGTGCAGTTTGACCGTCAGGTTCGCGATGCGTTCCTGCCAGCGCATTCCTGAGCGGGGAAATTCGGTGCCGCCACCGGCCTCGGGCGGATTGGGGTTGCTCAGATCCAGACCCGAGCAGAACCCGCGGCCGGCACCGGTGAGCACCACGACACGGCATTCGTTGTTCGCCGCGATCTCGTCGAGGGTGGCGTGGAGCGCCTCGACCAGTTCGTAGGACAACGCGTTGAGCTTGTCGGGGCGATTGAGCGTGATGACGGCGATGTCGGGACGCGGGTAGGCAAGGTCGAGTGGCATGCGTGGAGGTTAACGTCGCCGGGGCACACCGGACAGCCCGTTGTGTTGCACTGCTGCCAAGATCCGACCGTGACACCATGACCGGGTGATGGCGTCGTGCTCGATTTCTCGGCCTCCACGAGCGTGCGTGCATTACGGTTCGACGGACACTGACGAGACGGCGAGACGATGACGACATTCGATGACTATTTGAACGATGCCAGCAGCTTCATCTGGGGCCCATGGTTACTGATCCCGTTGCTTCTTCTCACGGGTGTGTATCTGACGGTGCTGTTGCGTGGAATTCAGTTGCGCCGCCTCGGAATGGCTTTCTGGTTGGCGTTCGTCAAACGCACGGACGAAGGCGCCGAGGGAGACATCTCGCACTACCAGGCGTTGTCGACGGCGCTGGCCGCCACAGTGGGTGTCGGCAACATCGCGGGTGTAGCGACCGCGATCGCACTCGGCGGCCCGGGTGCGGTGTTCTGGATGTGGTGCACCGGCCTGGTCGGCATGGCCACCAAGTACAGCGAAGCCTTCCTCGGCGTGAAGTTCCGACGTACCGACGCCGCCGGTGAGCAGTCGGGTGGACCGATGTATTACCTGCGGCGCGGCATCAAGGGGCCAGTGGGGGTGTTTCTCGGCGGGTTCTTCGCGGTCGCGGGCGTGTTGGCGTCGTTTGGTATCGGCAACATGACCCAGGCCAACACCGTCGCTGCCAACGTCAACGAAGAATGGGGAATCGCGGCACCGGTAACCGGAGCCGTCGTGCTGGTGCTGACCGCGGCCGTGATCATCGGCGGCATCAAGAGCATCGGCCGCGTCACCAGCTTGCTCGTCCCGTTCATGATCGTGGTGTACATCGTCGGTGCGGCCGCCGTCCTGGCGTTCAACATCGACCAGCTGCCCGAGGCGGTCGGCATCATCTTCACCGATGCCTTCACCGGCACCGCGGCGACCGGTGGGTTCGCCGGAGCGGCCGTGGCGGCGGCAATCCGCTACGGCGTCGCACGGGGCATCTTCTCCAATGAATCGGGCCTGGGCACCGGCGGTATCGCCGCCGCGGCGGCCAAGACCACGCACCCGGTACGCCAGGCATTGGTGTCGATGACCCAGACCTTCATCGACACTCTGGTGGTGGTGAGCTTCACCGCGCTGGCGATCGTGGTCACCGGAGTGTGGAAAGACGCCGGAGCCGACGAGGCCGCCAGTTTCACCGCCCGTGCCTTCGCCCACGGGCTGCCCGGGGAGTGGGGCAGCGTCATCGTCACGGTCGGTGTGATGCTGTTCGCCTTTTCCACCCTGCTCGGCTGGTCCTACTACGGCGAGCGGTGTATGGAGTACCTGTTCGGACGAAAAGCCGTGCTGCCGTACCGGATCGTGTTCATCATCGTCACCTACATCGGATCGACCACCGCGCTGAAGACGGTGTGGACTTTCTCGGACGTGATGAACGGGCTGATGGCGTTGCCCAACCTGATCGGTCTACTGATCCTGTCTCCACTGGTTTACCGCGAAACGCGGGCCTATTTCCGAGACAAGCGCGATGAGGATGTGCTGTCCGGCGGAGCTCACTGACCCTGGCTGTGCCACCCGTTGACGCCGACGGCGATCATCCGTAGTTGTTTGACCGCGGTGCGGTGGATTGCCTGGACCGACTGGGTGTCCACCGCATCCTCCAGCGACTCGGCTATCGAGATCATCGCATTGACGAACAGACTGGCCAGGATGTTGAGATCCTCGCTGCTCCAGTCCTTGAGGGCGGGAAACCGGGCCAGGTCGATCGCGAGCTCGGAGGTGATCAATCGGATCTCGGTGCGAATTGCGTAGCGCAGCACCGACACCCCGCTGGAGCGTTCGCGGGCGATGAAGCGCCAGTGCTCACGCCGGTCGTTGAAACTGCCGATGAGGATCTCGGCCGAGGATTCGATGACGTGATGCGGATCGAGCTTGCCGGCGCGGGCGCCTCGCAGCATGTCGCGCAGCGACCGGAACGATTCGTCGATGAGTACCAGGCCGAGCGCGTCCATCGAGTCGAAGTGGCGGTAGAACGCGGCGGGGACGATGCCGGCCTCGCGGGTGACCTCCCGCAGCGACAGCGCGCTGAAGCTGCGGTCTTCCAGAAGTGTGAGGGCCGCGGTGATGATCGCCCGGCGCGTGGCCTCTTTGCGCTCTTCCCGCGACAGCGTCTCGCGCGAACGCGCCGCCGACTCCGGCTTTCGTGTTCGTGAGCTCGATGTTCGTGAATTGGGCGTACGTCTGTTCACTGGTGTGAACCCTACCACTTGCTGCACTTTTATCGTTGACAGAGTCGCCTGTGCACGCGCACTGTGTACACATGTTCACTCAAACATTGACGAAGCGAGTGCTCGCGGCACCGCGGATGAGTGCGCTCGCGAACCTTCTGACCGGCCCGCACGGGGTTGACCGTTACACCGAGCTGGTCGAGCCGACCTGGACCCGTGGCGACGCCCGGGCCAAGGTGGTGGCGGTGCGGCGGCAGACGTCGCGCAGCGTCACGCTGACCCTGGAACCCAACGAGGCCTTCGTCGGGTTTCGGGCGGGTCAGCACATCAACCTCTCCGTCGAGATCAACGGCAGGCGTCGTACCCGCTGCTACTCGCCGGCCAGCGCCGAGGGGGCGCGCCACCTGGAATTGACCGTCGGCCGCCATGAGGGCGGGCTGGTCTCGAACTACCTGTGCGACCACGCGTACCCGGGCATGGTGCTCGGTCTCGACTCGGTGGGCGGGGATTTCGTCCTGCCCGCGGAGCTGCCGCAGCGCATCCTGTTCGTCTCCGGCGGCAGCGGCATCACCCCGGTGCTGTCCATGCTGCGCACCCTGCGTGCACAGGCGTTCACCGGCGAGGTCGCATTCATCCATTACGCACGCGGCGTCGAGGAAGCCTGCTACCGCACCGAGTTGGCGGCCATGCGCTCGGCCGGGGTGCGGATCCTGCACGGTTACACGCGCGACGGCGCCGCCGGCGAATTGGACGGGTACTTCGGCCCGGCCCACCTGGCTGAGGCCTTCCCGGGTGCTGAGCCCGATGCGGTGTTCGTCTGCGGTCCGCCGGCGCTGTTGGACGCAGTCCGGCAGTACCGCCCTGACGCGGTTTTCGAGAGCTTCGTCCCGCCGGCCTTCACGGCGCCCGCCGAGGCCACCGGCGGCACTGTCCGATTCGCCGACAGCGACATCGAGGTGGCCGACGACGGCCAACCGTTGCTCGTGCAGGCCGAGGCGGCCGGACTGAAGCCGGAAAGCGGCTGCCGCATGGGCATCTGCCACACCTGCACCCGATTCAAGACCAGCGGCGCGGTCCGCAACCTGATCACCGGCGCGATCTCCACCGCCGACTGCGAAGACATCGAAATTTGCGTCACCGCACCCGTCGGCGACGTCGTCATAGATCTTTGAGACCTGTTGACCCTGAAAGGCGCAGACATGACTCACTACACCCTGACCCCCGAGCAGTTCGAAACCTTCGGCGCCGAGCTCGACGCCATCCGTGAGCGCGCAGTCGCCGACCTCGGCGAACGCGATGCCACCTACATCCGCGACATCATCAAGATGCAACGCAAGCTCGAAGTCGGCGGGCGGGCGCTGCTGTTCCTTCCGCCGGCCTGGCCGATCGGCACCGTGATGCTGGGGCTGTCAAAGATCCTCGACAACATGGAGATCGGCCACAACGTCATGCACGGCCAGTACGACTGGATGGGCGACCCGGCGTTGCGCGGCCAGAACTTCGAATGGGATTCGGCCTGCCCGTCCAATCAGTGGCGGCATTCGCACAACTACATGCACCACACCTACACCAACATCGTCGACATGGATCGAGACATCGGCTACGGCATCCTGCGAATGAGCGAGGACCAGAAATGGAGCCCGTACTACCTGGGTAATCCGTTGTACGCCTTCCTGTTGATGGTGTTCTTCCAATACGGCGTCGCACTGCACGAGCTGGAGACCGAGCGCATCCGCTCCGGCGAGATCAAGCTGCGGGACAAGAAAGACATGCTGCGCGAGATGTGGGCCAAGGTCCGCAAGCAGACCGTCAAGGACTATGTGGCCTTCCCGCTGCTGGCGGGACCATTCGCACCATTCGTGTTCGCGGGCAACATGACTGCCAATCTGATGCGCAACGTGTGGTCCTACACCATCATCTTCTGCGGGCACTTCCCCGAGGGCACCCATGAGTTCACCATCGAGGAAACCCAGAACGAGACCCGCGGCCAATGGTACTTCCGTCAGCTGCTGGGGTCGGCAAACCTGTCCGGCGGCAAGTGGTTCCACATCTTCAGTGGCAACCTGTCGTTCCAGATCGAACACCACCTGTTCCCGGACATCCCGGCACATCGCTACGCCGAGATCTCCGGTGAGGTCAAGGAGATCTGCCAGCGCTACGGCCTGCCGTACAACACTGGTCCGATCCACAAGCAGTTCGCTTCGGTGGTTCGCAAGATTGTGCGGCTGGCTTTCCCGTGGGGTGGTACGCCCAAGGATCCCGAGACGACTGTCAAAGAGCCTGCCCCGGAACCGGCTTCGCAGCCGATCGTCGAGCCCGAACTCGTCAACTGCTGACCGTGCTTGTAGCCCACCGGATGCCTGCGCGCTGCAGCCGCCGGTGCAATGCGGGGTGAGGTAGGTCGAGTTCTCCACGGTGTGCCGGTAGGCCGGCCTTGGTTTCCGGGGCGCGCAGTATGCGTAACCCGCGATCTTGTCATTGAGTACCGCTGTGAGGAAGGGCAATTCGCGTTCGCGAGACGTTGCCAGTCGGCGCTCCAACTCTTCGCGATGCGGTGGGATCAGCTCGAACGTGGCCACGTCGAGGTCATCCGGTGACGTCGGGCGGACGACGGCGTTGGTCATGGTGGCACCCTAAGCTGACGCTCAGTCGAGGAAGGGATTCCGATGGCCTATGTCAAGGCGGCTGAGCGCCATGAGCAGATCGTGGCGGCGGCGATCCGGGTGCTCAGTGGTGTCGGCGTGCCGGGAACGACGCTGCGCGCCGTCGCGGCCGAGGCGGGTATCCCGCTGGGCACGTTGCACTACGTGTTCCCGTCCAAGGACCAGATGCTGCGCGCCGTCATCGCTGCGGTCATCGACGATGTCGTCGCCACTGTGCACGACAGCCTGCAACTCGACCAGGGTCTGGCGCACGCACTGAGTCACGGCGTCACGACGTTCTGGGACGCCCTGGTCGAAGGCGACGTCGGTGTGCAGGTCATGCAGTACGAACTGGCGATGTATTCCGTGCGCAGCGAGGGATCGGGCGGACTGGCCCGGCTGCAGTACGACCGCTACACCGCACTGGTCACGGAGTTCTGCGAAAAGGCGGCGAATGCCGCCGGTGAGCGCTGCGCCGTGGATTTCGCCACCCTGGGGCGGCTCGGGCTCGCAATGCTCGACGGCTTGATCATCCAGTACGTGGCCAGCCGCGACGGCCGGCGTGCGCGCGGCGATCTCGACCGCGGGATCCAGATGCTGGTGACGCTGGCAGATCCTCAGCCGGTGGCGGGTACGCGCGGCTAGACATCCCAGGATCGGCCTGGACGTGGGCTGTTGTCCCTGGCGGTTCCGTGCTATAAAAGTCGGACGGTTGACCGACTTAGAAGCGGAGGTCCGATGACGGCACCGGGCAGTGCAACGGACGCCACGGTGGTTGTGGTCGGCGCCGGAATATCCGGACTGATCGCAGCCCGCGAGCTTCATCGCCGTGGCGTCGACGTGGTGGTGCTGGAGGCGGCCGACCGGCTGGGCGGCCGGACGATGAGCGAGACCACCGCACTGGGATCGACGGTTGACCTCGGCGGTCAGTGGATCGGCCACGATCACCACCGGCTCATGGCGTTGGCCGACGCGCTCGGCCTGACCCGGTATCAGATGCACACGGGTCCGATGCCGGGACTGATCGACTGCTCACGCCGGTTGTCGGTGATCTCACCCGCGGTACTCACTGCCGTAGCAGTCTTGGTGGGCGTCGAGGTGTTGTCGCGCACGGGAGTCCCACGGCGATGGAGTGACAGGACCGTGCAGTCGTGGCTGCGCCGGGTACCGGGCCGCACCGCTCGCCGGCTGCTGGAAGTGATTGCCGAGGTGTCCTGGACGGCAGATCTGGACCGGCATTCGGCGTACGCGATGGCGCGAATGATCCGCCTGCAGGGCGGGGTGCGCACCATGCTGTCGACCAAAGGGGGCGCGCAAGACTCGCTGCTCGTCGAAGGTATGAAAGGGCTCGCCGACGGTTTGGCTGCCGACTTGGACTCCCGGATCAGTTTGGGGCACAAGGTCGTATCGATTGCTCGCGATAGCTCTGGCGTGACGGTGCAGACGGCGGCGGGGGCATCCGGGCAGCCAAGGTCATCGTCACGGTTCCGGCGCCCGTGGCCGGCTCCATCGCCCACCAACCACCGCTCCCGCTGGATCGGGCTCGGCTCGCGGACGACACCTATATGGGTTCGGTCTACAAGG
The DNA here is from genome assembly GCF_005924235.1 of Mycobacterium sp. DBP42. NCBI lineage: Bacteria > Bacillati > Actinomycetota > Actinomycetes > Mycobacteriales > Mycobacteriaceae > Mycobacterium > Mycobacterium sp. DBP42. The sequence continues at coordinate 80,056 of NZ_VCMY01000014.1, forward strand.
CCATCGCGGTTTACGACCAGCCGTTCTGGAGGCAGGGTAAAGGCGGCGAGCTGATCGTCCTCGACGGTCCGGGTAGCGGTGTCTTCGACACCAGTCCGCCGGACGGTCCGGGCCACCTGTGCGTGCTCATCGGTGGACCTGCGGCCCGTGAACTCGATGGCCTCACCGCCGACGAACGGCGACGGGTTGTGCTGGAGCCCTTGGTCAGCCAGATCGGGCCCGATGTTCTCCGGCCGATCAGCTGGCACGAGAAGTCATGGCATACCGATGAATACGCCGGCGGCGGCTATATGGCGTTGCCCGTCGCGGGCGTCCCGGGCGGGCTTCTTCCGTTGCCCTCCACACCCGTCGGTGACATCCACTGGGCCGGAACCGAAACTGCCGGCGATCATCCGGGTTACATCGAAGGCGCGATCGAATCCGGCCTCCGCGTGGCGCAGGAGGTGGCCGAGGCGCTGACTGTGAGTGCCCGCTAGGGCTTCTCAGAAGGGTGGAGGTGGTCCGTATTCTTCGGCGAGCCAGGCTTGGTAGTCGCGTTCGGTGGCGAGGTCGTTGTTGAATTCGGCGCGCAGTTGTCGTTCTTCGTTGATGCGGTCTTGGCGGTCTTGCTCGCGGGTTTGTGACCGTTTGGGCATCTTGGTGGCCCGGTTGGGGCTGGGTGCTTCGGGTTCGGGGACGTTGAGGTCGCCGGTGGGTTGGCCCAGGGTGGGGAACATCCCGGCGCCGTGGGGTTCGGTGGTGTAGGTGTGGCCGGTCGGTGTAGTGACTTCGACTGTCCCGTCGGGTAATTGGCGATCCGACCAGCCTGGGCAGAACGTTTTCACCAAATGATGTGTACGACAATAAAGTTTGGTGTTCGACGGATGCGTCGGGCCCGCGGGCCACGGTGCGGTGTGGTCGATGTCGCAGCGGTCGACGGGAGCGTCGCAGCCGGGGAACCTGCACGTCAGGTCACGCCAGCGGATGAACTCCGAGAGCGCTACCGACGGGCGATACCCCGGCTCAGCCGGGTCGCCCGGCCCAGACGTCTCAGACGTCTCACCGGGTCCCGTCGATTCGCTCCGCTCCGAGGTGTCCACCGGCTCGGCGGGTTCGGTCGCACCGCCCGGCTCGTCGCTCACCTCATCCGTGTCGGCCGCCTCGCCGGATTCGGTCGGTTCCTTCGGTTCGGCGGGCACTGGCACGTGCAGTGGTTTGATCTTGGCTGTGGCGGCGAGGTCGCGCACACGCTGGGCGGGCAGGATCCCGTACCCGGGCAGATACCCCGGATCGTCCGAGGTGCCCTCCAGGGTGGATTGGTTGGCCAGCACGTGATACACCGCCGCATCGGCTGCGGCCCGATTCTGGGCGGCCGGGCAGTCGTCGCGGCCGCACCGGCACGCCAGTTGGGCTTGCAGCCGGGCCAGTGGCCCCACTGCATCGGCGCGACGCCGCTCCCGGCTGCGGGGATCATGTTCGCACACGGTGTCGGCTAACGCGTTCAGGCGTTGATCCAGGGCTGCGGCGTCGGCGGCGTCGACATTGGCCCAGATGGTGGCGGTTCCCGGGCTGCCCGGCTCGACCTGCACGAACCGGTCCTCGGCCAGGTTCGGGGGCACCCGTTCCCCGTTGGGGTCGAGTTTGGCGACCCAGTGATCGATCCGATCCCGCAACTGCCGCTCAGAGAATCGCATCCACCGAGACGCGCGGGCGGCCAGTTCAGCGTCCAGTTCGGCCCACACCGAGCGATCGGCGGTGGTGGTGCGGGCGATGAGCATCCGCACCACCCGGTAGTCGATGTCGCCGACGGCGAAGCGGGCCGCGACCTGGGGCAGCTTGTCGCGTAGTACCCGGGCGTGGTGGACCTGGGTGCCGGCCCGGCCGCGGGCGATCCGCATCGCCGCCGACACCTCGGCGCACACCTCCTCGAACGGGTCGGTGCGCCACAAGATGCTGTCGATCAACTCCTGCTCGCGCAGCGAGTCCAGGGCCCCGATCGCGGCCAACCGGGCCGCGATCGCCACTGACTCGGCCCGCGCGGCGGCGCTGATCTGGTCGATCAGCTCCACATCCGACGCATCTTCGAACATACATTCGATTGTAGCGCATTCCACTGACTCGGACTGTGATGTCTCAGGACATTGGTGACAGTTCTGCATCAGGACATCGGTGACGGTTCATCGTTGTTGGGGCGGCCGCCGCGGGGTCGTCCGTTGCCGACGTATCTCACTCCGGGTGCGGGTCGAGTGTGTTCGATGAGGACCTCTCCGTCGAGGTCTGTCACGGTGATCTTGTCGCCGTCAGTGGCGACCAGGACCTGCGCTAGGCCGGGCTGGCCGTCGACCTTGTAGGTGACCCCAGCGATGGTGAATGTTCCGGCGGTGCTGAGCCTTCGGATGTGGGTGTCGGCGGGGAGGTCCTTGGGGTTCGGTGCGGGCCGGTTGCGCTTGACGGAGGATTGGACGACCAAGAGTGCGTCGGGCTTGGGGCGTGGAGGCTGGCGCTTTCGCGGTGCCTTCCCATGCCGTGCGGGGTGTGATGCGCCCAGGCAGCCCCTGGTGGGGGGCGCTCGGTGTTGTAGATGTCGTCGAAGGCGTCGACCTGGGCCTGCAGCTCGGCCAGGGTATTCGCCAGCGGCTGTTTGTCCAGGTAGCGGAACAAGGTCTGATGGAAGCGTTCGTTTTTGCCCTGGGTGGTCGGCTTGTGCGGCTTGCCGGTGATCGCCTGCACACCCAGGCGTGAGATGTGTTCGACCAACCGGCCCAGGGATCCACGCCGCGAGGGATTGAGCGCGACCCCGTTGTCTGACAGCAGCCGTTGGGGCACCCCGTGGACGGCGACCGCCTTGTTGAACACGGTGATCGCCGCCTCGGCGGTCTCGCCCCATGCCACGTGGGAGGCGGCCGTGTAACGGGAGTGATCATCGATGAGCTGGAGGATCACGCATTTGCGTCCAGTTGCCAGCACGCATTCGGGGCTGGATACACGAACCGCCGCCACGCCGAGCGGGGCTTTTTGTTCGGCTCGGCCCTGGCAACACCTGCCTGGCGGAAGATCCTGGCCAGCGACGCCACCGAGGGCACGCAGTCCAGCCCCATCGCGCGCATCTTCTCGTGCACGCTGATCGGACCGTGGTCCAAGCCGGAGGCCTCCAGAGCAACGCGTACCGCCACGGCCTGTTCCTTGACCGCGTCGGTCAGCTTCGATGGACTCGACTTCGGCCGCCGGGGCCGGGGTTCGAGCACCGCGGCCGGCCCGTCGACCTTCGCGCGTTTGCGCAACTCGTAGAACGACTTTCGAGAGATGCCGTGCTCGGCGCAGAACGTCGAGACCGCCCCGCGGGGCGCATTGTCGGGCCACTGCGAGATCGCAAGGCGGACGAGAGGATCGATGGGTTCATGAGCAGCCACCACCGGAACTTTGGGGCAGAAGTGTCACCACCAAAACCACTTGAACTGTCACCGATGTCCTGATGCAGAACTGTCACCGATGTCTTGAGACATAACACACTGACTCGGGCTATGACTGCGATCTCCACAGGCGCTGTCACACAACGGGAGTCAGGTTTGGCAGGTCGGGCACCAGTGCGTCACCCGCTCGCCGCCCGCATCGGTCTCTATCAGCGTCCCGCAGCGACGGCAGGGCTCACCGGCGCGGCCGTACACCCAAAGTTGTCGTCCAGATCGCGTGTCTCCGGTGGTGGTGCGGTTCCACCGGGACCGGTTGAGCCACAGCATGTCCCGCGCGCGCTGCACGACGCGTAACGGATCGGTCAGCGAGTCCACGGGTGAAACCGGCAGCCGGCCGAAGACGAAACACAGTTCATTGCAGTAGACATTGCCGACGCCGGCCATCACCCGCTGATCGAGCAGGGCCGGCGCCAGCGGACGGTCTGGATCGGCAGTGAGGTTGGCCGCCGCTGTCCGGGGTTCCCAGTCCGGACCGAGCAGATCCGGGCCCAGGTGTGCCACTGCGGCCATGTCGGTGTCTCGGTCGAGCACCTCCAACAAGCCGAGGTCGATCCCGGTGGCCCGGCTGTCGGCGGTCTCCAGCAAGGCACGGATGCGGTGCAGCGCGACTTTGGACCACCCGATGCGCCAACTGCCCTCCATCTTCAGATGGGAATGGATGCTGGCCGGGCCCACCCGGACGAACAGATGCTTGCCTCGGCTGAGCACCTCGTCGACCACCTGCCCCGTCAGATCGACGGTGGCGTAGCGGGGCACTCGGATATCGCAGCGGGTCAACGTCTTGCCGGCCAACGCGTTGCGCAGCGCGGTGGCGGTGTGGAAGACGGTGTCACCTTCGGGCATGGCATCACGAACTTACCGAAGCCGTAGCCCCCGCGGGGTGCGGGAAAACCCGGCCCCGGTCAGCGCGTCCTGCACGGCGGCGCGGTCCGCGTCGACGCCGGGATCCAGCACGGCCGCCCCGTTGATTCGTTCGACCAACAGCGACGGCATGCGGCCCGAACTGACGAGTTCGGCCAAGGCCGCCGCGGCAGCTCGCTGAGCCTCGACATCGGAGGTGAAGCTGAGCAGGGTCCGGCCGCCGCGTTCGAGGAACCACACCAACTGTCCGTCGACCAGTGTGACCAGGGCTCCGGCTTTGCGGCCAGGACGGTGGGTGTCCTCGCCGCCGCGGTCCGGCCAGGCCAGTGCGGCTCCGTAGGGATTGGCCGGGTCCGTCGCCGCGAGTACGACGGCGTGGTACTCGGGTCGCTGAGGATCGACCCCGTCGAGGTAGGACCGCAACCGGTCGACAGTGGAAGCCACGGCGAACTGTGCTCCGCCGAGAGACTCGACGAAGTACCCGCGCTGGCAGCGACCGGCATCCTCGAACGCACTCAACACCTTGTACAGGGTGGCGAACCCGCCCGGCACGCCCTCGGCTGCCGCCGCCCCCTTGGTCAGCACCCCGTGCCGGTTCAACAGCAGCTCGGCCTGGAAATGCGCGCGCACGGTCGAATCCGGTTCGGCACCAGGCAATGCCGACCACCGGCCGGACACCATCGGATCGGCTGCGCGGCTGTGCGGGCGTGCGACGCTGTAGCGGCTGAGCCTGGGTGGCCGTTGGCGCTGCCGGTGCGCCGGCGCGCCGGACCGCCGCGGGCCGGTCAGCATCGCCCGCACCGGGGCGAACGTGTCCCCGGTGACCCAGCCGGCCCAGATCAATTCCCACAGTGCTGTTTTCAGCTCGGACTCTGCAGCATCCTGGTCGGTGAGTTGCCGGAAGAAGTACGCCCCGCCATGTCCCAGCGTCTCCATGATGACCCGGTGCGTATCGGTGAACTCGATCTCGGCGGGGACGGGCAGTGTCAGCGGTGCGGTCTCGGCCAGATGGAATGCCACCCAACCGTCGCTGCTGCCGATCTGTCCGGCGCCCGACCACATCACCTCACCGGAGGCCAGCAGCTCGTCGAGCATGGACGGCTGGTAGTTGCGGACCCGTTGACCGAAGACGAGTGACTCCACCGCCGACGCGGGAATGGGAACGCCGGCGAGCTGCTCGATCACTGCGCCCAGCCCGTCAATGCCCGTGCTGTGGGTGGAACCGACGTGCTGCCAGGACGGCAGGAACCGGCCGTAGGCCGCGGTGCTGACCGGTTCGACCTGAGCGCGTAGCGCGGCCAGGGAACGACGCCGCAAAATCCTCAGTACCTCGGCGTCGCACCATTGATCGCCGGGCAGTTCGTCGACGAACTCACCACGCACCAGCCGGCCGTCGACAGCCATGCGGCCCAACACATCTGCGGTCACCCGAAGACCGAGCCCGAACCGGGTGGCGACCTCGGTGGTGGTGAACGGCCCATGGGTGCGGGCATAGCGGCCGATCAGATCCCCGAGTGGATCGGCGACGGATTCGGTGAACGCCGCGGGCACCCCGACCGGTACCGGCGCGCCGACGCCGTCGCGGAGCAGGCCGATGTCCTCCACCGCGGACCACCAGGTCTGCCCGGCGTAGGTGACCGGTAGTGCGCGCTTGGCGGCGTGCAGCCCGTCCAGCCAGCCGCCGATCGCGTCGGTGGTGGCGCGCTCGGCGATCTCGGCCTCGGTCAGCGGGCCCAGCATCCGCAGTAGATCGGCCACCGCCTCGGCGTCGCGCGCTGCGCGCTCCTCGGTGAGGTGTTGCAGCTGAGCGGAGGTCGAGGCGACCACGGCGGGGTCCAGTAGCTCGCGCAGCTCGACCCGGCCCAGCAATTCGGACAGCAGCACGGTGTCCAGCGCGAGCGCTGCGGCCCGTCGCTCGGCCAGCGGGCTGTCACCCTCGTACATGAAGGCACCCACATAGCCGAACAGCAGTGAGGCCGCGAACGGTGACGGCGCGGCGGTCTCCACCTCGACCACCCGCAGCCGGCGTTGCGCCACCCGCCGCATCAACTCGGTGAGCGCGGGCACGTCGTAGACGTCCTGCAGGCATTCCCGGACCGTTTCCAGCACGATCGGGAAGTCCGGATACTTGCGGGCGATGTCGAGCAGCTGTGCGGCGCGTTGCCGTTGATGCCACAGCGGGGACCGCTTGCCCGGGTGCCTGCGTGGCAGTAGCAGGGCACGGGCGGCGCATTCACGGAACCGGGACGCGAACAACGCCGATCCGCCCACTTCCGCGGTGACGATGGGCTCTACCTCGTCGGCATCGAACACGAACAGGTCTGCACCCGGCGGGGTTTCGCCGCTGTCGGGAAGCCGAACGATGATGCCGTCGTCGGAGGCGGTGGGCTTTTCGTCGATGCCGTAGCGTTCCCGCAGCCGTCGCCCCACGGCAAGGGCCAGCGGCCCGTGGACCCGCAGGCCATATGGAGAGTGCAGGATCACCCGCCAGTCGCCGAGCTCGTCGCGGAAGCGCTCGACCACGAACGTGCTGTCGCTGGGGACCACTCCGGTGGCCTCACGCTGATCGTGCAGCAACTGGTACAGATTGTCGGTGGCGAATCCGGCGAAACCCATTGTCTGGCAGCGCTCGTCGAATTCGGCACGGCCGAGTGCCGCGAGCTCGCCGGTGAACGCTCCGACCGCCGCACCGAGTTCGGCGGGCCGGCCCACGCTGTCTCCACGCCAGAACGGCAGCCGGGCGGGCTGGCCCGGGGCCGGGATGACGAGTACCCGGTCGTGGGTGATCTCGGTGATCCGCCAGCTGGTGGCGCCCAGCGATATGACGTCGCCCGGCCGGGACTCGTAGACCATCTCCTCGTCGAGTTCACCTACCCGCGAGGGTTTTTCGGAATCGGTGGCCAGATAGACGGTGAACAGCCCGCGGTCAGGGATGGCCCCGCCGGACGTGACGGCCAGGCGCTGGGCGCCCGGGCGGGCGGTGAGGGTGCCGTGGTCGCGGTCGTAGACGAGCCGCGGCCGGAGCTCGGCGAATTCGGTGGACGGATACTTCCCCGACAACAGGTCGAGCGTGGCTTCGAAGGCGCTGCGCGGCAACGTGGCGAACGGGGCGCTGCGCCGGACCGCATCGAACCACGCGTCGGCATCCACGGGCTCCAGGGCGGCCACGGCGACCGTGTGCTGGGCCAGCACGTCGAGCGGGTTGGCCGGCACGTGCATGGACTCGATGTCGCCGGTGCGCATGCGTTGCACCGTCACCGCGCAGCCGATCAGGTCGGTGCGATGTTTGGGAAACAGCACGCCCTGGGAGATCTCGCCGACTTGATGCCCGGCACGCCCGATCCGTTGCAACCCGCTGGCCACCGACGGGGGTGACTCGACCTGGATCACCAGGTCGACCGCGCCCATGTCGATACCCAACTCCAGGCTGGAGGTGGCGACGACGGCGCGCAGTCGCCCGCGTTTCAGGTCGTCTTCGACCTGTGCGCGCTGCTCCTTGCTGACCGAGCCGTGGTGCGCGCGGGCCAGCAGTGTGGGCGCACCGTTGGCTTGGCCGCTGGCCATGAGTTGGGCCGGGGCACCGCCACCCACCTGGGGGTTGTGGTCGAGCGAGAGCTCGATTCCGGCCCGTTCGGCGTGGATCTCGTTCAGCCGCGAGGTCAGCCGCTCGGCCAGCCGCCGGGAATTGGCGAACACGATCGAGGATTGGTGCGCCTCGATCAGGTCGACGATGCGTTCCTCGACGTCGGGCCAGATGCTGTTGTTGTCGAGGTTGGCCATGTCGGGAACCGGAACCTGGACCGACAGGTCGAAGGTCTTGGCGGCGGGCGGGGACACGATGGTGGTGGGTGCCTGACCGGACAGGAACCGGGCCACCTCTTCGGGAGGACGCACCGTCGCCGACAAGCCGATCCGCTGAGCGGGCTCGTCGAGAAGCTGATCCAGCCGTTCGAGTGAGAGGGCCAGGTGCGCACCGCGTTTGGTGGCGGCTACGGCGTGAACCTCGTCGACGATCACGGTCCGGACGGAGGCCAGAGTCTCGCGCGCCGCCGAGGTCAGCATCAGGAACAGCGACTCCGGGGTGGTGATCAGGATGTCGGGCGGCTTGCTCAGCATCGCGCGGCGCTGGCTCGGGGTGGTGTCCCCGGAGCGGACGCCGACGCTGATCGAAGGGGCGGGCACCCCGTGTCGCTCGGCGACGCGGGTGATCCCGGTCAGGGGGGTGCGCAGGTTGCGTTCGACGTCGACGGCCAACGCTTTGAGCGGGGACACGTACAGCACCGTTGTGCCCGAGCGCGGTTCGGCAGACCGGGTCAGCGCGTCGATGGCCCACAGGAACGCCGCCAGCGTCTTGCCGGAGCCGGTGGGGGCGATGACCAGGGTGTTGTGCCCCTCGGCGATCGCGGCCCAGGCCTGTGCCTGGGCGGCCGTCGGCGCGGGGAAGGCAGCGTTGAACCACTCCCGGGTCAGTGCGCTGAACCGGGCCAGCGAATCGACCGGCGTGGTGGCCACCCAGTCATACTGCCGCGTACCACCGACAAGCGGACGTCAGCGCTGGTCAGGAGCGGCCGCGCAGACCAGGTCGGCCGGCAGTCCGGGTACCCGGCCGATGGCGTCGAGCAGGGCGTGCGCACAGGTGTCTGCGACGAAGCCCGCATCGATCGACGGATCCTTGAGTCGCTGCCGGCACATTTCGAAGGTCAGGGCCAGCCAGCCGTACACGGTGGCTCGCAGATCGCGTTGCACCTTGGGATCCAACGGGTCGGAGACCGCCTCGGCGATCCGGGCCATGATCCGGTCGGCCTGGCGGTCGTTGTCGATGTCGTCGACGCCGCGCAGCACGGGATCGGTGCGGCCCAGGCCCATGTAGGCCGCCCACGCGCCATGTGGATGCTCCTCGTCGTAGCGCAGGTAGGCCAGCACTCCGGCGCGCAGTTGGCCGAACAGGCTCTGGCCAGGCTCGGGCAGGGTGCTGGTGGCGGCGAACAAGCGCTCGCCCTCGGCCTGCACCACAGCGGCGAAGAAGGCCCGCTTGTCGGGGAAGTAGTGGTACATCAGGGCCCGAGACACCCCGGCGCGTTCTGCGATCTCGTCGATACGCACTTCGTCGTACGGTCGTTGGCCGAACACCTCGGCTCCCAGCGCCAGCAGCTCGTTACGTCTGTCGGCGGGGGACAGCCGGCGTCTCGACTCGGCACCCACGCCTGCAGCCTAACCTGGTGGCATGACCGTCATGGGCGCGCGGACCTCAGCTGGGCGGCAATATCCGAAACTGCCCCATCCGCCGCGTCGCGTGCCGTTGCTCGGGGATGTACTCAGTCTGCAGGCCGGCTCCTCGATGCAGAACGCGATGGGCATGGCCGAGCTCGGGCAGGTCTGCGAGTTCCGCTTCCTGGGCGCCCGCTACGTGGTCGCCGCCGGTGCCGACGCCGTCGCCGATCTCAACGACGAAACCCGGTTCTGCAAGCATGTCGGGCCCGACATCGAGGCGCTGCGGGTCGTCGGCGGCGACGGGTTGTTCACCGCGTACAACGACGAACCGAACTGGCACAAGGCTCATCAACTGCTGTTGCCCGCCTTCAGCCAGGCGGCGATGCGCCGCTATCACGGGGTGATGTTCGACGTCGCAGACGAGCTGACCGACCGTTGGGACCAGCGGGCCGATCTCGGCGACACCGTGGATGTCTCGGCCGACACGACCAGGGTGACGCTGGAGACCATCGGGCGGTGCGCGGCCGGGTACTCGTTCCGCTGCTTTCAGGACGATGCGATGCACCCGTTCGTCGCGCACATGGTGTCCGCCCTGCTGGGGGCCGATCGCCTTGGAGTGCTGCGCGAAACCTCCCTTCCCGCGCTCTTCTACCGGCGTTACGACCGCCAGGTCCGCAGCGACGCGAAGTATCTGCACGAGTTGGCCGACGACATCGTTGCCAACCGGCGAGCACGGCCCTCGGACACGCACGAGGATCTGCTGCAGATCATGCTGGAGTCCGACCTCGACGCCGCCAACATCCGCTATCAGCTGATCAACTTCCTGATTGCCGGCCACGAAACCACCTCAGGTGCACTGTCGTTCGCGTTGTACTTCCTGTCGCAACATCCAGACGTGTTCGCCAGGGCTCGCGCAGAGGTCGATGAGGTGTGGGGCGAAGACGCACGGCCGGACTTCGAAAAGGTCGCCAAACTTCGCTATGTGCGACGGGTTCTCGACGAGTCCTTGCGACTACAGCCGACCGTGCCGGCCTACTATCGCGCGGCCCGCCACGACACCGTGCTCGCCGGAATCCACCCGATGCGCAAGGGGGATTGGGCGCTGGCGCTGATCTCGACCCTGCACCGCGACCCGCGTTGGGGCCCCGACCCGGATGCTTTCGATCCCGACCGGTTTGCCCCCGAGCAGATGCGAGCCAGGCCAGGTGGTCTGTACAAGCCGTTCGGTACCGGTGAAAGATCATGCATCGGGCGGCAATTCGCGCTGCACGAGGCGGTGCTGATGCTCGGCGTGCTGATCCGGCGCTACGACATGGCCGCCGATCCGGAATACTCGCTGCGGGTACAGGAGCGCCTGACCATGATGCCGTCGGGATTCCGGCTCGAGCTGCGTCGAAGGTAGTCGTTCGTATACGCATGAAACGCCCCGAATCGGGGTACCGTTTGCGTGGACAGAACCCCAGTGTCGGCAGGTCCGCGTATGGAATGGTTCATCGCAGACGAATATTGGTTGGCCAGGCAGGTGTTGCAGCGGGGGACCGCCGCGATCTACCTGATCGCGTTCATCGTGGCGGCCCGGCAGTTCCGCGCGCTCCTCGGTGAGCGAGGCCTGCTGCCGATACCCCGTTTCCTGGCCGTCAACTCATTCCGGCAGGCCCCGAGCCTGTTCCAGTTCCACTACTCGGACCGCTTTTTCGCCGCGGTGTGTATCGCCGGGGCCGTGATCTCGGCAGCGCTGGTGGTGGGATTCGGCGACCTGGTGCCGTTATGGGCGGCGATGTTGACCTGGTTACTGGTCTGGGTGCTCTACCTGTCGATCGTCAACGTCGGCCAGACCTGGTATTCGTTCGGCTGGGAATCCCTGTTGCTCGAAGCCGGGTTTCTGGTGACGTTCCTGGGCAACGACGACGTCGGCCCGCCGCTGCTGGTGCTGTGGCTGGCCCGCTGGCTGGTTTTCCGCGTCGAGTTCGGCGCCGGCTTGATCAAGCTGCGAGGTGACCCGTGCTGGCGCAACCTGACCTGCCTGTACTACCACCACGAGACACAACCCATGCCTGGGCCGCTGAGTTGGTTCTTCCACCACCTGCCCAAGCCGCTGCACCGAATCGAGGTGGCCGGCAACCACTTCGCCCAAATCGTCGTACCCTTCGCGTTGTTCGCCCCGCAGCCGGTGGCCGGTGCGGCGGCGATCGTCGTCATCGTCACCCAACTGTGGCTGGTCGCTTCGGGGAACTTCGCCTGGCTCAATTGGATAACCATCGTTCTGGCGTTCAGTGCGATCTCGGATTCCACCGCAGCGGTGTTGCTGCCGCTGCCAGAACACCAATTCGGCCAGACGCCACCCTGGTTCACCGTCGTGGTCATCGGCTTTGCGGTGGCAGTGGCCTGCCTGAGTTACCGGCCGGCACGCAACCTCATCTCCAGACGGCAGCGGATGAACGCCTCTTACAACCGCTATCACCTGGTCAATTCCTACGGGGCATTCGGCACCGTCGGTCGCACCCGCGACGAGGTGGTGTTGGAGGGCACCTCGGACCCGCAGCTCAGCGATCACACCGTCTGGAAGGAATACGAGTTCAAGGGCAAGCCAGGCGATGTCCACAGGTGGCCACGGCAGTTCGCGCCCTACCACCTACGGCTCGACTGGTTGATGTGGTTCGCCGCGATATCGCCGGCATATGCCCACGGCTGGCTACGTATGCTGCTGACCCGGCTCCTGGAGAACGACCGAGCTACGCTGAAGCTGTTGCGGCACAACCCGTTCCCCGACACGCCGCCGAGGTATGTTCGCGCCACGCTATACCGCTATGAGTTCAGCACCTGGACCGAACTTCGTCGAGAGCACATTTGGTGGCACCGCATCTCGCTGGGCGTGTATGTACCGCCGCAAACCCTGCCTTCCAGACGCTCATCTGCCGGCGCGCAATGATCGCTGGTAACGGCGCATCCCCGCGATCCACCGGCCGTAATCGGAGCCCTTGTGGCGGTACATGTCGAGCACCTGCGGGTGGGGGAGGACAAGGAATTGGTCCGTCTTGACCGCGTCGACGGTGGCCGACGCGACATCCTGGGCGCTGATCACCTCACCGGACTGCACGATCGACGCCGCACCCGCCGCGGCATCCGGATTCGCCGAAGTGCGCACCGCATCGAGCAGTGGCGTGTCCACGCCCAGTGGGCATACGCAGCTGACCCCGATGCCGTCGTCGCCGTACGTGATGGCCAGCCATTCAGCGAATCCGACCGCCGCGTGTTTGGTGACGGCATATCCGGCGGCGCCGATCTGGGACAGCAGGCCCGCCGCCGACGCAACCGATACGAAATAGCCTCTACCGCGCGATGACCATTGCGGGACAAGCACTTGTGCTGCCCGGATGTGCGACCGCAGATTGACATCCAAGATCGCGTCCCAGTCCTCGTCGGCGCCGAGGCCGGGCGCGCCGATGATCCCGGCGTTGGCGACATAGATGTCGACCGGGCCGAACTCGGTGGCGGTCAGCGCCTCGACATCGGCCGTAACACCGGCGTCCGCCCGGATTCCCAGCGCCTGCCCGCCGTGGGAACGGATCTGTGCGGCGGTCTGTTCGGCCGCATCGGCGTCGAGGTCGGCGGCCACGACGCGGGCCCCGTCCGCGGCGAACGATTCGGCCAGGGCCCGGCCGATACCCGATCCTGCGCCGGTGACTACCGCGACCGTGTTTTCAATCTGCATGCCTCCTGCTTACCCGACGTGATCTCGGTGCCCGTTCGACGGCACCACATGTCACCCGAAATGCACGCCCTGGGCCAGTGGCAGCTCCGACGAGTAGTTGACGGTGTTGGTCGCTCGACGCATGTAGGCCTTCCACGCGTCCGACCCGGATTCACGGCCGCCACCGGTGTGCTTCTCACCGCCGAACGCGCCGCCGATCTCGGCACCGGAGGTCCCGATGTTGACGTTGGCGATGCCGCAGTCGGATCCGTCGGCAGCCAGGAACCGTTCGGCCTCGCGCACGTCGGTGGTGAAGATCGCCGACGAAAGGCCCTGCGGCACCTCGTTGTTCAGGGCGATTGCGTCGTCGATATCGTCGTAGGTGAGTACGTAGAGGATGGGGGCGAACGTCTCGGTGTGCACGATCTCGGTCTGTGCAGGCATCCTGACCACCGCTGGGGCGACGTAGAACGCCCCTTCATCTCCCAGATCGTGACGCTCGCCGCCGAAGACCTCGCCGCCATCGGCCTCGGCCCGCTCCAGCGCTCCGACCATGTCGCGGTAGGCGCGGGTGTGAATGAGCGGGCCGACCAGGGTCCCGTCCAGGCTCGGGTCACCGATGGGCAGGCTCTGATACGCCGAGACGATTCGCGACACCAGCTCATCGGCGATGGAGGAGTGCACGATCAACCGGCGCAGCGTGGTGCAACGTTGTCCGGCAGTGCCCGCGGCGGAGAACACGATGGCACGTACCGCGAGGTCCAGATCGGCCGAGGGGGTGACGATCGCAGCGTTGTTGCCGCCGAGTTCGAGCAGCACCTTGCCGAACCGTGCCGCCACCCGCGGACCGACCTGTTGGCCCATCCGTACCGAGCCGGTCGCGCTGACCAGCGCCACCCGGGGATCGTCGACCAATTGCTCTCCCAGTTCGCGGCCGCCGAGGATCAGCCGAGACACGGCGGCAGGGGCGCCCACGTCGGTTGCGGCTCGTTCGACCAGTGCCTGGCAGGCGATCGCGGTCAGCGGGGTCAGCTCGGAGGGCTTCCACACCACGGTGTCGCCGCACACCAGCGCGACCGCGGTGTTCCACGCCCACACCGCCACCGGGAAATTGAACGCGGTGACGACCCCGACGACGCCCAACGGGTGCCAGGTCTCCATCAGCCGGTGCCCGGGCCGTTCGGAAGCGATTGTGCGGCCGTACAACTGGCGCGAGAGGCCGACGGCGAACTGGCAGATGTCGATCATCTCCTGCACTTCGCCCAGTGCTTCGGAAGTGATCTTGCCCGCCTCCACCGTCACCAGGGTCGCCAGATCCGTCTTGTGCTCGACAAGCAGTTCGCCCAGGCGGGCCACCAGTGCGCCGCGCACCGGGGCAGGGGTGGTACGCCAGGTCGAGAATGCCTGTGCGGCATCGGCAATCGCGGCGTCAACGTGTTCGGGACTGTGCTCGGACAGGGTGAACAGCACGTCGCCGCTGATCGGGGTGCTGGCGTGCAGGCCGGGTCCGGGAGCGGTCGGCTCGGCCAGTGCCGGCGTCGCGCCGACGGCGGCCAACGCCTGCCGCACTCGCCGACGCAGGTCCTGCGCGGTGGGCAGATCCGTCCGTTCAGTGGTGGTCATCGTGTGCCTTTCTGGTTGGCTGCGGCGTTACAGTGCGGGCCATGGGTGAAGCCGACGAATACGTGCTGGACGACACCGACCGGACCCTCGTCCGCGCGCTCGCGGCTGACGGCAGGTCCACGTTGGCGCAGCTGGCCTCGGCGGCCGGGTTGTCGGTATCGGCGGTGCAGGCGCGGGTGCGGCGGCTGGAGTCGCGGGGTGTCGTGACCGGATACGCCGCACGGCTCAATCCCGAGGCGCTGGGCAACATGCTGTCGGCGTTCGTCGCAATCACTCCTCTCGATCCTTCTCAACCCGATGATGCGCCTGCCCGGTTGCAGCACATCCCCGAAATCGAATCGTGCCACTCGGTGGCGGGCGAGGAGAGCTACATCCTGCTGGTCCGGGTGGCCTCGGCCCGGGCATTGGAGGACCTGCTTCAGCGGATCAGGACCGCAGCCAACGTCCGGACTCGCAGCACCATCATCTTGCAGACATTTTACAGCGGGCGGGACCATATTCCGTAACAGTTACTGTTATGACGGGCAGATGCCGTAAAACTTCCGTTAGCATGGTGTCATGACCGCAGTGCTGACGAATATGCCGACCATGACGCCCGAGCGGGTGCGCGCGGTCCTGGCGCGCAGCATCCTGACCGACGGTTTCGACTTCGTGCTCGATCTCGAGCGCTCTCGCGGCCCGTATCTGGTGGACGCGCGCAGCGGCGAACGCTTCCTGGACATGTTCACTTTCTTCGCCTCGGCGGCGCTCGGGATGAACCACCCGGCCCTGGCCGGCGAAGCATTCCGCGCCGAGCTGGCCCAGGCCGCAGTCAACAAGCCGAGCAATTCCGACATCTACAGCGTGCCGATGGCCCGGTTCGTCGACACCTTTCGCCGCGTGCTCGGTGACCCCGACCTGCCGCATCTGTTCTTCGTCGACGGCGGTGCGCTGGCAGTCGAGAACGCGCTCAAAGTGGCCTTCGACTGGAAGAGCAGGCACAACGAGGCACGGGGAATTGACCCGGCGCTGGGCACCAAGGTGCTGCACCTGCGCGGAGCCTTCCACGGCCGCAGCGGGTACACCATGTCGCTGACCAACACCGACCCCGTCAAGGTGGCCCGCTTCCCGAAGTTCGACTGGCCTCGCATCGACGCTCCCTACCTGCGTCCGGACACCGATATTGCTGCGCTCGAAGCTGATTCGCTGCGGGCGGCCAGGGCTGTCTTCGAGGCCCACCCCCACGACATCGCCTGCTTCATCGCCGAGCCGATCCAGGGTGAGGGCGGCGATCGCCACCTACGCCCGGAGTTCTTCGCGGCAATGCGCACGCTGTGCGACGAGTTCGACGCCCTGTTCATTTTCGACGAAGTGCAGACCGGATGCGGGATCACCGGAACTGCCTGGGCATACCAGCAATTGGGGGTCAGCCCGGACGTGGTCGCGTTCGGGAAGAAAACACAGGTGTGCGGAGTGATGGCCGGAGGCAAGGTCGACGATGTCGCCGACAACGTCTTCACGGTGAGCTCGCGGATCAACTCCACCTGGGGCGGCAACCTGGTAGACATGGTGCGGTCTCGGCGCATCCTCGAAGTCATCGAGGCCGAGAATCTGTTCCGCAATGCCGCGATGACGGGTGACTACCTGCTCGGCCAGTTGCGCCTGCTGGCAACGGATTTCCCCGGTACGGTGCTCGATCCGCGTGGCCGAGGGCTGATGTGCGCGTTCAGCCTGCCCACCACGGCCGCGCGGGACCAGCTGGTACGGCGGTTGTGGGACCGGCACGTCATCATGCTGCCGAGCGGGACCGACTCGGTACGGTTCCGGCCGGCGCTGACCGTGACCCGCGAGCAGATCGACGAATGCCTCGCGGCGGTGCGCGATGCACTGCGATCCCCGCTGACGGCTCAGGGCTGATCGGCGGGTTCTTCTGACGACGCCGCGCGTCGCAGGATCGACTTGAGCCGGGGCAGGTCGGCTCCGGCCACCAACTCACAACCGTGCAGTGCGGCGAGTTTGCGTGCGGCCGGGGTGAAATCGTTGTTCGTCACCACCATTGTTCTGGCGCAGTCCTGCATCGGCGCGCCGGCGACGACCTCCTGTACGGCGCTCGCGCCCACCGGCCGGGACAATCGTTTGCATTGCACGGCAATCCGGTTCGGCCGGCGACCGACGATGAGATCCACCCCCCAGTCCCCGGTCAGCGGCGTCATGATCACCGGTAGCCCACAGGTCCGGGCCACATGGGCCACATGGTCTTCGAACTCCAGCCCGGTCATCTCTGCGGACGCGTCCTCGCGCGTGCTCGGGGTGCTGACGCCCTGGAATGCACCCAGCAGGAATCGGGGAGCGGCCGCCAGCATCACGGGCGCCAGCAGGCCGATGACCAGGCTCCATGCGGTGTCGACGCCGGCAAGGCGACTCGCGATCGCGACCGCTGCGCCGGCCGCGATGAAGATCTTGATCCGAAGCCGCCTCACGGGCCGAATGTAGATGGGCCCTGTGACAAATCGGCTGACCCGCTGCCAGTTCGGCGCGCTAATCTCAACCCGTGACGAGTGATCCCGCGGCGGGGAACCCCGATTCGCCGATCGAGCATGCCTTTGCCGGTGGCGAGGCGCAGCGTGTCGGCTGGTTCCGGTTCTATTTCGCCGACGAGCGCTGGGAATGGTCACCCCAGGTAGAGCGGATGCACGGGTACGAGCCCGGCACCGCCCGTCCAACAACCGAGCTGGTGCTGTCCCACAAGCACCCAGAGGACTACGGACAGGTCGCTGCAACTCTGCTGGAGATCCGACGGACCTCCGGCGCGTTCAGCACCCGCCACCGCATCCTCGACACCTCGGGGGAGGTCCACCACGTCGTCGTAGTCGGGGATCAGCTTTTCGACGACGCCGGCGCGGTCATCGGAACGCACGGTTTCTACGTCGATGTCTCGCCGTCGATCAGCCGGGCACGAGAGGACGCCGTCACCGAGGCGGTAGCCGAGATCGCCGAGGCGCGTAGTGCCATCGACCAGGCCAAAGGAATGTTGATGCTGATCTATCGCATCAACGCAGATGCGGCATTCGAGCTGCTCAAATGGCGGTCTCAGGAAACCAACACCAAATTACGGGCGTTGGCCGAACAGCTGGCCGAGGACTTCCTGGGTCTGGACTACGCCGAGACACTCCCTGAGCGCGCGATCTTGGACCGCTTGCTGTTGACGGCCCATCTGCGCGTCCGCCCGGAGGTTTAGCCCCGTCCCGCCCAGGGAAGACTCCCGGCGCTGATCCGAAGCGAATGGGAGTTGACTGATGACTGCCCCGACCCTGACCGCACTGGCTCTCGTTTGCAGTCTCAAGCGGCAGCCCGCCGAGTCCAGCAGTGAGCTCATCGCCGATCAGGTCTGCGAGAACCTCAGGGCGATGGGAGTGGGCACAGAGACGCTACGGTGCGCCGACTTCGTCATCGAACCCGGCGTGGAAACCGACATGGGTGGCGATGATCAGTGGCCCCAGATCCGCGAGAAGGTGCTTGCCGCCGACATCCTTGTGCTGTCGACCCCGGTCTGGCTGGGCCATCCGTCGAGCATTGCCCAGCGGGTCCTGGAGCGCCTCGACGCTGAACTGTCAAACACCGACGACGTCGGTCGCCCGGTGCTCGCGGGCAAGGTGGCGCTGGTGTCAGTGGTCGGGAACGAGGACGGTGCTCACAAGACGGTCGCCGACCTCTTCCAAGGGCTCAACGACATCGGCTACACCATCCCGGCCCAGGGCTGCACGTACTGGAACGGCGAGGCCATGCACGGCACCGACTACCTCGATCTCGACGAGGTGCCCAGCGCCGTTGCCGATGCCACCGCCGCGGCGGCGCGCAACGCGGCACACCTGGCCGGGGTGCTCCAGCTAGGCCAGTACCCGCGCTATGAGTGAAAGGGAGAAATGATGAAAAGTCCCGACGATCCCGTCGACCACACCAGGACGACCCGGCCGCACGCCGGCGAGTCGATGAAGGACAACCGCAACATGCCTGCGTTGGTCCTCATCGGGCTGGGCGTGGTGATGTTCGTCGCGTGTCTGTTCGGCTTCGCGACGGGCAACAGCGGGCTGGGGATAGTGCTCGCCATCCTGGCCGCCGCTGGCCTGTTGGGCGGCGGTCTGTGGCTCGCAATCGCTCACCTGCGGGTGCGGCGTATCGAAGAGCGTTGGTACGCAGAGCACCCCGAAGTGATCAGGCAGTCGCCGAACAGCTGACCCGAGACGCGAGATGGCCCAGCCGACGGTGGCTGGGCCATCTCTTCAATCAGGTCGGGCTACGGTCGCTGGCTCGCCTGCTCACGCTGCTCGGCAGCCTTGGCTCCGGCCCGAGCGGATTCGGCCTCCGCTTCCTTCTTTGCGGCATCCTGCTGGGCATCGGCCTTGTCCTGCTGGGCTTTACCCTCGCGCACAAGATCCTCGCGGCCGGTCACGGTACCGACTGCTTCCTTCGCCTTGCCCTTGACGTCCTCGACGACGCCCTTGATGCCTTCTTCAGGTCCTGAGTTCTTCTCGGTCATGCTCTACCTTTCCGCTACTGGGAGTGGATTGGTCATTCCACGCGGCTTCTCCACGCACCCCCTTGGATTTCCACGAACCGGCCGAGCTAAACGTGCCGTGACGAATCGGCTCCAGCGGCAACGAAGTTTGCGGAGCGCCTGGTTGGGTATCGAGTAGAGGTGCTTTCCGGAACAAATGAAATTGCCGGCGACATGGCCGTGGAGACCATTGCCGTCGGCGCCGAGGACGTGTATCGACCGCAGCACGATTCGTGGCTGTTGATCGATGTGCTCGAGCGTGACGACGCGGTGGCCGGCCGCCGGGTGGTGGACCTGTGTGCAGGAAGCGGAGTCGTTGCCATCGCCGCAGCCCAGATGGGCGCCAGTGCGGTTACGGCGCTGGATATTTCACCAGAGGCGATCCGTTGCACCCAGGCCAACGCATTGGCTGCCCAGGTCGATGTCGAAGCCAGACTCGGGTCGTGGACGCAGGCGCTGGAACACGAACCCTACGACGTCGTGGTGTGCAATCCGCCCTATGTTCCGGTGGCACCGGGGACCTCCGCGGACGTCCCCGTGTCGACTGGGCCGATGACTTCGTGGAACGGCGGCCCGGATGGCCGGCTGGTGCTCGACCGGCTGTGCCGATCGGCGGATGCCGCCCTGGCCGCCCGGGGGTCTTTGTTCCTGGTCCAGTCCGAGTTCTCCGATGTCGAGGAGTCGTTGCGGCTCTTGCGGGCGCGCGGTCTGGACGCAGAAATCTGTGGCACCCAGCTGATTCCGTTCGGACCGGTGTTGCGGATGCAGGCGCGTTGGCTCCGGGACACCGGGCGGTTGACCGACGCCAGGGCCGAAGAGGAACTGGTCGTCATCCGGGCGGACAAGCCATGACCGAACATCGGGCGGTGCGGGTGGTCCAGGGCGGGCCGATCCTCGTCGAGGGGCCGGTACGCATCGAAATGCCCGACGGAAGCACTGTGGAATCAGATCGGTTCATGGTGGCCATCTGTACCTGCCGCCGATCCAAGACCTATCCGTTGTGTGACACCAGCCACCGCAAGATCAAGCGTTCAGGCAAGCGGCCGGCATAGTGAACTGCGTTCGGCCAGCCAGCATTTCATCAGATGCTCGGCCAACCGGTCTTCCATGGCGGCAAACGCCCTGATCCCGAACACCACATCGGAGTCGAGGTCCGGTTCGCGGCGGACCAGATCGCCCACGACGTCGTGGCGGACGACTTGCTCATGTACCGCGTCGGCCTCGACGTGCTCGCGATAGAAGCGGATACACGCTTCCGGGGCGTCGAGCCGCTTCAAAGCGGCCACCATCCGCTGCGACCCGGGTGAGGACGTGATCTCGGTGGCCGCGAAATGTCCGGCAGCGGCCCCACGGAGGCGCCGGTGCAGACCGAACATCGACATGAGGTTGACCAGTGCCAGGCTCTCGGCGGGCACCGTGTCGAGGTAGCCGAGGTAGCTGTCGTCCAACTCGGCCTCTCTCAACAAGTCGGCGAACAGGTTCTGGTGCAGGCGAGCGGCCGAGCCGGCGCCGTATTCGTCGTATTCGACGGCGACAAACGCGGCCTTTGCCTGGCCACCGAGGCGGGGGATCAGCCAGGCGTGCGGATCGCCCTCTTTGAGGTGGTACAACGACCGGTGCACGAAATACTCGCGCATCTGTTCCCAGGTGCCCTGGTCGCGGAGGTGAAAAGAAGGGCCGGTTCCGTCGGCGGGTTCGACCGACAGCCGCGCCATTTCCTGCTCGGCGGTGTCGTCCGGATCGATGGTGCCGACCTCGTGGCGGACCGCGGCGAGGAAGATCCGTTCGAACTGGGAACGCAGGTGCAAGAGCCCGGCGTTCCATTCCCAGTCCTGGTCGACGCCGGCAAAGCCCCGATAGTGCAGTTCGTAGCAGATGTAGATGGCGAATTGCACGTCCAGCCCCAGCGGATCGGAATCGCGCAGCGGGATCCAGACCGGTTCGAGGTGGTTGTGCGGGGCACGGTCGCCGAGCCGCTCGATCAGGGCGGCCGAGATGGGCCCTTTCGGGGACGGAAGCCCAGGTTGCTGAAGGGTCGGGAGGGTCGTCATGGCGGAACAGTTATGCCCGTCGGCGGTCGTTGGTAAACCGGTATGGCGCAGCGTGTTTGCGATACGGGCAGGCCTACTCGATGGTCCCGGGCGCTCCGGTACCGATTCCGTGGGTGGTGGTAACAGACCGGCCGAACACCAGCCCGAGCGCGATCATGACCAGCGCCAGACCCGAAGTGCAGCCAATTGTCGGCCGTGTTCACCGGAATGAAGTTGGCCGAGCTGTCCCGGTCGATGAACAGACCGTAGAGGCGCAGCACGGCGTAGATCAGGCCGCCGCCGATCAAATAGGCGCGCGCGGCACCGGCCTGGCGGGCCATGATCACACCGACCACGCCGAAGGTCAGGGCGACGGCTTGCAGCGGTGTGACCGGGAATACCCGCCGAGGCCCATTCCAACCCGGTCGCGCGGTTTGTCCGGGTACCTGCCGGGGTATCCCGTGACAAGTTGGAGTCGAGGTGAGGGACATGACGAGCCCAGCCCTTTTCGAGCGAGTGGCCGACGCTATCGAGGCGCAGCACCGGCGGGCGCTCAGCGCGTACGCCATCGCCGAGTTCGTGTGGTTCTGGCGTGGTGACGTGATCACTGGCTCCGAAGGGTCGCAGCCTGCGGGTTATAACCAGCACGCAGCGTGACGTGATCTGAGCCCATTCGGGCGACATCGCCACGCGGAGCCCGAGGAGATTACTCAGCTGCACGGCGTCCTCCCGGGATCCGAGCGACGATATGGTCTCGCAACCAGCGCTCGACCCAGCCGGTTTCCGCCGGCAGCTCGCTGGTCCTCAGTTGCACCGTCACTCCGACCGAAGCGAGCTGTTTCCAAGGGATCTCGTGCAACATCGATCGCGGACCGTGTCCTCGCCAGGCTCCATGCGTTCCCCCTTGTCCTCGCGGTCCTGACGGTCGAACTCATCGAGTCCGAGGTCGTCGGTGACCGCCTCGCGCTGGTCTCGCCAATCCGGATCGGCGGCCTCCAGGGGAGGGCCGTCCAGGTCTGTCACGGGTACTTCAGAGTCGGGAACCAGTTCGCTGGGTTCACGGTCCTGCTCGAGCGCATCGGCGATGGGCACATCGTCGGGTACGTCTTGGCGGGTCATACCGGCGGGATAACCCGATGCCCCCGAGGTCAAACTCTTCGTGTGTTCAAGTGGGACACAGGAGATCTACCGGCCCGCCCGTCAGGTCTGCCTACCGACCTTCTTGATCAACCGCGCGGTGCTGCGATCCAGGAACTCCTGGCGCTTGTCGCTGTCCTGGACCCGGGCGGCGCGGCCCGGCCCGCCGACGACACTGTGGCGCAGCCTCATTGGGTGCGCCACATGGGTTTGGCGACCTCACAGCAGTGGGTACGCGTCAGATATGTCATCTTCTGACCGGGCACCGGGGCCTCGGCTCACTGTGTTGCACGGCCAGCGAATACCCGGCCGGGGATCCGGTCACACCAGCGGAGGGCGGGCTGTGGAGTTTCGGGTGCCCGCGCGAACTGAGGCGCTCGCGGTGGTGAGGGCGATGACCTCTTGCCTGGCCGACTACGAGGGGCTCGACGGGGAGACGGCCGCGAACCTGGCTTTGGCAGTGGACGAAGCATGCACCGTGCTGATCGGTATGGCGTCGCCCGGAGCCGCTCTGGTGGTGGAAGAAGATCCCCACGCACACGAACTCACCGTACGGATATCGGCTGTCTGTGACAGCGTCCATGGTGATCCTGGCACCGCTGTTCTGAGCGGATTCAGCCGCCGGGTGCTCCAAGCGCTCACCGAGCGCGTCGAAACTTTCGTCGACGACACTGCTTTCAAGCGCACCGCCGTTGCCACGCCGGCACTGGGGATCGCGCTGACCGTTCGTCGGCGTTGGGCCATGACTTAGCGCTCAGCGGTCCGCATTCACCAACTGCAGCTGTCGTGGCTGATCACGCAGCATCGACAGCGCGGCCGGAAGTTCGGAGGCGATCGGCAGCGCGCAGGCCGGATCGCAGATTCTCAGCACCCGAGAGACCGCACTGCTGGGAATCAGTACCCAGTCGACGCGGTCTCCGACATACCTCACATTGAGGGTGTGTAGGCAGGCGAAGCACCCTGCGCCGAAGAACTCGACAGCACTGAGATCCAGCACGAGCTGTCGGCCCGGCCTGCTGTGCTGCAGTCCGCATTCGACCAGGTCGGCGGCGTTGGATGCGTCCAACTCGCCGTGCACGGTGATCACCGGCGTCGCCGAGGACAGCCATTGGGCACTGAACCCCGCGCGGGTGCGTTTGTTGGGCGTCGGTGCCGCCGGTTTGGCGGCATTCATTGTGGACATCGGTGACTCCTCAGTAGAAATACTGTGGTCACGTCACTCTCAGGCTCTGTGGGCTCAAAACCCCTGGATACAGGGGGTGTCACGACCCTGCACCCGATGACGATTCCGGGGCGGCTGTGAACTCAACCTGCCTTGGACTCTACGCCCAGGCATGGTCGTGAACAATTGATCACGGGTTTCTTATTATCCTCAGGTCACGTTGGCCACATGCGCCACACCGGCCGCCCGGCGGCCGGCCGGTTCCCCGCGGGGGCGTTTCCGGGATTTGGAAGTCATTGCCGGACAAAGGTATTCGATCTGTCTCAGAGGTGGCCGCGCAGGACTTCCGCACCGGCGCCGGTGAGCTCCTCGGCGGCTTGTCGACGGCCCGTCATGGCCATCAGTAGTGCTTCACCCGTGCCGGTGACCTCGGGTCCGCTGTCGTGCTCCCAGTCGATGTCGTTGGCGCGCAGGATCCGTCCGTTGCTGAACCGCTTGAGCAGCCCGGCCCACCCCAGCTCCTCGTAGCTGATGACTTGGGCCACAACGTCTTTCACAGTCCGCCCCGCGCACAGGGACTCGGTCTGCCATTGCTGAGGTGTCAGGGTGGCCAGAAGATCCGCAAGGTCGGCGCGCTCGTCGTGGGCGAGGTCCATCAGGGACGGTTCGGTGTTCATTGCGGCACCTCCTGCACTTCTCCGGTGACCGCGTCGAGGTAACGGTGTTCCAGCTCGACGCGGGTCCGGGCGGCGCCCTCGGGGCTGCGCCACCGGTACCGCGAGCAGGTTGTGTTCGCGCGGCTGATCGCGTCGAACCGGTCGATGAACAGGGTGAAAGCCCGGTCCGCGGCCGCATTGACGACGATGCTCTTTCGGACGGGTGCGGCTGCTGTGGGTTTCATGTCGGCTGTGCCTCCTGTTCGACGAGGTCCTTGTACGCCTCCAGAGCCTGGCTCCAGAAGCTGTCCAGCTCGGCACGAAGTGCCGCGATACCGGCTGGATCGACGTGGTAGACGCGGCGTGTTCCGGCGGCCCGATCGCCGACGAGCCCGGCTGATTTCAGCACTTTGAGATGTTGTGAAACCGCCGGACGGCTGATCGGGAGTTCGCGGGCCAGCTCGCCCACTGCCATCGGGCCCACAGCGAGTCGCCGGACGATGGCCCGGCGACTCCCGTCGGCCAGGGCGGCCCATGGATCGCTTGCTGGGTAAGTCACCACGAACCGTAAGTCTACGCTTACCCATGGTGCCGGTCGAGTCCGAAAGTTTGACCTGCGCGTAAGCGGGTACATGGCATGCCATGAGACTTGGTGGATTATTCGGGACACTCGTGCTCATCTGGCTGATCATCGGCGTGGTGGCAGCCTGGCAGCGCGACTATTTCCATGGTGGATCAACTAACTGCGCGACCGCCGGTGCCGTCGCGCTCACAGTCCTTGCCGGGCCGCTCAACTATGCGGGCGTCAACCCGAAGGTCCAGGAGTGCCGTCTACCGCAACCCAGCGCGATGGAATCCATCGCGGCATTGAATTGAGGTCGCCATGATTGTTCTCGGTGCGGTTCTGCTCATTCTCGGCTTGATCCTCGACATGTATCTGCTCTGGGTGATCGGCGTGGTCCTGCTGGTCATCGGGGGTGTGTTCTGGCTACTCGGGGCGATCGGGCGGCCGGTCGCGGGCCGGCGAAGCTGGTATTGACGCGGACGGCGCCGACAACGCCGTCGCGACAGTTGGCAACAACAAGGGAGGTGCTTGATGCCGAATCCGTCGATCAAGGACGAGAAGCTCTACGAGGAACTTCGGGACGAAGGAAACTCGAAGGAGAAAGCCGCGCGGATCTCCAATGCCGCTGCCGCCAGGGGGCGTTCGAATGTCGGGCGTTCGGGCGGCAAATCCGGATCCTACGAGGACTGGAAAGTCGACGACCTGCGTCACCGGGCGAAAGAGCTTGGTATCAAAGGATATTCTGACAAGAACAAGCGCGAGCTGATCGGGATGCTCCGAAACCACTGATCGTCATCGGAGCTGGAGCCGGAGCGTCGGTCGACAATCTGACGGTTTTTCTCGCCAGCGGAGCCACGGAGTTCTACCGTGGAGACAGCACGTGGTGCGAGTAATGGCGGAAGGAGCAGCCATGCACGGCCCAAAGGACCCAGTTGACCACGCCCGGACAACCCGGCCGCATGCCGGCGAGTCGATGAAGGACAACGTCATCATGCCTGCGCTGATACTCATCTTCGTGGGGCTGGTGCTGTTCGTCGGGACCCTGGCGGCATTCGCCACCGGCCACCCCGACGTCGGCCTGACCGTCGGCACGCTTTCTGCGGCCGGCTTCATCATCGGATCGATGTGGCTCGCCCTCGAGCACATGAGGGTGCGTCGCATCGAGGAACGCTGGTACACAGACCATCCCGGGGTGATGCGCCAGCGGCCGAGCAGCTGACGGCCGGCACCGTGCTGAGCCGTTCACTGCTCAGAACGTGAGTGCGAGTATCGCGAAATCGATTGCCAGCAGCGCCAACCCGACTATCGGTACCAGGATTCCGTACCGCATCCGTGCGGTGAAGATGGATATGGCGATGGTGACGATCGGCACCACCGGCGCGCCGTAGAACAGGACCCCGAACCAGAATTCACCCGGACCCTTGTTCGCGCAGACCTCGCCGGTGCAGCCGGCCATGCTCATCACCGCACCCATGCCGTACAAAAACACCGCGATGGCCGCCGGGATGGTCAGCACCACCAGTACCCAGGTCATCGAAAACCGTGTTCGCCGCCCACCATTGTGCTGTGTCTGCAGAGTCTGTGATTCCGTCATTGGGTTCGCATACCCAGTTTCGTGGAGTTCTGCACGGGTTATCCCAGCGGCATGGCCAGATTCGGATACACCTTGATGACCGAGCAGAGCGGCCCGCGAGAGCTGGTCGACTATGCGGTGTCAGCAGAGCAGGTCGGCTTCGACTTCGAGGTCAGCAGCGACCACTACAGCCCGTGGCTGGCCAGTCAGGGGCACGCTCCCAACGCCTGGCCGGTACTGGGGGCGGTAGCCCATGCCACTCACTCCGTCGACCTGTACTCCTACGTGACCTGCCCGACGATCAGGTACCACCCAGCGATCGTCGCCCAGCAGGCGGCCACCGTGCAGATCCTGTCCGAAGGGCGGTTCACCCTCGGGCTGGGCAGCGGCGAGAACCTCAATGAGCACGTCGTCGGTCAGGGTTGGCCGACGGTCGAGCGTCGCCTCGACATGCTGGCGGAGGCGATCAAGCTGATCCGAGAACTACTCAGCGGAGAGCTGATCGACTTCACCGGGGAGTTCTTCGAAGTGGCCTCGGCGCGCATCTGGGATGTACCGGAAATCCCGGTGACCGTTGCCGTCTCGATGACCGGCGAGAAGTCCGTCGAAAAACTGGCGGTGTCCGCCGACCATCTGATCAACGTCGCGCCCGACCGGGCGATCGTCGAAGACTGGCAGCAGCGCCGGCAGGCCACCGGCGTGCTGCCCGAGGGACGCGTCATCGGGCAGATACCGGTGTGCTGGGATCCCGATCGAGACGCCGCCGTACAACGCGCCCATGACCAGTTCCGTTGGTTCGCCGGCGGCTGGGCGGTCAACGCCGATCTTCCCACCCCGGCCGGATTCGCGGCGGCGACGCAGTTTGTGCGCCCCGACGATGTGGCCGAATCCATTCCGTGCGGACCAGACCTGGACGCGATCGTTGCGGCCGTGGCCCCCTATCTCGACGCGGGATTCACCGACATCGCCTTGGTCCAGATCGGCGACGAGGGGCAGCAGCGATTCCTGGACGAGGCCGCCAAGCCGCTACTGGCTGCGCTGCACGCCGAGTTCGACTGACGAGCCCGACGACATCGGGTGACCCAGCCGCATCACCAGCGGCAGCAGCAGCCAGACACCCACGAACGTCAGCAGGGCGACCGCCCCTGCGATCACGCCGGCCTCACGTCCGGCGACGGTGTCGAAGATGAGCTCGGTGACCCCGGTCATCGCGAGGCCCAGCAACACCAGCCCGAGGAATGCACAACGGTGGGCGGCCGAGACGAGCAGGTTCAGCCGATGCCTGCGGAACAGGAGGCGGTGCATGCCGACAGGTGCCACCAGCAGTGCGGTGGCAGCTGACGAACACGCGACCGTCGCGAGGTAGAGGACCCGCATCGGTCCGTCGAGCATCGAGAACCGTTCCTGGAAAGGCAGAGTCAGCAGCAGTCCGGTCAGCAGTTGAACGCCGGTTTGCACCACCCTCAGCTCCTGCAGCAGGCTGCTCCAGTTGCGGTCCAGCCGCTCCGCTTCCGTTTCGTGGCGAGCGGTCTGGTCCCACCGCTGATCCAGCTCGGGACGGTCCGGATCCATACTGTCGATGATCCCATGCCAGTCGCAGGTTTCGGGTTGCGTCCGGGCGGGCATCCCTGGCCCGGGCGTCGCAGGCGGGTTCCTGTCTGGGCGCAGAAGGGAACGATAGTGTCAATGGCGAGACCGACATCGAGCCACCGGGGCAGGCCCGGCGCGCGTCCGGTGGAAACTGCTCGGAGCGTTGTGATTCAACACCGCGCGAGCGTCATCAGCAGAGCGGTCTCGTGAGACTAGGGTCCCAGTTGGGATACTGTCGATCCGAGATGCCGGGAGGTGAAATGGCCGACGAACAGGGCCAGTCCATGCCGTCGAGCCGTGGAGAGCGGTCGGTGGAGATTCGGGTCGCGGCCAGGCTGGAGAACCTGGCCGTGGTGCGCACACTTGTCGCCGCCGTCGCAGCGTTCGAGGACCTCGATTTCGACGTTGTCGCCGACCTGCGGCTGGCGGTGGACGAGGCCTGCACAGCGTTGATCCGGGCCGCCGTCCCGGATTCGAGCCTGCGTTTGATCGTCGACCCGAGCGAGGATGCGGTGGTGATCACCGCCTCGACCACCTGCACCGGTTCCGCGGTGGTCGAGCCGGGCAGCTTCAGCTGGCACGTCTTGAGTTCCCTGACCGACGAGGTCAAGACGTTCACCGACGGGGACGGGCCCGAAGCCGGTCAGGTGTCCGGCATCACCCTCACGACGAGACGAGCGAGCCTGCTGCGGTGACGTCCGAATATGCGGACGTTCGCGAAATGTTTCGCGAACTCAGCGGAATGCCCGAGGACTCGTCGGCTTACGAGCGTCAACGTGAGCGGATCGTCGAGCGGTGTCTGCCGCTCGCCGACCACATCGCGCGGCGGTTCGACGGCCGCGGCGAATCACGCGAAGACTTGACGCAAGTGGCGCGGGTCGGCCTGGTCAATGCGGTCAACCGGTTCGATGTCGAGGCCGGATCAGACTTCGTGTCCTTCGCGGTGCCGACGATCATGGGGGAGGTCAGGCGCCACTTCAGGGACAACAGCTGGTCGGTGAAGGTGCCGCGGCGGCTCAAGGAGCTGCATCTGCGACTCGGCTCGGCCACGGCGGAGCTGTCTCAGCGGCTGGGCCGGGCCCCCACCGCCTCCGAGCTGGCCGAAGAACTCGACATGGACCGCGAAGAGGTGATCGAAGGCCTGGTCGCGGGAAGCTCGTACAACACGCTGTCCATCGACAGCGGAGGCGGGGGGAACGAGGACGCGCCGGCGATTGTCGACACGCTCGGCGACGACGACGCCGGTCTGGACCAGATCGACAATCGGGAAACCCTGCGGCCATTGCTCGCGCAGTTGCCCGAGCGGGAACGCACGGTCCTGTTGCTCCGGTTCTTCGAGTCCATGACGCAGACGCAGATCGCCGAGCGTGTCGGTGTCTCGCAGATGCACGTCTCGAGGCTGTTGGCGAAATCGCTAGCGCGACTTCGTGACCAGCTGCAGTAGCGCGGCCTTGCCGTTCAATGTGGACAGTGCCGCGGCCACGCTGTAGCACGTGTGCAACGCCGAATCCGGGTCGCAGACGCGCAGCAGCCGGTTCACTGCTTTGCTGGGTACCACCACCCATTCGACATCCGAGGCCGAGCAGCGCACCTCGATGTCGGTAAGGGCGTAAAACCCTGCGGTGCCGAAGAAGTCGACCTCGCTGAGGTCGATTGCGACCCGCTCGGCCCTGGCAATGTGGTGCGACACGTAGTCGGCGAAATCGGCTGCGTTGACGGCGTCGATCTCGCCGCGGGCGCTGATCACCGCCGTTGACGGCGGCAGCCAGCGGGTGGCGAAGGCGGCCGGGGAATCGTCGGTCCGGTCGATCGGTACGCTCGTCGAAATAGCGGTCATCGGTAGCTCCATCAGTCGTAATACATGTATTCGTACTGTTGGTGCGGCGTCGATCGGCAACGGTGGGAGTCCCCGCGCGTATGTCGATGACGCCCGCTGCGGCTGTGAACTCAACCTGTAACGGACCCTACCGCGATCAATGTCGGCGGACAATCGTCTGAGTGGATTCTTATGGTTCCAGGTCAGACTGTTGGCATGCCGAACTCCGATGCAGTTGCCGGGGTGCTGCTGGCCGCCGGCGCGGGGAGTCGGTTCGGGATGCCGAAAGTTCTTGCCGAAGAAGGGGATTGGCTCGCTCGGGCCGTCGCCGCGCTCGACGGCGGCGGCTGCGACGAGGTGATCGTGGTGCTGGGTGCGGCGGTGGTCGAGGTGCCGGCGCCCGCGCGCGCGGTGGTCGCCACCCGCTGGGCCGACGGCATGAGCGCATCGGTGCGCGACGGGCTGGCGGCCATCGGCCCGGCCGGCTGGGCCGTCTTGCACACCGTCGACACCCCCGATGTCGGCGCCGAGGTGGTGGCACGGGTCCTGGGTGCGGCACGTGGCTCCGATTCGGGCCTGGCCCGTGCCGTTTACGGCGGCCGCCCCGGTCACCCCGTCGTGATGGCCCGCAGGCACCTCGCGGAGCTGACCGCGACATTGCACGGCGACCAGGGGGCCCGGGCGTTTCTCGGTGGCCGCGACGACGTCATCGCCGTCGAATGCGCTGACCTGGCCACCGGCCTCGACATCGATGAACGCTGACTGCTAGAGCAGGCCGAGCTGTTCGACAGCGTGGCGCTCCTCGAGTAACTCGGCCACCGACGCGTCGATTCGGGCCCGGGAGAATTCGTTGACCTCCAGGCCCTCCACGATCTGCCACGCGCCGTCCACCGCGCGCACCGGCAGCGAGGCGACCACCCCTTCCGGCACTCCGTAGACGCCGGGGGAGGGCAGGGCCACCGATGTCCAGTCGTCGGGGTCGGTGCCGTCGACCCAATCGCGGACGTGGTCGATGGCCGCGTTGGCGGCCGACGCGGCCGAAGAGGTGCCACGAGCTTCGATGATCGCGGTGCCGCGGGCAGCGACGGTCGGGATGAACTCCTGGGTGAGCCAATCGGTGTCGGCCGCGTAGTCGGAACCCGGCCGCCCGTCGATGACCGCGTGGAAGATGTCCGGGTACATGGTCGGCGAGTGGTTGCCCCACACCGTCACCCGCGACACGTCGGTGACGTGCACGCCGGCGTGCGCAGCCAGGGCGGCGACGGCGCGGTTGTGGTCGAGCCGGGTGAGCGCGGTGAACCGCTCGGCGGGGATGTCGGGGGCGTGGGCCGAGGCCACCAAGGCGTTGGTGTTCGCCGGATTGCCGACCACGACGATGCGCACATCACCGGCCGCGCCGGAGTTCAGCGCCTTGCCGGACTCGGCGAAGATCGCGGCGTTCGCGGCCAACAGGTCAGCACGTTCCATGCCTTTGCTGCGTGGCCTGGCCCCGACCAGAAGTGCGACGTCGACACCGTCGAACGCCCGCACCGGATCGTCATGGATCTCGATGTCGACCAGCCCGTCGAACGCGCTGTCGACCAGTTCCATGACCACGCCTTCGGCCGCGCGGATCGCCGACGGCAGTTCCAGCAGCCGCAGCTTGACCGGGACGTCGCGACCGAGCAGGGCACCCGCCCCGATGCGGAACAGCGCGGCGTAGCCGATCTGGCCGGCGGCACCGGTGACCGTGACGACTTTGGGGCTTGCGGGCGTGCTCACGTGTGCACCTCCAGTCCGAGCACCTGCGTGGCGTAGCGCCGCACGGTGTCCTCCGAGATGGCAGCGGCATCCTCGAAGCCGGGGCGGCCCCGGCTGCTCAGGAAACCGGTGACGGGATCGAGGATGACCTCGGCGAGCAGTTCACCGGTGGTCGGTTCGCACACGGCCCAGGTGTAGCGGGTGTCGTCGGCCCAGCCGTCTGCGGCGTCGTGAACGTAGTCCAAGTCGTCCTCGCCCAAGTCGGTGAGTGCCGGCCGGTCGTCGACCCGGTCATCGGCGCGCAGCCCGCGCAGATACCACTGGCCGTTGTTGATCTCCACAGGTTCCACAAGACCTCCACGGTGCCGAACTCAGAAATGCCGAATGGCCACTTATGACACAAGATTCAACAGAATCCGTGCCACAAGTGGCCACTCGGGGCGAAAGATCTACTTGATTTCGGCGATCACGGTGCCCTGGGTGATGGCGGCACCGGCTTCGACGGCCAGACCGGTGATGACACCGTCCTTGTGGGCCGTCACCGGGTTCTCCATCTTCATGGCCTCCAGCACCACCACGAGGTCACCCGCGGCCACTTCCTGGCCTTCTTCGACGGCCACCTTGACCACGGTGCCCTGCATCGGTGCGGTCACCGAGTCGCCCGAGGCCGCTGCGCCGCCTGCGCCGCCACGCTTGCGGGCCTTGGGCTTCTTGCGCACGACACCGGCGGCAGCGCCACCGCCACCACCACCGAGCGCCAGGTCACCGGGCAGCGACACCTCGAGGCGGCGTCCGCCGACCTCGACGACCACGGTCTGGCGAGGAATGGTGTCCTCTTCCTCGATCGGGTCCCCGCCGGTGAACGGCTCGACGGTGTTGTCCCACTCGGTCTCGATCCAGCGGGTGTGCACGTCGAACTTCTCGCCGTCACCGATGAAGGCGGGGTCGGCGGTCACGGCCCGGTGGAACGGGATGACCGTCGCGAGGCCCTCCACGTTGAACTCGGCCAGCGCACGGCGCGAGCGGGCCAGGGCCTCTTCGCGGGTGGCACCGGTGACGATCAGCTTGGCCAGCATCGAGTCGAACTGACCGCCGATCACCGAACCGGACTCCACACCGGAGTCCATGCGGACACCGGGGCCCGTCGGGGGCTCGAACTTGGTCACCGGGCCGGGCGCGGGCAGGAAGCCGCGGCCGGCGTCCTCACCGTTGATCCGGAACTCGAACGAGTGGCCGCGCGGGGTCGGATCCTCGGTGATGTCCAGGGCTTCGCCGTTGGCGATCTTGAACTGCTGCAGCACCAGGTCGATGCCCGAGGTCTCCTCGGTGACCGGGTGTTCCACCTGCAGACGGGTGTTGACCTCAAGGAAGGAGATCAGGCCGTCCTGGCCGACCAGGTACTCGACGGTGCCGGCGCCGTAGTATCCGGCCTCCTTGCAGATCCGCTTGGCCGACTCGTGGATCTCCTTGCGCTGCGCGTCGGTGAGGAACGGGGCCGGGGCCTCCTCGACCAGCTTCTGGAAGCGGCGCTGCAGCGAGCAGTCGCGGGTACCGGCGACGACGACGTTGCCGTGCGTATCGGCGATCACCTGGGCCTCGACGTGACGCGGCTTGTCCAGGTAGCGCTCGACGAAGCACTCGCCGCGACCGAACGCGGCAACGGCCTCACGGGTCGCCGACTCGAACAGCTCGGGGATCTCCTCGATGGTGCGGGCCACCTTCATGCCGCGGCCGCCACCGCCGAAGGCGGCCTTGATCGCGACCGGCACGCCGTACTCCTTGGCGAACGCCACGACCTCGTCGGCGTCCTTGACCGGATCCGGGGTGCCCGGCACCAGCGGTGCCTGAGCGCGGGCGGCGATGTGGCGCGCGGTGACCTTGTCACCGAGATCGCGGATGGACTGCGGGCTCGGCCCGATCCAGATCAACCCCGCATCGAGCACGGCCTGGGCGAAGTCGGCGTTCTCCGACAGGAAGCCGTAGCCCGGGTGGATGGCGTTCGCGCCGGACTTCGCTGCGGCGTCCAGGATCTTTTCGAAGACCAGGTAGGACTCGGCTGAGGTCTGTCCCCCCAGGGCGAAAGCTTCGTCGGCGAGCCGCACGTGCGGTGCGTCGGCGTCCGGCTCGGCATACACGGCCACGCTGGTAAGTCCGGCGTCTTTGGCGGCACGGATCACCCGGACCGCGATCTCCCCGCGATTGGCGACCAGCACCTTGGAGATCTTTGAGCTGGCGTGGTTGGCCACGGTGCCTCCTCGGCAGTTCTCTAAGAAACGTCTTTAAGAATCTATCGCGGGCAGTTTATGCGGCGCACCTTGAGGCTTCCCAATCCGGTATCGGTTACCGGTGAGTAGGTTTTGGCCGATTTCCGCCCATGGACGCATCGCCGCTGTTGACGTGCCAATTTGCCGTCCCGGCTCGCGGGGTCACATCGGCTCAGCCGACACGCATCCGGTGGGTCGGCTGCGGGCTCGCATCGATCGGTACGTTCGCGCAACGTCGGGCACCTCCGGCCATTCCTGTCGTGCTGTTCGATTGTGAATCCTGCTGGAGCGGAACGGATCACAGTTGCGGGCAAAGGACCGGGGCGGACGAATCCGCGCGGCCGGTCAGGCCCCGCGCAACCGCCGCTTGATCCGCGTCAGCATCGCCGACATGCCCCGCAGCCGCAGCGGGCTGATCAACGCGGCCAGTCCCAGTGCGGTGTAGAAGTCGTCGGGCACCGCCAGGATGTCATCGGCAGGCTGGCCGTCCAGGCCGGCCGCAAGGATCGCGGCGAACCCGCGTGTCGTCGGCGCCTCCGGTGGCGCGCTGAAGAACAACCGCACCTTGTCCCGGTCGGAGGCGTCGACGTCGAGAAACAACGGCGACTGGCACTCCGGAACGGGTTCCATGGCCGCCTCTTCGAGATGACTCGGCAAGGGCGGCAGCTCGTTGGCGAACTCCAACAGCAGCTGGAGCTTGTCCTGGCCGGCCACCTCCTGGAAGTCGGAGACGACCTCTGCCAGGGCGGCCGGCATCGAACTCATGAGGCGCCTGGGGCCTGGCCTGCATCGGGGCCGACGGCCACCGGGACCCGCACCGCGTTGCCCCATTCGGTCCACGAGCCGTCGTAGTTGCGCACGCCGGGCAGCCCGAGCAGGTGGGTCAGCACGAACCACGTGTGGCTGGAGCGCTCGCCGATCCGGCAGTACACCACCGTCTCGTCGTCGGGTTTGAGGAAGCCGTAGAGCTCCGCGAGTTCGGCGCGGCTGCGGAACTGCCCGTTGTCTCTGGCGGCCTTGCCCCACGGGATCGACTTCGCGGTGGGGATGTGTCCGCCGCGCAGCGCACCCTCTTCGGGGTAGTCGGGCATGTGGGTGCGCTCGCCGGTGTACTCCTGGGGCGAGCGGACGTCGATCAACGGCTGCTTACCGAGGATGGCGAGCACGTCGTCTCGATAGGCGCGGATCGGGGCGTCGTTGCGCTCCACCACCGGATAATCGCTGGACTGCCGGATGGGCACCTCAAGGGTGGTGTCACGGCTTTGGGAGACCCACAGGTCGCGTCCGCCGTCGAGCAGGCGCACATCGGGGTGGCCGAACAAGGTGAACACCCACAGCGCGTACGCGGCCCACCAGTTGCTCTTGTCGCCGTAGATGACGACGGTGTCGTCGCGGCTGATGCCCTTGCGGTCCATCAACTCGGCGAACTGTTCACCGTTGATGTAGTCACGCACATTGGGGTCGTTGAGGTCGAGATGCCAGTCGATCTTCACCGCGCCCGGGATGTGGCCGGTGTCATACAGCAGGACGTCCTCGTCGGACTCGACGATGGCCAAACCGGGCCGACCCAGGTTGCTGGCCAGCCAGTCGGCGGTGACCAGGCGCTCCGGATGGGCGTACTCGGCAAGAGTTGGGCTGGGATCTGCAGGCAGCGGCACACCAAGAGCGTACCGTCGGTCCCGGCATCGGTGGCGGAGCAGTGTCCGGACCGCGCGTATCGCCGGCTACGCGGTGAACGCGACCTCGTAGGCCACGGCAAAGCGGCGGGCGCCATTGTTGGCGCGGAAGAGAGAGCCGCCGTTCTGAGACCAGGTCACCACGCGCAGCAGCCGCTTGCCCGGCGACAGGCGTTTGGCGATGATGTCGGCGAATGCGGCGCGCAGCCGCTCCAGGTCGCATGTCTCGAAGTCGCGTGCCACGCGAACATCCCACATTGTTTCTTCGACTGGCATCGGCCCAGTGTCAACCGGTGGTTGAGACTATCCGCGACATCGGCGCGGCGTGGCGCCACACAAAAAGGTTGCAATTTGATCACTGCGCGCACCGGCGGGCACCGAAAGTTGCGGGCAATGGCGGAGCGGAACCGAACTGCTTGAGTCGCAACGGCTACGACACCCGCTCCACCCAGAAGGGGCCGGGATGAACACGGTGGCAACCGATCTCGCAGGTCGCAGAGCATGGTTCGAGCATCACGTGCTCGACCTCGGGGGCGGACTTCAGGCGGGCGTATCGCCACGGCTGGTTCGGCCGGAAGGGCGCGAGTTGCACGTACGGCTTAGGCAGTGTCCGCCGAACTTTTCCAGAGCTGCGCCACCGACAGACCGGCCGCGGCCAGCATTCGGCGCAGCAGCGGCAGGCTCAACCCGATCACATTGGACGGGTCGCCGTCGATGCTGTCGATGAACCAGCCGCCCAGGCCGTCAAGCGTGAAACCGCCTGCGACACCGAGTGGTTCGCCGCTGTTGAGATAAGCCTGCAGGTCCGCGTCGGTGGGTGAGCCGAAACGAACCGCGGTGATGCCGGTGTCGGCGGCGCGATGGACGACCGACCCGTCACGGACCACCAGCACGGCATGACCGGAGTACAGCTGGGCCGTCCGGCCCGCCATCGTCTGCCACTGCCGTCGAGCGGTGCCGACATCTCCTGGCTTGCCACACAACTGCCCGTCGAGAAGCAGCATCGAGTCACAGCCGATCACGACGCAGTCACCGGCGATCGCCGCGGGCAGGTGCGCGAACACCTCGTCGGCCTTGGCCGCGGCGAGCCCGCTCACCATCTGCTCAGGCGGGGCACCGGCCAACGACGCCATCACGGCGTCCTCGTCGACACCGGAAACCACCACCAACGGATCGAGGCCGGCCTGGCGCAGAACGCCAAGCCGGCCCGTCGATGCCGAACCCAGGACGACCCGGGTCATCTAGCCGCTCACTAGCGCCAATGCCGCGCAGTTAGGTGTGTGACTGGTGTGGCAAGTGTGACACGCCGTGCGGGGTGCCAGTAGGACAGCGGAACTCCCGGTATCGATGGATTGTCCGTCCAAAGACACCATCACACCAGGGAG